>CAMVBS010000008.1 GCA_947165785.1 uncultured Clostridia bacterium | reverse complement strand
ACGGCACGTACGGTGGTGTGAGAGGGGGATTAAATTCCCCCTACTCGATTTCTCTTAGTATTTTTTTGCAGTCCTTCTGACTCTTTTGATAATTCTGCTTTTATTTTCGAGACAACCTATTATAATATATTGAGCTTAGAAAAAATTAAGGGTGGGAGTTATGTCATTCGAGAAGATCTGGAAAAAAGATGGCAAAAGCCTTTTTGACAGTCTTGTAGCACTTGCAAAATGGATCGTGCTCGCTTGTATTACAGGCGTTATCGTCGGTCTTGTAGGTGTTGTCATGGTAAAGGGCATAAACTTTGTCACTGAACTTCGAGGAGAGCATTCCTGGCTCATATTCCTTATGCCTGTCGCAGGAGTTATCTCCGTGCTTCTTTATAAGATAACGGGCAGGGAGAAGGACAGCGGTACAAATGCAGTCTTAAGTGCCATACGTAACCAGAACCAGATCCATTTCAGAACGGCTCCGCTCATTATCATATCAACGATCCTTACACACCTGGTCGGAGGCTCATCCGGCCGTGAGGGTGCAGCTTTGCAGTTTGGCGGATCTCTCGGTGAATCCATAAGCAAAGTCCTGAGATTTAACGAGAAGGATAAGACAACGCTTATCATGTGCGGAATGTCTGCTGCGTTTTCCGCCGTATTCGGACTTCCTTTGTCAGCTGTTATCTTTCCTATAGAGGTAGTAAGCGTCGGTATAATGTACTATTCCGCGCTTGTTCCTTGCACGGTCGCGGCTCTCGTAGCTCATGAAGTTGCACTCTTTTGCGGCGTTCAGGCAGTTCCTTATAAACTTCCTGATGTTGGAAGCGTAACCGTAAAGGGTGTTATCGTAACTGTTGTCCTTGCAATCTTGTGTGCGGTCATAAGCATGGTGTTCTGCCAGCTGCTTCATTCCACACAGCATCTTCTCGAGAAAACGATCAGGAACAAGTTCATCCGTATCATAGCGGGAAGTATCGTCCTTATCGGACTTACAATGATCTTTGGAACTGACTATAACGGAATCGGCGGAAATGTCATCCTTAATGCAGTTGAAAAGGGAGAAGCAGTTCCGTGGGCATTCATACTTAAGATGGTCTTTACCGTAATAACCCTGAGTATCGGATTTAAAGGCGGCGAGATCGTGCCTTCTTTCTTTATCGGAGCGACATTCGGTGCCGTAGTAGGACACATAGCAGGCTTTTCACCTGAACTTTGCGCTTCACTTGGTTTGGTAGGCGTATTTTGCGGCGTAACGAACTGCCCTCTGGCATCACTGATGATAGCCTGTGAAATGTTCACGTTTGAGAGGGCAGAGTATTATCTTATTGTTGTCGGGATCACATATCTGATCTCAGGATACAAGAGTCTTTACAGTTCACAGAAGATCGTCTATTCAAAGACAGAACCGACCTTCGTAAATAAAGAGACTGAGTGATCAAACCAGAGATACTTTCTTATATCCCATGCTCTTAAGAGCCGTAACTGCATTTGCAGCAAGGGCTTTATCTGTTCCTGAAACGGTTATCTCCTGTTCCTTATCATCATACTTAGGAATGTCACCTTGCTTTACGGCGTCTTCGATCGTAACCATTTCTGAGATATATTCACCTTCAGGTGTCTCTCCTGCATGCGAAAAAGTGATGAATACTTTCTTTGCTTCTTCATCGTCTACTTCTGTTGAGAGTTTTTCTTCTGTAGCAGTTCCTTTACTTATCTTCTCGGCTGCTGACGAGGCAGATGCCGGGTTAACGATATTCCTCGTAAGCCCTGCGATCACAAGGATCATAACAATGGCGAATATCGGCGCCAAGAGAAGCAAGAAATGATTCTTGTTACCATAATCATCCATACTGTGCTGTTTCCTCCATTTCCATATCTTAATTATATCGCAACTTCTGATTTTTCAATACAAAACATATTTGTTCTAAATAGAAAGAAACTCCTAATAAATTAGGAGTTCCTTAGGGCAAATTATTATGTGAGGCATTACAAGCTTTTTTAGTTATCGTACGGATTCTTTGTTACGATCGATCCGTCCTCATTGTAGGTAAGTTCCATAAACTTAACACATCTCTTGCTGTTTACACCGCCGGAGAGGGAAGAGTCATGATAGAAGAGGTACCATTTGCCTTCGATCTCTACGATAGAGTGGTGTGTTGTCCAGCCGATAACCGGCTCCAAGATCTTACCGCCGTATGTGAAAGGTCCCATAGGACTGTCACTAGTTGCATATACAAGGTAACATGTTGTACCTGTTGAGTATGAGAGATAATACTTGCCGTTGTACTTGTGCATCCAAGGGCCTTCGAAATATCTTCTCTTCTCATCGCAAGCCTTCAAAGGCTCACCATTCTCGTCCAAGATAACGAGTTCCTTAGGCTCAGACTTAAACTGGAGCATATCATCAGTAAGTTCTGCGATCTGCGGTCCGAGAGCCTTCTCATTGCCCTTAGGTCCGTCAGAACCAGGGATCATATTAGGATCACCCTGAACGAAAGAACCTGTCTGCCATTTCTCAAGTTGGCCGCCCCAAAGACCGCCGAAGATGAGATAAGCGCGTCCGTCGTCATCAACGAAGGAACAAGGGTCTATACTGAAACTTCCCTTGATAGGCTCAGCCTCAGGAATGAACTTACCTGCGGGTGTGTCACATGTAGCAACACCGATCCTGAAGATGCCATCCTTATCTCTTGCAGGGAAGTAGAGGTAATACTTACCGTTCTTGTAGGCACAATCAGGTGCCCACATCTGCTTGCTTACCCAAGGAACATCCCTCATGTTAAGAGCTTCGCCGCAGTCAACACACTCAGATGTAACGGAATCCATCTTAAGGATGTGATAATCTTCCATAACATACTGATCACCGTTGTCATTGTCGGAAACTTCTACATCAAGGTCATGTGAAGGATAGACATAGATCTTGCCATCGAAAACATGAGCTGAAGGATCAGCTGTGTAAATATGTCTTACTAATGGTTGGTTCTGCTCAGCTTTGCTCATAGATACTCCTCTTATAAAAGCATTTAATTTCTTAATTACACTCTATACATTTGCCTGAAATTGTTCAAGGTCAAAAAAACAATTGAGCAATATGTGTATAAAAATGAGCAATATATGTTTGATTAATGTAGTCTTTCAGGTATCTTTATTGCTATTTTCGGTAATAAAAATCAAATATCTGACATAGATGGCGTTCGATATGATAAGCGAAACGTTTTGCGTTTTTTGTCCTGGTTTGCTCCATTTGATCCGGTAATTATTTACTGTGTCGGTCATAAAGAAAGGGTCCGCTCCATAATGAAGCGAACCCTTATTAATATCTATTATATGAAGTTGAAGTGAAATTACTTCATGCACTCCTCAACAGCAACTGCAACTGCAACGGAAGCACCAACCATAGGGTTGTTACCCATACCGAGGAAGCCCATCATCTCAACGTGAGCAGGAACAGAAGAAGAACCTGCGAACTGAGCGTCTGAGTGCATACGGCCCATTGTATCAGTCATACCGTAGGAAGCAGGACCTGCAGCCATGTTATCAGGGTGAAGTGTACGACCTGTACCACCACCGGAAGCAACAGAGAAGTACTTCTTGCCTGCAGCAATTCTTTCCTTCTTGTATGTGCCTGCAACAGGGTGCTGGAATCTTGTTGGGTTTGTAGAGTTACCTGTGATGGAAACGTCTACGTTCTCGCTCCAGAGAATAGCAACGCCCTCACGAACGTCGTCTGCACCATAGCAGCGAACCTTTGAACGTGGTCCGTCAGAGTAAGGTGTCTCTTTAACGATCTTAAGCTCGCCTGTGTAGTAGTCGAACTGTGTCTGAACATATGTGAATCCGTTGATACGGGAAATGATGAATGCAGCATCCTTACCAAGACCGTTAAGGATAACACGGAGAGGCTTAACACGAACTTTGTTAGCCATCTCAGCGATCTTGATAGCGCCCTCAGCAGCAGCGAAAGACTCGTGGCCTGCGAGGAATGCGAAGCACTCTGTTTCTTCTCTAAGGAGCATAGCAGCGAGGTTACCGTGACCGAGACCAACCTTACGATCATCAGCAACTGTACCAGGGATACAGAATGCCTGGAGACCGATACCGATTGCCTCAGCAGCGTCAGCTGCCTTTGTGCAGCCCTTCTTGATAGCGATAGCAGCACCTACAACGTAAGCCCACTTTGCATTCTCAAAGCAGATATTCTGTGTGCTCTCGCAGATCTTATAAGGGTCGATACCCTTCTCGTCGCAGATCTTTTTTGCTTCTTCGATAGAGGAAATACCATTATCGTTAAGAGCCTTGTTGATCTGATCTATTCTTCTGTCATAGCTTTCAAACAATGCCATATTATATAATCTCCTTCCTCTAATTACTCTTTACGTGGATCGATGTAACGAGCAGCCTCAGAGAATCTGCCGTATGTACCGATGTTGTCTTTGTATGCTTCGTTAGCATCCTTACCGTTCTTGATCTGATCGAGCATAGGTCCGATCTTAAGGAACTGGTAACCGATGATCTGATCGTCCTTGTCCAAAGCGAGTTTGAGGATGTAGCCCTCTGTGAGCTCGAGGTAACGAGGTCCCTTCTCGAGTGTGGAGAAGATAGTACCTGTCTGGGAACGGAGGCCCTTACCGAGGTCCTCAAGACCAGCACCGATAGAAAGACCACCCTCAGAGAATGCAGACTGGGAACGTCCGTAAACGATCTGGAGGAAGAGTTCACGCATAGCTGTGTTGATAGCATCGCAAACGAGGTCAGTATTCAAAGCTTCGAGGATCGTCTTACCAGGGAGGATCTCACCTGCCATAGCAGCAGAGTGTGTCATACCTGTACAACCGATCGTCTCAACCAAAGCCTCCTGGATAACGCCTTCCTTGATGTTGAGGGAAAGCTTACAAGTACCCTGCTGTGGTGCACACCAGCCGATACCGTGTGTGTAACCGGAGATATCCTTAATTTCTTTTGCCTGAATCCACTTTCCTTCTTCAGGAATAGGAGCAGGTCCATGATTGCAGCCCTTGGCAACGCAAGTCATTTGTTCAACTTCATGTGTTTTGATCATGTGGTTTAACCCCTTTCGAGAAAATATGTGCTCCATAGAAATGCACCCTATCATTATATATATTTATTTTCGAAAAATGCACTCAGAAATAGGCAAAAACAAAGAAATTTTCTCTACAAACGGCACATATCCGCCCATAAAGCCTGATTTGATTTTTGAATTGCTTTTTGATCTGCTTAATATACAATGTTGTAGAGATATTAAAAAGAGATACGTATGAAAAAGTTAAATTTTTGGATATACATAATCATACTCGCATTGATCGTAGTCGGGCTTTTTGTGTTCGTTAAGTATTCGAACTCTATTTTCGAGAGCCTTCAAAAGACTGAAACACGTAATGAACTGACTCAGCTTAAAGAGAATATCGCTGATGCGGACTATAAGATATATTGGATCGGAGAGGTCCCTGAAAGACTTAAGGACCTGAAGATCGAGCAGGTGACTTCCATTGACGAGAAACATCTTCCGCTCAGTTATTACACGGAAGAGAACATTACTTACATAACCAATGAATTCGGTAAGGATGCAAAGCAGTACGAGAGCAGGGATATATATCAGGACTGTCCGAAGTACTCGTTTATCGTTATATCTCGGGAGGGACTTACTGATGAGGACCGCCAGCTTTTCGAGAGATGCAGCAGGGAGAACGGAACATACATGATCGTTCTCGGAGAAGGTCCGGTAAAAGAGTACAGGGACTATCTTTTAAAGGATACCGGGATCACTACGGATATCCATTCCATGCAGATCACATATTCAGGTGACAACAGAAGAAATATCTTCAGTAAGTCTAGTGCAGATGACATAAACAGTGTTTCATTTTCCAAGGAGTTCCTTGCATATCTCAATGCCAAGCTTCCTTCAGTCCATTAGCGTGCTTCTTTGAATTAGACTGATTTCAAAGGAGAATGCTTATGTCGATAGACAGAGAAAAGATATCATCAATACTTGCAAGATATGACGAGATCATGTCATCAATGGCCGATCCGTCAGTTGTTTCGGATACGCAGCGTTACCTCGCTCTAAATAAGGAAATGGGAGAACTCGAGGAGAAGGTTACCAAGATAAAGGAATACGAGGATTGCCAAAAGACGATCGAAGAGGCCCTTGAGATGCTCGCGATCCCCGAAGACAAGGAACTTCACGAGCTTTATTCCCAGGAACTGTCGGATGCCAAGCAAAGATCCGAAGTCCTCGAAGAGGAACTTCTCGTACTTCTGGCCGATAAAGATCCTCGAGATGACAGGAACGTTATCATGGAGATAAGAGCGGGAGCAGGCGGCGAAGAGGCTGCTTTGTTTGCAGATACACTCCTTAAGATGTATAAGGGCTATTGCATGAGGAGAGGATTCAGTACCGAGATAATCGATATCAACGAGACTGACCTCGGAGGCATAAAAGAAGTGACCTTGGAGATCGAAGGACGCGGTGCCTACAGCAGATTCAAGTTCGAGAGCGGCGTTCACAGAGTCCAGCGTGTACCGGTTACTGAGTCAGGCGGAAGGATACATACTTCAACTGCAACCGTAGCAGTGCTTCCTGAGGCTGAAGCAGCGGATGTTAAGATCAATCCGGAAGATCTGAGGATCGACCGTTACAGAGCTTCGGGTGCGGGTGGTCAGCACGTCAACAGAACGGATTCCGCTATAAGGATAACCCACATCCCGACAGGTCTTGTTGTACAGTGTCAGGATGAGAGAAGCCAATATAAGAACAAGGACAAGGCCATGGCGGTCCTTCAGGCAAGACTTTGGGAGATGGCCAGAAGTTCTGCAAAGGATCAGGAAGATTCCGAGCGTAAGTCACAGGTCGGAACAGGTGACAGATCCGAGAGGATAAGAACGTATAATTATCATCAGGGACGCGTATCAGATCACAGGATCGGACTTACGCTTTATAAGCTGGAAGAAATACTGGCAGGAGATCTCGATGAGATCATAAACAGCCTTACGGTAGCTGCTGCGACCGACGGCTTGGGACAGGCAAAGGATGAAGACTAATGGACAGGATCAGAAAATACGACAATACAAAGTTTATAAAGGCGTCCGATAAGGAAGGACTTAAGGATGCTGCAATGCATTTAAGGAACGGTGAAGTCGTGGGATTCCCTACGGAGACGGTATACGGTCTCGGAGCCAATGCCCTGGACAAGGATGCAGTGGAAAAGATCTATGAAGCGAAGGGAAGACCGGGAGATAATCCGCTCATAGTCCATATCCATGACAAATCCCAGATCGACGATCTTGTAAGCGAGATCACCGATAATGCACGTAAGCTCATTGATGCATTTATGCCTGGACCTATCACTGTCATAATGCGTAAGGATCCTAAGATTCCTTCCTGCGTTACTGCGGGACTTGATACGGTAGGTATAAGGATGCCGGTGCATAAAGTCGCCAATGAATTTCTTAAGCTTTGTGACTGTCCTGTTGCGGCGCCTTCTGCCAATCTTTCGGGAAGTCCTTCTCCTACGAAGGCATCTCATGTATATAACGATATGAACGGCTATATCTATGCGATCGTTGACGGCGGTGACAGTGATTTCGGATTGGAATCCACGGTAGTCGATGCTACGGGTGAAGTGCCTGTCGTATTAAGACCGGGTGCCGTTACCAAAGCTCAAATAGAAGAAGTATGCGGGATCGGATCAGGTGAACATACCAATGTTGATAAGGGTGAGACTCCTAAGGCTCCCGGAATGAAGTATCGTCACTACGCTCCGAGTGCGCAGGTCGAAGTCATAGATCTTCCAGACAATACGGATATCGATATGGAGGGCGAACTTTCCGAAGAGCAGATGAAAGCTCTGTTCGAGATCGGTAAGCCTTATATCATGAAGACCAAGGAACTCATCGCCAAGGATCCTTTTTCGAGAATAGGAATATTCTGCGGCGAGGAAGTCAAGGACCTTTTCGACAGATTGAATGACAATGTGCTCTCATCACATGTTGAGTTCTATGTCTATGGAAGAGCAGGCGATTGTATGGCGGCATCGCATCATCTTTTTGACGGTCTTCGTACTCTGGATGTTCAGGATGTCGCTTTGATCCTTGCTCCGGGCTTTGCAGGCGACGGCATCGAGACCGCCTATATGAACAGGCTTTTGAAGGCTGCCGGTAAGAAGGGCGATGATACAAAGTCTTCTTCTTTTGCTCGAAAAAGAGAGAAGATCACCTTCGGCTCGGATTCCATGGTGACCTTGTCCGTCCTGTTCGTATGCAAGAACAACAGAACATTAAGTGCTGCAGCCGAGGGTATCTTCAGAAGGATGATCACCGGCGAAGCGCCGTATTGCCTTAATGATGACAGAGATACGGAGGCAGAGATCTACTGTGAGTCGGCAGGTGTTTTCGCGACCGACGGAGAAAATGCCGACAGCAAGATGATCAAAGCAGTAAAAGACCTTGGGATCGACATATCCTTCCATAAGACGACCAGAGCGCTTGCAAGCGTATATGATAGGAATGACCTTATTATTACTATTAAAGATGAGCAGGCTATGGATATACTGAAGGCTTTTCCTGATCTTGAGGGTAAGGTCTATTCGATGTCCTCATTCCTCGCTTCGAAGGGCCTCGTCATAAAAGACGATAAGGGAAGAGTGATATCACTTGCCATCCCGGATCCTGAGGGAGAGAACGAGCTTACCTATGACCATACGGCCAAGGCGCTCGAAGCATGGCTTAAGATCATGTTCCCGTACATACTCAAAGAGCTCGGCGTAATGAGAATATAATTTTAAAACAAATGTTTTCTTTTGCCGCGATCTGAGTTACAATAACGAAGTAAGAGTTTTTGGATGTATACGAATGACTGGGGTGACGCCCGGAGATGTTTTTGTGGCAAAATGCCTTGCTTTATTGCAAATGCTGTGATATTCTAACATTCGCTGTCAATGTGACAGTTATCCTTGCCCGTCAGGAATTGATGGGCCGTTAAGTCCAAGAGGAGGTGAATTAATCATGGCTAACAAGTATGAGATGGTTGTAGTTCTCAATCCAAGCATCGGTGAGGAAGCATTGAATGCGCTTACAGAGGCTGTTAAGGCTAAGGTTGAGGAAGGTGCTACGATCGAGACTCTCGACGTTCTCGGAACAAAGAAGCTTGCTTACGAGATCGACGAGCAGAAAGAAGGTCACTACCTTGCTTTCAAATTCTCTGCTGAGAACACATTCCCAAGAGAGATCGAGCGTAAGCTTAAGATCACAGAGAATGTAATGCGTTACCTTGTTGTTCGTGTAGACGAGTAATCGTACGACACGGAGGAATTTCAAATGAACAAAGTAATTTTGATCGGTAGATTAACCAAGGATCCAGAAGTAAAGAACACAGCAAGTCAGACTGCACTTTGTAACTTCACTATTGCAGTAGACAGAAGGTTCAAGGATCCGAACGGACAGCGTCAGACTGATTTCATCAACTGCGTTGCTTGGAGACAGACAGCAAGTTTTATCGGTTCCTATTTCCACAAAGGTAACAGGATCGCTATTACAGGCAGCATCCAGACACGTACATATGATGACAATCAGGGTCAGAAGCGTTATGTAACGGAAGTCGTTGTAGATGAAGCAGAGTTTGTTGAATCTGCAAATTCCGGATCCAGAGAGAATCAGGCAGCACCTGCTCCTGTTCAGACAGCTCCGGTAAGTGCTCCTGAAGCACCAAAGACTCCTATCGCTTCTCCGGTTGATGCAGGAATCTACGAAGAAAAGGATGATGGCAGCGGAGAGTTGCCGTTTGACGTTTAATTTTATAAAGGAGAATTAGACTTATGGCTGATAACAGAGCACCTAAGGCAGGTCGTGAATTCGGTGGCAACATGAGACCGAGACGTTCCAGAAGAAAGACATGTTCTTTCTGTGCTGAGAAGGTTGAAGTCATTGATTACAAGGATGCAGCTAAGCTCCGTAAATTCGTTTCCGAGCGTGGCAAGATCCTTCCTAAGAGAATGACAGGTACATGTGCAAAGCACCAGCGTGAGCTTACAACAGCAATCAAGCGCGCACGTCACCTTGCTCTTCTTCCATTCATTGCTGAGTAATCAATGTACCGTTTTTCGGTTTGGAATTGAGCAGAAAATAGTATATAATTACAGGGCGCCTCTTAAGAGGCGTCCTTATTTTTTATTCGGGGGTAGCTTGAAATGAAAGTAATTCTTCTCAAAGACGTAAAAGGACTTGGAAAAGTCAATGATATAGTCAGTGTTAATGACGGTTATGGCAGAAATTTCCTTCTTAAGCAGGGACTTGCCAGAGAGTCAACAGCAAATAACCTTAATGACGTTAAGATGAAGAAGGGTGCTCAGGCTGAGCATGCCAGAAGAGAACTGGAGGCTGCTAAGGAGACAAAGAAGAAACTTGACGGTCAGAAGTTCACATTGAAGGTAAAGACAGGTGACGCAGGTAAGCTCTACGGTGCAGTTACTGCCATGGATGTGGCTGATGTTCTTAAGAAGGCCGGCTATGACGTAGACAAGAAGAACGTCACGCTCAAGTCTCAGATCAAGAGCGTAGGAACATACGAGGTTAAGGTTAAACTTCATACAGAAGTATCTTGTGAAGTTTCTCTGGAAGTGGAAGCTGAATAAGGAGTCATAATCGTGGCTGAACGTAAACTTCGAGATAATCTGGCTAGCAAACTTACAACAAAGGGACCTTTCGATATTGACAGCGAGAAGGCCCTTCTGTCTTTATGCCTGAAAAATACTGATGTTCTTAACGAGGTGGTCAGTTCCAAGATCAAGGTTGACGACTTCTATGATGTTAAGCATGCATATATCTTTGACGCTATCTATAAGGTCTATCTTGCTGAGGGCAAGAATGTAGATCCTTATACGGTTGCTGCTCAACTGGAACATGACGGCAATATCAACAGTGCAGGAGGCAACTCCTATGTATTGGGACTTACTGATGTTTACTCGGTACGTTCCAGCGTTGAAGATTATGTCAATATCATCTGCGATAAGAGTCAGAGAAGAAAGATCATCAAGGTCATGGGTGAATTCTCTGATATGGCCAATAACGGAAGCGGTACTGCAAAAGATATCGCTGACGGTCTTATCGGTTCCCTTAACACCTTGACAGATGATGAAGAGACTAAGGGATTCGAAGGCATTGATTCCATCTTTAAGACCACGATGAACAATTTGCTTGAACTCAAGCACGGAAAGGGCCTTAAGGATATCGTAAAGACCGGTTTCCCGAAACTTGATTATTATCTTGGAGGACTTCGTCCAGGCACTTTGAATATCCTTGCTGCAAGGCCTGGTATGGGTAAGACGGCTCTTGCCATTAACATTGCAGTTAATGTTGCCGAACTTACTAACAAAAACGTTAATATCTTCTCTCTTGAGATGTCAAAAAGCGAGATCGCTTCTCGTATCCTGGCACAGAAGTCCAGTGTTACGTCAAAAGACATTCAGTCAGCCAACATCTCTGATGAGAAACAGATCGAGCTTGGTAAGGTATGCTTCCAGCTCGGTAAGATGCCAATATATATCAATGATTCAGCAGCTATGAATCCTGCTGCCATGATGTCTGCCTGTAAACTCTTAAAGTCCAGACAGCAGTTGGGTCTTGTTATCGTTGATTATCTTCAGCTCATGAGCATTCCGAATAAGAGTGCCAACACTTCGAGACAAACGGAAGTTGCCGAGATCTCCCGAGGCCTGAAGGTACTCGCCAAGGAGCTTGATGTTCCGATAATCGCTCTTTCACAGCTGTCCCGTGGTACTGAAAGCAGAGAAGAACATACTCCTCAGCTCTCGGATCTTCGTGATTCGGGTGCTATTGAGCAGGATGCCGACAGTGTTTGGTTTATCGAACGTGACGACTATCGCAATAAAGATGGCGATGCTCCTGACAAGCAGGGCGGAAGGATCATCATTGCAAAGAACCGTCACGGACAGCAAGGTACTGTCTACGTAAGGTGGATCGGAAGCAAGACATTGTTTACCGAGTATACCAAGAACAGTGAGCCTCCGGAGCCGGGTCGTCCGACTTCAAGTGCTCAGGCTGCAGCTGCTTCATATTCTTTCCCTGAAGAACCGCAGGCAGAACCTACTGTAGTGCAGGGTGGTTACGCTTCGCCGGAACCTCCTCCGCCACCTCCGCCGATGCCTGAGGAAGTACCGCCGGAAGCATACGACGAACCTCTTCCTCCTGCAAGTGATGACGCTATGGAAAATCCGTCGAATGATGAGATGTTCAATAGTTCTGAGATCGCTACTGATTTCCCGGAGGACCTGTTCTGACCGATGGAGTTTTTGGAAAAGATCCGTGATTTCTCAACAGAGAATAAACTGTTTGACGGCAGAGACCTGATAGTCGGCTGTTCAGGCGGAGCGGATTCGGTTGCGCTTTTGTATGTGCTTAGGGCCATTACGGATTCCCGTATACATGTGGTTCATGTAAACCACGGACTTCGTCAGGAGGCCAAAAGAGATGAGGATTTTGTCGTGGATCTTTGCAAGACCCTGGATATAGGGTGCAAGGTCTATTCCTTTGACGTGTCTTCGAAAGCGTCTGAATTCGGAAGATCAGTTGAAGATACGGGAAGGATCTTGAGATATCAAGCATTTGAAGATCTTTCGTATGAACTTTTCGGTGAAGATAAGAATGACAGATCGGTGATCTGCCTTGCTCATCACAAAGATGACCTGGCAGAGACTTTCCTTATGAACATATTCAGAGGCAGCGGTCTTGAAGGACTTGTGTCTCCGAAAGCCAAAAGTGACAGGGTGATAAGACCTCTTCTTTGCGTAACCAAGAAGGAGATCCTCGATTATCTTGATGAGATCGGGCAGGCTCACTGCGAAGATGCTACGAACTTCGAGAACTGCTGTACTAGAAACATCTGGCGTAACGACGTGCTTCCGAAGATCTCGGAAGTATCCGTCAAGAAGCCGAGCAGTGCCATTTTCGAGACATATGAGCTTCTTTCTGATGACTTGGACCTCATTACTGCTCTTACTGACGAGGCATACTCAAAATACGCTGACAGGAAGAATCTGACACTTGATACTGCTGTATTTAAAAATTGCCATAAGGCGATAGCTCAAAGGCTGGTAAGAAACCTTTGGAAGGATACTTTCGGTAATCTTACCGATTTCGAAAAAAAGCACGTTGAAAGCGTTATAGGTCTTTGCACTGATAACGGTGCTACGGGAAGGACGCTTGATCTGCCTTTTTCGAATATGGCTTTTGTGGCAGGCGGCAGACTCGGGTTTTGCAAGTCTTCCGAAAAAGAGAGCGGACTTATAAGAGCAATGCGCTCCAGGGGGCTGTTCCTGTATGACTCCAAGTCTGATCCGATAAGTCTGGCTGATATCCAAAAAACAACAAAAATACCTAATTCGAATATTAAAATAAACCTCGAAATCGTTGAGAATATTGAGGCGATAAGGTATAATACTAATTCGTGGTTTTGTCCGTTTTCGACAGGGTCGGAAATACATGATCTTAAGTTCGGACCACTTGACAGAAGCTTGTCTTTCAAGCGTGCGGGAACATCCCATACGACTGTCTGCGATAAGCTTTTCGGGGATCTTAAGGTTCCTTCTGCCGTGAGAGATCTTGTTTGCGGGGTCTATGACGGAGAGCAGGTCTTATGGATCCCGGGTGTGGGACATGCCATCGGTTTCACAGATGACGTGTCGATGAGTAAATTCATCGAAGGCCTGGGGAATAAGGGTTTGCCCGATAAAATCTTAAAAGTGGAAGTACTGGAGGTTTGAGCATGGACGGTGTAGATGTATCTGAAGTAATGATCTCTGAACGTGAGATCAAAGCCATGGTAGAACATACAGCTTCTTTGATCAACAAGGACTACGGAGACGAGGAACTCCTTGTTATCGGTATCCTTACGGGAAGCTTCGTTTTTGCCGCTGATCTAGTAAGACATCTTACGATGCCTGTTAAGGTCGACTTCATGCAGGTATCAAGCTACCAGGGTCAGACTTCCACAGGTGTTCTGACTATCAAGAAAGACTGTTCTTTCGATATCGAAGGCAAGAATGTCCTTATCGTTGAGGATATCATCGATACCGGATACACGCTTAAGTGTCTCAAGGAACTCCTTCTCAAGAGAAAGCCGAAGAGCCTTAAGATCTGTACGGCTTTTGATAAGCCTGAGCGCCGTGTAAATGAGATCGAGGCAGATTACAAAGGAATAACTATTCCAGACAAGTTTATTGTCGGATATGGATTGGATTACGACGGAGAGTACAGAAATCTCAAGGATATATGTGTCGTGTCCATGAACGGAGGTAATTAATGAATAACGACAATGGTTCAAATAACAGAAAACCGCATATCTCGGGACTTATCTTCTATGCAGTCCTGGTAGTTGCGCTTTGCCTGTTGTTTGTAAATCTTTTCGGAAGAGATACATCCAAGGAAAAGGTTGAGTATGTTTATAACTACATCGAATCCGAGGAATATGATGTTTCCGACGTTACGGTTCGCGGTAATTCCGTAATCCTTAAGTATAAGCAGGACGGAAAAGAACTTACCAAGACTTTGGATGTACCATATGAGAGTGTGGATGAGCTTATCGAATTCCTGAGACTTTCACAGAAGACAGGTAAGATCGAGAATTATACATACGAAGAGCCGTTTGACTGGGAGATCCTTCTTAACATCATCATAATCGTTGCTGTTATCGGTTCCGTTATCGTATTTATCATATTCACGAGACAGTCAGGTGATAAGGGAGTATTCAGTTTCGGACAGAGCAGAGCCAAGCTTGCTGCTCCTAACCAGATAAAGGTTAAGTTCAAGGATGTTGCCGGCTGTGCGGAAGAAAAAGAAGAACTTCAGGAAATGGTTGATTTCTTGAAGAATCCGGGTAAATATCAGAAACTCGGTGCAAAGATCCCTAAGGGCGTTATCCTTTCAGGCCCTCCTGGTACAGGTAAGACACTCCTTGCCAAGGCCGTAGCAGGTGAAGCAGGCGTTCCGTTCTTCCATATGTCGGGTTCTGATTTCGTAGAGATGTTCGTCGGTGTCGGTGCTTCCCGTGTAAGAAGCCTTTTCAGTGATGCCAAGAAAGCCGCTCCTGCAGTGATCTTTATCGATGAGATCGATGCGGTAGGCAGAAGAAGAGGTTCAGGATTGGGCGGCGGCCACGATGAGCGTGAGCAGACGCTTAACCAGATCCTCGTTGAGATGGACGGTTTTGATACAAATACAAACGTTATCGTAATGGCTGCAACAAACAGAGCAGATGTACTTGATCCGGCACTTCTCCGTCCGGGACGTTTTGACAGAAGAGTACATGTTTCCGAGCCTGATCTTTATGAGAGAGAAGCTATCCTTAAGATCCATGCCGAGGGCAAGCCTTTGAACAAGGATGTAGATCTCATGGAGATCGCCAGAGCAACAGTCGGATTTACGGGTGCGGATCTTTCTAACCTCCTTAACGAGGCAGCTCTTCTTGCAGCAAGAAGGAACAAGAAGGAGATCACTCCTCTTGAACTTACGGATGCTACTTACAGAGTAATGATGGGTCCTGAGAAGAACTCCAAGAAGCCTACTGAGAAGACCAGAAGACTTACTGCTTATCACGAAGCAGGACACGCTATCATCCTTCGTGCCATATCAACAACAGATAAGGTCGATCGTGTAACCATCATCCCGGTAGGTCAGGCAGGTGGATTTACTTCACATAAGCCGATCGAGGATACTGAATTCCGTACAAAGGGAATGCTCCTTGAGGACATCAAGGTCTCACTTGGCGGACGTGCTGCAGAGGAGATCTTCCTTGATGATATAAGCACGGGTGCCGGAAGCGATCTCCAGCACTGCAACAGGATCGCAACTGCCATGATCAAGAGATTCGGTCTTTCCGACAAGTTCAAGAACATGGTATTCGGTAACGACAGTGATGAGGTCTTTATCGGCGGATCTTACGGACAGGTTCAGCCTTATTCGGATGTAACGGCTGCTGAGATCGATGAAGAGATCAAGTCCATAATCGACAGCTGCTATGATGATGCCAAGGCCATCCTTCATGATAAGGCTGCTATCGTTGAAGGTCTTGCTCAAAGACTTCTCGAAGTTAATAAGGTCGACGGTCCTGAGTTCGAAGAGATCTACACATCAAATGGTGATCTTACGGCGATACATGCAAGGGAAGCTGAGATGAAGGAGAAGTATTCCAATCCTTCTTCCGATGAAGAGAACAAGGGCGACGATGCTCCTCCGGCTCCAACACCGGATCCGCTGCCTGCAACTTGATCAAAGATATTACGGTGGGTCGTCTCAAATGGTTTTTGAGGCGCCCCACTTTTTTATTTAAGTATGTTGTGCAATACTATTCCTAGCAATTTAAGAAGGTGATCATATGTTAAAAGGTTTGAATGCTTTAAAGCAGGGTTCAAAGGTATATTTTATAGGCGTTGGCGGTATCTCGATGAGTGGTCTTGCGTTGCTCGCATCAGGCTACGGATTTGAAGTCGGAGGATCCGACATGCATCCTTCTGAGAGGACCAAGATGCTCTCGACTAAGGGACTTAAGATATATGACTGTCAGGTCAAAGAAAATCTTATGGAATTCAAACCGGATTATATAGTCAAGACAGCAGCTTGCCTTCCTAATAACGAGGAAGTTAAGTATGCAATGGATAATAACATTACGATGTTTGACAGGTCAGAGTTCCTGGGACTTATAACCGAGAGCTATGACAGTGTCATCAATATCTCCGGTACACACGGAAAGACAACGACAACGGCAATGACTTCGCTTATGCTCCTTGAGAGCGGCAAGGATCCTACGGTTCATCTCGGTGCCGATTTCTACTCTTTTAACGGAACAGTAAGGCTTGGCAAGGGAAGAGATCTTCTCGTTTCGGAAGCTTGTGAGTTTAAAAGGTCATTTCTTAACTTTTCCTCTACAACGGCTGCGATCACCAATGTCGATCATGACCATGTAGACTGTTATCCGACCTTACAGGATGTAATCGATGTCTTCGCATTGTTCCTTGATAAGCTTTCTGATAACGGAAATGTTGTAGTTACTGGCCACTGCGCTAATACGGCTGAAAGCCTGAAGATCGCACTCGATAACAGGAAGAAGGCGGGAAGACCTGAGTTTAAGGTGTTTACCTGCGGACTTAAGGATGAAAAGTGCGTCTTCACCGGCAAGGAACCTGACATGGCTGCAGACAATGTTTCATTCGAAGGCGGTCTTCCAAGCTTTGATGCCTGGTTCATGGGTGAGAAACTCGGAAGGGTTCAGCTTCAGATCCCGGGCAAACACAATATAGATAACAGTCTTATCGCGCTTTGCTGTGCACTTCTTAACGGAGGCGAACCTTCTTCATGTATCAAGGCACTTAATGAATTTAAGGGCGCAGACGGAAGATATACCGTTAAGGGAACATACAGGGGTGCTACAGTCGTCGTAGATTATGCACACCATCCTGCTGCTGCAAGAGCTACTATCGAAGCTGCAAGTCATATGCCTCACAATAATATGTGGGTCGTATTCCAGCCTCTTACCTTTAACAGGACAAAGATGCTTTTCGAGGATTATGTAACTTCGCTATTGCCTTGCAAGAAGGTGCTCTTTTCGGAGATCTTCAGTGATCGTGAGATCAATACGCATGAGATATCAAGCCTTGATATCAGTAAAGAGATCAACAAAAGAGGCGGCGATTCCGAGTTTTTCGAGAATAAGGAAGATATTATCCCAAGGCTTGATGAACTCGTAAAAGAAAATGACCTTATCCTTATCCTCGGACCTGAGGATATCAGAGAACTCGGAGACGAGCTGGTCAAAAAGGAAAGATAAGATGAAATTAAAAGGTGTTACCCTTCTCGGGATCATACTCATGGTCCTTGCTCTTTTATTGCAGATCGGGCTTTACGGTTTTTCATATACCGGCTATGAAAAAGATGCTCCTGTCCTTGTCATGTACGGAACCGAGGACAGCAAATTCCCTAATACCATCTTCAGGATGGCTATGGGACGCGCAGGATTTCAGACTCTGATACTTGATAAGGACCTCGAGAAGTCCTTAAGTATCGGTGAAGAGATAAGTCTTCCGCGCGGTTACAGAAGTCAGAGTATCGTCATACTTGCGCAGGGAAGTGCTGCAACAAGTTCTCTTAAGCTTTTCGATACTGATGAAGATACTTTGGGATTCGTTCTTGTTAACCCTGAGTTCGAGACCAATTATTCGATGGAAGGCATGAGTACGGAGTTCCCGACTCATAATGTTGCCATCTTTACCGATAACAGCGATCCTAAAAGCGACTCTAAGATAATGTACGAGAGACTTTCAGGAGAGGATACTCTATTCGGTATTACATCCAGGCCGGGAGGTGTTACATCTTCAGAAGTCTACATGAATCCTAAGGGTAACAGGTACCTGTCGGTTTCTTCCGTAGATAAGGGAGACGGCGCTCTGTTTTACATGTCTCCGTCGTTCCAGATCGAACTTGCCGACTATCTTTGCGCGAATTACATGACAGATACGAACTCTCCTTCCAAGGCGATAATCGCATGGTATGTCATCCTTATCATGTCAGCTGCGCTCTTCATTTCCGGCCTTTTCCTTTTCCTCTCGAAAATACCGGTCGTCAGATACAAGATGGTCACGGATAACAAGGATAAGATAGACACTTTTACGACTATCGTTATCGTATCTTTGGCTGCGATAGCAGCGTGCGTTTTCATTGTCCTTCTGATACTCGGCGGAAAGAGTGATCTTATTTTGATGGGTGCAAGTTATCTTCCTTGCGTGATGATCGCACTTATGGGACTTATAAGGCTTCCTTTCCTCATTAAGAACATCGACATCAAAAGACCGCATAAGGCCATGTCGGTCGCTTATATCCTGACGATCGCGATCCTGGTGTTCTTCCTGATGCTCGCTAATAATACCATTGGAATCAGAAATGCCATCACTTCCAATCTTCGTATCCTGTTCTCGCTTTTGGCAGCCGTGATTGATCTTGCAGGTATCCTTATCGTTGCAAGATGCGACGGAGTTTCCAGGATCAAGGGGCTTGGAGGATGCTCGTATTACGGTAAGTACATAATGGTCATTTTCACTCTTGTGCCTTCTGCCGTACTGTTCTTTGCGGGTGTCCTGGTAAGTAATTCGATAGCAACAGCTCTGGGATTGATGGGCTTTGCATGCGCTGCGATCCCGTTCTTGGCATCGCTTCCTGTCAAGCGTCATTCCAACTCAACAACCCTTACTGCAGTAACACATGCAGGTATTTATTTAATTCTTTTGATTTTAGCGACATAAAATGGCATAATGGTCGGTGGGGGAATTATTTATGAGTGTTACGATTAAAGATGTTGCGAAGAAGGCAGGCGTGTCAATATCGACCGTCTCGAAGTGTATTAACGGCGGAAACGTTCTCGAGCCTAAGAAGACTGAGATCCTTAATGCCATTGAGGAACTTAACTATAAGGTCAATCCGATAGCGAGGGGAATGAAGACCAAGAAGACAAGGACGATAGGTGTCCTTATTCCTAACCTCTCAGACTATTACGGTGTTTCCATACTGACTTCCGTAAGCCAGTTCATGTATGAGAAGAATTATTCCACGATCGTCTGTGACTATCATTTTTATGATGACGGAACAAATAACGCCAAGGAGAAGATAGACTTCCTTTTGGATTATCAGGTTGACGGTATCATTATGCAGCCTATCGGAGTTAAGTCTTCAGACTTTACCAGGATCCGTAAGGAGAAGGTGCCGCTCGTATTCGTTGATATAGAAGATCAGGAGAACTATTGCGACTCTGTTGTTATCGATAACGAGTCGATCACTTATGAAGTAATCAAGCACCTTGTTGATAACGGTCACCGTAATATCGCTCTTATCACGGGCGGCAGCGGAATCGTTACTACAGATGACAGGGTTGCGGGTTATATAAGAGCGCTTCAGGAAGGCGGAATGCCGTTTAGACCTGAATATGTATTCAAAGAGAGCATCACGGAAGAGAGCGGTTATGCGGGAATGAAGTCATTCATGTCACTTCCTACTCCGCCTACTGCAGTATTTGCTGCAGGACACGATCTCATGTCCGGAAGCCTCCTTTATGTAGCTGACAACAATATCTCGATCCCTGATGATATCTCATTTGTAGGTTTTGAGAACCTTGAGATAGCAAGGATCTATAACCCTAAGCTTACTATCGGTATCCAGCCTATGGAGAAGATCGCGCGAGTCGCATCAGACATGCTCCTTGACAGGATGACCGGAACTTATCTGGGAGTTGCCAGAAAGCGTAAGGTCGATACGATGATCGAGTATGGCTCGTCAGTAAAGAAAATCAACTGATTTTCGAAGAAAAGGTTTGACACCCGATACACTTGATGATAGTATATTTCGGTGACCGCATGCGCCGGGCTCTTAAATTTGCGCTTTTTTGTGCAATGCCTAAGGTTGAGCAGCGAGACTGGAAGAACAGGAGGACACTAAATGTACGCAGTAATTTTGACAGGCGGTAAGCAGTACAAGGTAGCTGTCGGTGACGAAGTATTCATCGAGAAGCTCGAAGGCGAAGCAGGCGATTCCATTACTTTCGATAATGTACTTGCTGTTGCAGATGATGCAGGTATCAAGGCTGGCGCTGATTGCAAGGCTAAGGTTTCCGGCGAGATCGTAAAGCAGGGCAAGGGAAGCAAGATCGTTGTTTTCAAGTACAAGGCTAAGAAGGGTTACCGTCGTAAGGCAGGCCACAGACAGCCATACACACGTGTACGTATCACAGCTATCGACGCTTGATCTACGCGATTGAACTTTGATATATGATCAGCATTATAATCGACAGAGAAGGAGACGATATCAAAAGTCTCTATATGTCCGGACATTCCGGATATGCCGAACAGGGATCAGACATAATCTGTGCATCAGCTTCGACACTGTTCTACACGGCAGTTAATTCTCTTGATGAACTTTGTTCTTTGAAGGATATAGCAGTCATCAATGAAGATACGGGTGACGGAGATGTGAATGCAAGGCTGACACTTCCCGAACTTACCGGTGAGGTAAGAGAAAGGGCTCAGGTAATAATGAATACCGTTTTGGTAGGATTTAAAAGCCTGGAGATGTCGGTTAATGATGATGAAGATCAGTATATCGAATTGATTGAATCAAGAAATTAGAACATCGGAGGTGTAATCACTATGATTAAGATGAATTTACAGCTCTTTGCTCATAAGAAAGGTATGGGTTCGACCAAGAACGGTCGTGACTCTGAATCTAAGAGACTTGGAGCTAAGAAGGGCGACGGACAGCACGTGCTCGCCGGTAACATTCTTGTCAGACAGCGTGGAACAAAGATCCATCCTGGTACAAACGTAGGTATCGGATCTGATGATACTCTCTATGCACGTATCGACGGAAAAGTTAAGTACGAGCGCCTCGGTAAGGATAAGAAGCAGGTTAGCGTATATCCTATCGCTGAGTGATCAGAGATTTTGATCTTGAACTAATCAGTCTGTCGGGAATCCTCGACAGACTGTTTTTTTACTTAAAGAATATAGGTGTTTTATGTTTATCGATCATGCAAAAATCTATGTTAAGGCCGGTGACGGCGGAAGCGGTTGTGTTTCATTTCACACGGAGAAATATGTAACTAACGGCGGTCCTGACGGTGGCGACGGCGGTAAGGGAGGCGATGTCATTTTTGTGGCAACGTCCAAGATATCCACGCTCCAAAGCTTCAGGTTCAAGCATAAGTTCGTAGCCAAAGACGGCGAGAAGGGCATGAACAGAAAGATGTACGGCAGAGGCGGAGAAGATCTTAAGATCGCTGTTCCTGTCGGTACTGTCATAAAAGACCTTGATGAAGATAAGATCATCGCTGACCTTTCTGAAGACGGTCAGGAAGTGATCATTGCCAAGGGCGGTAAAGGCGGCCTTGGCAACATGCACTATGCTAATGCGGTAAGACAGGCTCCGAGATTTGCAAGAGCAGGTGTTCCGGGTGAAGAGAAGAATATCTCCGTAGAACTTAAGCTCATCGCTGACGTGGGACTTGTAGGATATCCTAATGCAGGTAAATCCACTTTGCTTTCGGTCATGACAAAGGCTAAGCCTAAGATCGCCGATTATCCGTTTACGACACTTGAACCTGTTTTGGGTGTAGTTCAGGATTATGACACGAGTTTTGTCATTGCAGATATCCCGGGACTTATCGATAATGCTCATGACGGAGCCGGCCTTGGTCATGATTTCTTAAGACACATCGAGAGAACCAGGCTTCTTATCCATGTAGTAGATGTATCAAGTGCGGACGGAAGAGATCCGATCGACGATTTTAACAGCATCAATGACGAGCTTCGCCTGTTCAACGAACAGCTTGCAACGCGCCCTCAGGTAGTTGTTGCAAATAAGTCTGATATGGCTTCTGAAGAAGAGGTCGAGCTTTTTGTAAATGCCGTTAAGGAAATGGGCTATGAAGATGTATTTGTTACATCAGGTGCTGCCATGATCGGTATCAAGCCTTTGATAGATAAAGTATCAGAACTCGTAAGTAAGCTTCCGGCTACCCCTATCTTTGAGAAGACAGAGGAAGAAAAAGTTTACAAATTCGAACCTAAGGAACAGTTTACAATCGAGATCGACGAAGACGGAGTTTACAATATTTGCGGTCAGTGGGCAAAGATTACCATGGAATCAACTAACTTTTCTGACCCTGATTCTCTGTCATATTTCCAGAGATCACTCATCAATGCAGGCGTTATAGACGCACTTCGCGAGAAGGGTATCAAAGAGGGCGACACGGTAAGGATCGATGATTTCGAGTTTGATTTCATTGAATAAGGTAGCAATATTTTGATAATTTAATGGCGAAAAAGTGTTATTTTCACTTTTTGTACAACAAATCGTTTCGTTGTTTACAATCTGTTAATAAATCAACATATTTGCTTCACAGAAAATGGGTATACTCTAATCATCAAGATATTTAAGCGACCTCTTAAAATCTGGAATTTGAGTTTGTTACGAGCTGTTCATTGAAGAACAGCTTTTTTTTCGCCCAAAAAAAGAAGCGGCAAATACCGCTTCGCAGATCATATTAACAATTCATATTTAATTGCTGAGGGAATCAAGGAAAGCCTTGTGTGTTTCCTTTGCCTTGCGTTTCCAGGAATTACACAAAGCAATGGCTTCCTGTTTATTATCCGTTCTGACCTTAGTCTCAAATCTTGTTCCTGTCTTGTCATTGATGGAAAGACATGCGTAGAAGTGATCTTCTTCTGTTAAGACGGAAGCTCTTATGCTGTTTCTTTCTGCTATGAGATCATTAAGCTCGATCTTGGCATTGGCAAGATAGTTTTTGGTGCTGTTATTAAGTGCTGCGGAAATATCGTCGAGTACAGCCTTGCCGCCCTTGGTGATGTATAAGATATCCTCTGCGGAATCAGCCGTGTTCGAATCCGTTCCGTCGTTTTCCGACACTTTTTCGAGAAGATTTCCTGCCAAAAGTTCGTTATAGCATTGAGAGAAGGTAAAGAAATCCATAGTCAGGGATTCCATACATTTATCCATGAGCATATGGTATGTAACACCGGGTGCATCAGATACCAGGTGCAATATTATTATCTTGGCTTTTGCGATGTCTTCTGAACTCATAAAGTGATTATATCGTAATTCTTTTCGAAAAGAATAAAATGGCTGAAAAAAGTATGGATTTTTAGTTCACGAAATCGGTCTGCGGTGATATACTTTCTAATAGTTTTTATTAAAAAACAAGTGTGAGGAGAATCATTATGATCAATTTGGACATTTCCAATGTACTCCCGTTTATCGGCGGAGAAGAAGCAGTTGCTCGTATGGAGCCTCAGGTAAAGGTTGCTCACGATATGCTTCACAAGAAGAACGGCCCGGGAAACGACTTCCTCGGATGGCTCGATCTTCCTACAAATTATGACAAGGAAGAATTTGCAAGGATCAAGAAGGCAGCTGCCAAGATCCGTAAGGATTCTGATGTGCTCGTAGTAATCGGTATCGGCGGTTCATACCTCGGTGCAAGAGCTGCTATCGAGCTTTTGAATCATTCTTTCGCTAACATCGCACCTAAGAAGGTAAGAAAGAGTCCTATCATTCTTTTCTGCGGTAATTCCATCAGTGCTACATACTTGGCAGATCTTATGGAGATCATTGAGGGCAAAGACATCTCCGTAAATATCATCTCCAAGTCCGGTACTACAACAGAGCCTGCGATCGCATTCAGGATCTTCAAGGCATACATGGAGAATAAGTACGGCAAGAAAGAGGCTAAGTCTCGTATCTATGCTACAACAGATAAGGCACGCGGAGCTTTGAAGGGCCTTGCAGACAAGGAAGGTTACGAGTCATTCGTAGTACCTGATGATGTCGGAGGACGTTTCTCTGTTCTTACAGCTGTAGGTCTTCTTCCTATCGCTGTTTCAGGTATCGATATCAAGGAAGTTATGAAGGGTGCTAAGGACGCTTCCAAGGAATTCAAGAAGATGTCCGTTATGGATAACCCATGCTACAAGTATGCAGCAGTTCGTAACTGTCTCCTTCGTTCCGGTTATTCAACAGAGGTTATGGTTAACTACGAGCCATCTTTCCACTATATGACAGAGTGGTGGAAGCAGCTCTACGGTGAGTCTGAGGGTAAGGACGGCAGAGGAATCTTCCCTGCAGGTGTTGATAATACGACAGACCTTCACTCCATGGGTCAGTATATCCAGGACGGAAGAAGAATGCTCTTTGAGACAGTCGTACAGATCGACAAGGCTCGTCGTACATTCGAGATCCCTAACGATCCTAAGAACCTTGACGGCTTGAACTTCCTTTCCGGTATGGACATGAACGACGTTAACCTCAAGGCTATGCAGGGAACAGTACTCGCACACGTTGACGGTAAGGTTCCTAACATGATCGTTCATATGCCTGAACTTACACCTTACTGGTTTGGTCAGCTCGTTTACTTCTTCGAGAAGGCTTGCGGTATCTCCGGTTACCTCCTTGCTGTAAACCCATTCAACCAGCCTGGTGTTGAAGCTTACAAGAAGAACATGTTCGCTCTTCTCGGTAAGCCGGGTTACGAAGATCAGAAGGCTGCTTTGGAAGCAAGACTTAACAAGTGATCTTTTTGAAAAACGGATAATTGAAGTCTCCCGTTATCGTAGCGGGAGACTTTTTTATGTTAAGGATTAGCGGTTTCTTTGTTATACGCGCTGATTGCCTCGTAGATCGAATCGTATTTAAATTCGGTCTTTTGGTTTCCTTCATGATCGAAAACAGCAACCTTGTTATCTTTCATTACTGCCCATAACGTATCGGATCTTTGACTGTAATATGAATTGATACTCTGATACAAAGGTTCTATTATCACGTTCAGATCTTCATCAATGACCCCTTTTTTAAGTCCGTCTGTGAATATATGCTGACCGTAATGATTTGTTTCAGGCAGGTCAAGAACACCTTTTAGCGGGCCTTGAAGTATATTTCCGTATAAGTCTTTCTTATATATGAAATATTGATCATTATCTTTTACGGTTTCGATAAGAGAATCATCTTCGAGAAAGACATAATTTACGACGTCAGGATCGCATATAATATCGTAATCCTTGTTTAGAATGCCGTAGCCTTCTTCGGTCTCCATCAGATAAAAGTGAGGTTGTTCGGGAATCTCCTCTATGCGTATCCAATCATAGATCGGAGATACTTTTACGTTCAGATCTGGATCTACGATCCCTGCTTTATCTCCTATCCTGAATATGCCGCCGTCGAAAGGACGATAGACAGAACCATTAACATATAATATATTGAAATCTTTCTCGATCTTGACTATACAGCGACAACGATCTGTCTGCAGAAAACATCCGGAACCGGGACCATCGTAGATTACACTGTCGACAGCAACGGCCAGGCATGAATCGGTGATGTCACTTTTTATATCGGATATTTCCACGATCTTTTTTCCGTAACCGGTTACCGTATAGTAGAACAGGACGTAATCTGAAGAACCGACTTGTACTTCGACGTATTCGTCATCGTCCAGAAGATCAAAATAGTAAAGAATATCCTTATTGTCTTCAAGTTCGCTGTAAAGGCCGTATCTTTCAGAATCATCCAACAGATCTTTGATCTCCGATATATTCTTTATATCGGCAAGCTCATACTTATCAAAGTAACGGCATTCCTTGTCGACTCCTGCTGTGAAGCGGGAATTACATGAAGTCAGGAACAAGCAGAAAACTATCGCTACAACCGGTATCTTTTTCATGATCGAACCCTCCGTTACTTATGTTCATCTTAGAGGAATGAAAGGAAGGTCACAACATCGAAGGAACAGCTTGCATTCTATAGCCGATAACATACAAAGAACAAGTTGAATCCTGCTTGAAACAGTGTGCTATACTACGGCTACAACAAGGGATTGAGGTATTTGCATATGAAGAATAGACTTTTTAAATGCGCTGTAATGATCTTGGTAACAGCGATGATCTGCCTTTGTTCTGCTTCCTGTTCGAGCAAGGAAAGACCTAAGTACCTGCTCAAAGGATCAGAAGATAATGGTTTGGTTCCCTCATACAGGGCATATTTTTCCATAGACGGTAATGAAACTGAGAAGATAAGTGAAAGCGAGTTTGAAGGTTTGATCCATGACGATAAGACCGATTACAAGCTTATAAACGAAGATATCTATTCAATAGATGCTCATTCGGATTCGAGTGACCCGTCTGAATGGGAGTTTGAAGAATATAAAGATTACTTTGACGATATCGATACATTGGAGATCGATACGTTGAAAGAGTATCTCAAAGAGATGGGGGTCTCCTTTACAGGCGATATCCATGTTGAGATCCGTGAATTTGATGGCTATACTGCGCTGGAAGTTGATGAAATGGATGACATAACGGTCGCAGCTTCTGCATCAGGCCTTTTCAAGAACGGCAAGATGATCGATATCCCTGAAGATGTAACCTTCAGGTCGGTAGACGATGTGTATATGCTGGAGAAATAAGGCTACACCTTTACAAGTCCTCCGGGTTTTGGACAATACCACCATACGACCTGTCTTTCTTCTCGAAAAAGTGATGAAATAGAGCCGAAGTCTTTAAGCGCCTCGTCTGTTATAATGTTCCAAAAGAATATAAACAAGGAGCGTGCTCTATGAATCAGGTCAAGGTCTCAAGAAAAGATCTTATGTCAGTTGAAAGTCCCGGCAGGTATGTCGGAGGCGAATACGGTTCCGTAATAAAAGAGGACGTTTTAAAACAGCTTGAGCAGACGGGTACATGTAAGGAAGTCCGCGCAGCATTCTGTTTTCCTGATGTCTATGAGATCGGTATGAGTAATCTTGCCATGCAGATCCTCTATAAATGCCTGAATGACATGGAGGACTGCTGGTGTGAACGTGTCTTTTCACCATGGGTAGATATGGATGCCGTAATGCGTAAGAGCGGCATAGAGCTATATTCTATGGAGACCAAATCTCCATTGCGAGATTTTGATGTGGTGGCATTTACTCTTGGTTATGAGATGTGCTACACGAATGTCCTTCAGATGCTCGATCTCGGCAAGATCCCGTTCAGGACCAAGGATCGTAAGGACGATGATCCGATCGTTATGTGCGGTGGACCTTGCGCATATAATATCGAGCCTATGGCTGACTTCTTTGATATTGCCCTTATGGGTGAAGGAGAAGAACTTATCGTTGAAGTTACCGAACTTATCAAGAAATATAAGGACGGAGGAAAGAAGGACAGGAAGGCGCTCCTTCTGGAGATTTCCAAGCTTGAAGGTGCATATGTTCCAAGTCTATACGAGCCGATCTATAAGGACGGAAGATATCAGGGATTGAACAAGCTTTCAAGCGAAGCTCCGGATACTATCCGTAAAAGGATCATCAAGGATCTTGATAATGTTCCTTATCCTACAAAACCCGTCATTCCGAATATCAGGATTATCCACGACAGAGCATATCTTGAGATCTTCAGAGGCTGCATAAGAGGATGCAGATTCTGTCAGGCAGGCTTTATCTACAGACCGGTCCGCGAGAAGTCCCCGGAGACTTTGTGCAGACAGGGAATAGAGATCGAGCATAACACGGGTTACGATGAGCTTGGAATTCTGTCGCTCTCATCAAGTGACTACACGGGACTAAAAGATCTTACCGACGGACTTCTCGATGCATTTGAAGGCCGTCACACGAGTCTTTCCTTGCCGTCACTTCGTATCGATAACTTTGCCCTGGATCTTATGGAGAAAGTATCCCAGACGCGTAAGTCGGGACTTACCTTTGCTCCTGAAGCAGGAACGCAAAGGCTTCGTGATGTAATAAACAAAGGTATATGCGAAGAAGATATAATGAAATCCCTTAAACTTGCTTTTGCAGGCGGCTGGAGTACGGTCAAGCTCTACTTCATGCTGGGTCTTCCGACTGAGACGATGGAGGATGTAAAGGGCATCGCAGATCTTGCCTATAAGATCGAGAAACTTTACTTTGACGTTTGCAGGGAACAGGGTATCAAAGCACGTAAACCTGAGATAACCGTTTCAACTTCCATGTATATACCTAAGCCTTTTACTCCTTTCCAGTGGGAAAAGCAGAATACCAAGGAGGAGTTCCTCGAGAAGCAGGCCTATCTGAGGTCGCTTATCAAGTCCCGTAACATCAAGTACATCTGGCATGATGTCGAGACATCGCTTTGGGAATCTGTTCTTGCGAGGGGAGATCGCAGGCTTTGTGATGTTATAGAGGCTGGTTATAAAAAAGGGTGTTTCTATGATGCATGGGACGATCACTTCAAGTATGAGACGTGGATGGAGACTTTGGCAGAACACGGTCTTACGTGGGAAGAATTCGCCAAGGGATTTGATGTCGATGATGAGCACCTTCCGTGGGAACATATCGATGTCGGCGTTAATATGAGCTTTTTCAAGAAAGAGCGCGAGAAAGCATACAGGGAAGAGATAACTCCTCCTTGCAGGACCAAGTGTTCAGGATGCGGTGCGCAGTGCTTTAAGGTAGGTGAGTGTTATGCTGCAAAATGAGAGAAGTCTTGAGATGACAAAGCAGAAGCACCAGACCGAGTACGTTGTGCGCTGCCTTTTCGAGAGGGTCGGAGATGCTTCTTTTGTGGGGCATCTTGATCTTATGCATACTTTTGACAGAGCGATAAGAAGAGCGGAGATGCCGATCCTTTATTCGCAGGGATATAACCCGAGGCCGATGATGGTCTTTGCGCTTCCTTTGGGAGTGGGAATTGATACCCTGGGCGACTATGTTGATGTATCTTTGGCGCATGTCGTAGATGCACAGGAATTCATGGATAAGGTTAATCCTAATCTTCCTAAGGGTGTAAGACTTTACGGCGGCATCAATATCGACGAGCCTAAGAATTCACTGATGAGCGTTGTATCTGTTGCCATGTACAGGTTTGAGGCACCGGGTATCAAGGCTCC
The DNA here is from genome assembly GCA_947165785.1 of uncultured Clostridia bacterium. GTDB lineage: Bacteria > Bacillota > Clostridia > Saccharofermentanales > Saccharofermentanaceae > Saccharofermentans. The sequence goes on along the minus strand of CAMVBS010000008.1, from coordinate 23,505 downwards.
GCTCATGCACCTTTTCGAGAGAGATACGATCGAGGTCCAGAAAAAGTCCAAAGGTAAGATAGTAACTACGGATATAAGACCACTCCTGCTGTCGGGAGCTCAAAATCCGTCAGCTTCTGAGGATGTGGTAGAGATATATTGCTGTGCAGGCTCATCGAAAAACCTGAGGCCTGACGTCCTCATGAATGCACTTTGCGTGCACGAAGGATATGACGAGGACCTGGCGGCAAATGCATCTGTAACAAGGCTTATGCTCTATGGCGGAGAGTATCCGCGCCTTATTGATATTAAGGAATTGCTTTGATTTACAAATGTAAATAGCGTATAATATTCATTGCGTATTTTTGATTGAAACGGAGGAAGTACTATGCGAGCAGAAGAAGCTGAACTCAGCGAGCGCCTCGTAAGGATATACGAGAACGTACTTCTTACAGAAGAGCAGGCACTGTCTAAGGGATATTTTTCTGACCTGTCAAATGTAGAGATGCATACTTTGGATGCGATCGGTCCTTATGAAGCAAGGACGATGACAGAGACGGCCAATGATCTCGGTGTCACGACCGGAACCCTTACTGTTGCGATCGACAGGCTCGTCAAGAAAGGATACGTTGTAAGGAAAAGAGATGAATCTGACAGAAGGATCGTAAGGATCAGTCTTACCAAGAACGGTAAGCTCGCATGCAGGATCCACAGCAAGTTTCATACAGTCCTTGCAAAGAGGATACTTGAGCCGTATTCACCGGAAGAGCAGAAACAGCTCATTAAGATGGTGTCGGAGATAGATGAGTACATCGCATCGCAACTTAAGCGTTACAGCGGTTCCGATTCGATTAGAAAAACAGCAAAGAATGTGGCCATGGAAGGCCGAAGGAGAGAAGAAAATGGATGACAATGCGGATCCTCGAGAACGTATGAACGACGATGCAATCCTTGATGAGTCTAAGATGAAGGACCTCATCCTGGATGATCTTATAAAGATGCTTACTGATATGCTTGAGATATCCCCTACGGATATAAGACCTGATACCAGGATCTTTGATGAACTGGATCTGGATTCATTGCAGCTTTATGAGTTGGTCGTCGATTTAGAGGAGGTTTACAGCATAAGGATGCCGGATGAAGATCTGGATAATGTTTCTACTGTGAACGATGTTGTTGATCTTGTTTTCAGATTATCCACGCAATCTGAAAAATAAACTAATAAAACATACCGAAGGGACAGTTTTGAATGCGCTATCTGTTTATAATAAGCAGTGAGATCAATCCAAAAGAGCTCCGTAAGCTTGAGGAGACGATAGGCTCTCTTAAGGAAGATATGCGTAACAGTATTGAGCTTCGCTATGTTCAGAAAAAAGGTCAGGCTTCCGACCATGCTTCGGAGGCAAGCGAACAATCCGATGACAACGTAACAGTCGTAGTGTGCGGCGGGGATGATATCATCCACGAGGTGGTTAATGTGCTCGCTTATCGCGCTACGCCTCTTGCGATAATCCCTATGGGTTCATATAACAGCCTCGCGCATACGATGTTTCCCGAGGCACTGATGAACCATCCGGAGAAGGCAGTCGGGCTTCTTGATAAGCTAAACTATATTCCGATCGACCTGGTAAGGATCGACAGTTACGATCTTCTCGGAAATCATCTTCCTGTATGGTCCAGGTATTTCATCAATGTGGCTAATATCGGTTTTGAGACTCAGGCTCTCACATATGCCGAAGATATCCAGGATAAGCACGGAAAGCAGTTCCAGGACAAGTGCTCATATGCCAAGGGCGTACTGAGGACTTTCCAGAAATTCCGTTCATATAACATGGATTATAATCTCGAGCTTATAAACAGTGATACGAATGAGATCTGTGAGGATGAGTCATTTGTTTCCATATCCATCTGTAACGGTAAGTATAACAACGGATGCCTTATTGCTCCGTCAGCGAAGATCGATGACGGAATACTTGATATCTGTGTTACAGAAAACCTCGGAGTATGGAAGAACCTTCGTCTTTTGCTCCTGTCGGGATACGGCAAGCATGTCGATAAAGAGGGAATAAGGATGTTTAAGGCAACGAGCGGTATCATTACCTGCAAAGATAATTCCTATCAGCTTCTCGGAAATTGTGACGGTGAGATATTCTACGGACACAGGATAAGATTTGAAGTATTCCCTGAAGCGCTTAATTTCGGATTTTTCCCTAAGTAATCAAAAAGGACTGCCGCTTGGCAGTCCTTAGTTTTTCCATTCTATCTTATTCAGATCTCACAGTTCTCAGGATCGAAGTACTTAGCGTGCATCTCTCTCATCCATCTGTCGAGTTCAGCAGTCATCTTGTGAGCATCGTTATCAAAATCCTTACCGTGGAGAGGCTTACCTACGATGATCCTCATCTTCTTGCGCTTAAAAGGACCTGCCCAGATCTTCATCTTTTTATCGTGTCTTGACCAGATCTGATAAGCTCCCGAGATAAATACGGGAACGAGAGGTACGCCTGCTTTGATCGCAATATAGGAAGCACCATCTTTGAGTTCTCCGATCTCACCTGTGGAAGTTCTTGTTCCTTCAGGGAAGACGAGACAGATATCACCCTGTTCAACTTCTTTCTTTGCCTTGATAAGACCTCTTACAGGATTACCGTAACGGTCTACGGCGATTCCTCGTCCGACCTTCATGATGAGGCGGCCGATCCTTCCGTGATTTGTCTCAAGATCTGCTCCTGCAAGGCAGCACATCTTCTTAAAGTGACCTCTAGGGAGGAACTTGGCGATCCATACACCGTCAGGGTAACTTTGGTGATTGGATGCGATTACATATGGATAACTATCTGGGAAGTTCTCTCTGTTCATACATTTGATATTTATAACCGTAGATGTATAGAGCAAGAAGAAAAACTTAGCTACCTTGGCGTAGAAGGTACGCTTGGTAGGGTATTGTTTGTCTAAATGAGTAGTATCAGCCATATCTGTCTCCGTTTTTTTGAATTCATACATATATTATAAAAAAAGAAAATATTTGCAACACTAATTTTATAAGCCCTCTTTGTGGCAAAATCTGATGAATGTACCAAATAGATGCTTTGATTATCAAAGTTTTCGCTTTGCATTATAGACTTAAATATCTTAAAATGCTAATATCGTTTAAGTAAAAAACACGACCTTGGAGGTTATATGCGCGAGATCAAGGGTACAGCGCTTTATGAGGCTGACAGATTTGAGACTATAAGGGATCTGATCCTGGCAGCCGGTGAGAGGCATGCTGAACTGGACGTGGCTATATTCAGAAGAAAGCCTACATTACCCGAAGAGCACAGGACCTTCGCTCAGTTTGTAAGCGATGTAAAAGCGCTCGGAACTTATATTATCGATTCACAGTATTTTGGAGATAAACTTGCAGTAGTAGGAGAGAACTGTTACGAATGGTTCGTTTCATACTCTGCGATCCTTGGAAGTAACAGTATAGGCGTACCGCTAGACAGAGCCCTTCCTGAAGGAGAACTTGTTAAGCTCCTGGAAAGAAGCGGAACAAAGGTGCTCTTCTATCATCCTAAGCATCACGAGATGATGGTAAATATCGCAGCCAAGATGCTGACCAAGGAATACGATATCGTTGTAGAGAAATTCGTATGCATGTATGTTGAAGGTATCGGAAGTAAGTTCGAGTGGCCTTCAGATGACGACAGATTCGTAAATATATACGATATGATCGCCGAAGGTAAGAAGCTTGTCGATAACGGTGATGACAGGTTTGCTACGAATCCTATCGATCCTGAAGAAGTAAGGATCATCCTTTTTACATCAGGTACGACATCTGCAAGTAAAGGCGTAATGCTCACTAACAAGAATATCTGCTCCAACGTCTTTGCTATTTCACAGACACTTTATGCGGGAAGAGGAGAAAGATATTTCTCGATCCTTCCTTTGCACCATACATTCGAGAACACATGTGACTTCTTCCTTATCTCGAGGGGATCTTGCGCATGTTTTTCGGACGGTCTCAGGTATATCGTCAAGAATGTATCTGAGTGGCATATTGATTTTTGTATATCCGTACCTCTCCTTTTCGAAAACATCTACGAGAAGATAATGGAGGGTATCGAACAGTCCGGCAAAAAGAAAATGATAGATATCATGATACCGGTCACCAAGTTCCTCAGACATTTCGGTCTGGATCTGAGACGTGCGGTATTTGCGGATATCCTCAAAAAACTCGGCGGAAACCTTCGAATGGTCGTAATCGGCGGTGCCGGCATCGACAAGAAATATGTTGAGTTCTTCAATAACATAGGTATCGATTTCCTTATGGGTTATGGTCTTACCGAGACTTCTCCGGTTATAGCAACGACTACTAAAGCAGTCAATGTATACGGCAGTGTCGGACGTCCTATGGTTGGTATCACCGCTGCGATCGATGGTGCTGATAAGGCTAATGTCATAGGCGAGATCCTTACAAAGTCTGACTGTGTCATGAAGGGTTATTACCATAATGACGAAGCTACCAAGGAAGTAATCGATGAAAATGGCTGGTTCCATACAGGTGACATGGGCTTCATAGATAAAAAAGGCTGTATACATGTTACGGGACGAGTTAAGTCCATGATCGTTCTTACAAACGGTAAGAAGGCATTCCCGGAAGAGATCGAGAGTCTTCTCCTGGATATCCCGGGCGTCAAGGAAGCTTTCGTTTGGGGTAACAAAAATGAGCGTGAGGCGATCGATATCTGTGCCAAGCTCCTCATTGACCGTAAAGTAATTGCAAAACAGCTCGGTAATCCGGGTGAAGCAAGCGATGACGAGATCACGGCTTATCTTAATGATAAGGTAAGAGATGCGAACCACCAGATGCCTTCGTATAAGATCGTAAGGAATTATGTCTTCTCTGAGCAGGATATGATCAAGACTACAACTCTTAAGATCAAACGTCCGAAGGAGCAGGAGGCGATCGAGGGTGCTCTCGCGAGAAATGATACGAATATGCGAGAGATGAACGCTTGTAATCTTGATAAACTTACCTGATCTGAACTCGAATGATCAATGCTCCTGTCGACCGTATCGGCAGGAGTTTTTTATTGTTGTCCGAATATTGGAACCATGCTTGTAGTATAATTTAGTCATAGATTTTTTAGGATATCGGTACTGAGGTGGCATATGATTACAATTAAGACATTGAATACATTGAAGTGTCCGTTAAGATCGATCGTAGAAGGTGAGATCGCTTCCTCCGGAGATACATTGTTTATTGTTCCGGAATCGTCAAAGGCTTCGGTAGAAAGAGAAGTTTTTAATTTCATAAACAAAGATGGTAAAAAAGCTGTTAAGGCAGGCAAAGATATTGTAACTGCAGGTCTTTTCAGACAGGACGTATTGAGCTTCATCAAGTTTGCTCAAAGGATAGTCTCCAATTCAGGTGACGAGTCGATCACCGGTTTTGATGATGTCATGCTCCGTAATGTTATCTACAATATTCTTGTAAGACATGGAAGTGAGTTCAGGTTTATCCACAGGTTTGTCGGTAAGTTTGAATATATCGATAAGATCATAGCTCTCCTTGGTGACTTTACCCGATATGGTGTCGACCCTGATTCTCTCGAAGAAGTATTGAGCAGGGAAGGCGACAGTAAAGAGGATTTCTATGACAAAGTCCACGATATCAAGATATTGATGGAATATATCCGTGAGATCAATGATGAATACGGTTTTTCGCTTCTTGAAAGTGACCTGGGAAGAGCCGTTGATTTTATAGACGGAGCTCTTTCCAAGGGCGACATTCCTAAGAGAAGGATCTATTCCTATCTTCGCGAACTTCGCGAGACAAAGATAGTAATCTACGGTTTCGGTTCCTATAGGACTTTCACGCCTCAGGAAATGAATTTCCTTAAGGCGTTGGACAGACTCGGATGCGAGATGGTCATGTTCGTTCTTTATGACAGTAACAATGAAGAAGAGGACGTATTCTATTTTGGTAAGATGCTGATCGATTCTGTCAGAAGAGAGGGCTTGGAATTTAATCTGGAAGCCTATTCGAGCCTTCCTGATCCGATGGATAATGATGTAAGTATCGTAACATCGGCCTATGCATTTGATAAGTCTTTTAAGCTCGGATCTTCAGACGGTTCTGTTGAACTTGTGAAACTTGATAATATCGATGACAGTCTTGCATTTGTCTGTAACGAGATCATTAGACTTACAAGACAGGAAGGATACCGCTACAGGGACATCAGAGTGTTTTCTCCCAGTGAAGATGTAACTGACAGATTCAAAGGTATTATGAGGCTTTTCAAGCTTGATGCTTTTATAGATAAGAGGATGATCCTTAACGGAACACCTGTAATGCGCCTTGTTGAGATCATGTTGGAGCTTCCGAAGTATGATTATCCGCTCGATATGGTGATCAGACTTTTGAGGACAGGATTGCTTCCGGTTCGATTTGAACTGGTGGATTATTTCGAGAACTACTGCATCATGAATAACATCACATTCGGAAGCAGGATGTTCAATGAATCACGGTTTAAGGAAACAAAAGATTTCAACATGTACTATAACGGAAAGGCGGTAACAAATCCGGCTTCGTATCTTTGGAAGAGCATAGTTGAAAGTGTTCTCATACCTCTTAAAAATGCCGCTGATAAGGTAAGAAATGACGATCTTATCTCTTCAAAGGCAAAAGACCTCATGGATTATCTGGACGGACTTCGTCATAATCTTGAAGCACTTCGCGATGAGTTCCTAAGCAAGAATGACTCGGCATCTGCTGCGCTTTTGGTAAGAAGCTATAAGGAAATCATGATCCTCCTTACTTCTTTTACGTCAGAACTTAATGATGTCACCGTTACTGCTGAGGCTTTTACCTCGCTTATCAAGACTGACATGAAAAATAAGGTCCTTGCGACTATCCCTCTGACAGTGGATTCTATCGAGATCACTGATACAGACAGTTCCTGTCATTCACCTTGCAAGGTGCTTTTTATGATCGGCTGCAAAACCGATAATTTCCCGTATTCATCCATGACTGACGGTGTTATGAGTAACTCGGAACTTATAAGGCTTAACAGTGAAATGACGATAGACCTTCCCGATAAAGTTCAGACTAAGAGTAAGGAAGATTTTGTTAAAGCAGCGCTTACTGTTAATTCTGTCTCAGATCTGCTTTATATGGTGAATGTAACTTCAGATCTGGAAAGTGAAGTATTTTCTTTCTTTAACGGATCATATGAGAAGGAGATATCATATTACGTTGATTTTGCTACTCCTGTATATGGTCTTGCTGTCGAAAAGAAACATGATATCAGCACTTCTTCCATAAACGAGGAACACATAAAGGGGCTTTTGGGAGAATACTACACAGGAAGTGTATCTTCTTTTGAAACGTTTAATTACTGCGCATTACAGTATATGCTCAATAACGTATTAAAGATACGTGAGAGGTCTGACGGTACCAGACTTGATCTTAATCAGGTAGGTACTATACTTCACTCTATGTTTGAAGATTCGATAAAAAAACTAATGGATGAACATAAGTCCGGAGATGATCTGAAAGAGATAAGAAATAGACTTGACGATGAAGTTTATATGGATAAATTTGCTGAAGATACTTTTAACATTGCTTTGGCTAAATCGTCGATCAAGGATAAGGATTCGGAGATATACGCATTCAATCTGGGAGCAAGGACCAGGAGGATCTTTAAAAAGGGGCTCCCGGTGCTTATGGATTATATTGTTGAATCCGGATATGTTCCTTATGCATATGAAGAGTCTTTAAAACTCGATAACAGGTTATCGTTTACAACTCAAAATGGTATTAAATTTGATTTTAACGGTTTTATAGACCGAGTCGATTATAATTCTGACACTGATCGTTACCGTATCGTTGATTATAAATCAGGCGGAAATGAGATCAAGAATGATGAACTGGCTTCAGGGCTTCAGATACAGCTTTTCGCTTATGCACTTCTCGAATTTATGCAGGGACATGAAGTAGATGATGTCAGCTACGTAGATGTCAAGCTTCCTCATCATAAAACGGAGGATGAGAACAAAACGGAATTTAAATATAAAGGGTCAGGTTTCGATCCGGATCAGATCAAAGAGCTATGTACCGTTCTTAAGGATCTGCTTCAAAGGACCTGCGAACAGATATCTATTGGTAAGGCGGATGCCCTGGTAAATCCTGCTGGAATAAAAGGCAATGAATGTAAAAACTGCAAATATAGAGTTGTTTGTGGTAATGATCCTAACCATATCTACAGGGATTTTAATGATTATTCAGTTTCTAAGGATGATTGCGGCGGTGATAAGAACAGAGCTGTAATCGAATCTATGAGAAAACGGAGTGAAGCACCATGGAATTTTCGACACAACAAAATGCAATAATCGAACACAAAATAGATAACATATTAGTCTCAGCTGCTGCCGGTTCCGGTAAGACAACAGTTCTTGTTGAAAGGATCATACAAAAGATCTTAGCGGGAACAGTTACGATAGACCGATTGCTGGTTATGACATTTACTGTTGCAGCAGCTGCGAATATGTCTAAAAAGATAAGGGATGCTCTCAAGGATAAGATAGCATCTGAGGCTGATCCTGCTACGAGAAAAAGACTTAAGGAACAACTGAACCTTTTGCCTTCTGCATATATCCAGACTAATGATGCATTTTGTGCCAGGGTTCTTAGGGAGAAGGGAAATGAGTTAGAAGATCTGGATATTGAATCAGGATTCTCACTGGTTAGAGACCCTGAACTTACTATTCTGATGAAAAAGGCTGCTGTTCAAGCTGTAAATGAGAGATATTTGAGTTTTGCTTCAGTTCGCGAACTTGAGCATTCGGACTATTTCAAACTGATCAATCTGTTTGGTGATGGAAGAAGTGATGCAGCTCTGGAAGATAATCTTGTTTCAATATACAGACAACTTAGAAGCTTGCCGAATTATATTGATAAAGTAGATTCGTTGATCGATAAAAGAATTCAGACTGACGAATCGGGTGATATCCTGATGCTGGATGATATGGTCTTACGACTGAAAGAATTCTATTCGAGAGCATATGAAACCGCTCTTGATCTATTGGAAGAGATCGATCTTTATAAAGAAGGGGCAAAGGAAAGGTATTACCAGGTAAAAGACATCCTTGAATGCGTTGTAAAAGAAACGACCGGCCTATTCGGATTTGAAGGAAATGCAATAGAGACTTTGTCTTATATCAGAGAAAGCTTTGATAGATTGGCTTCATTATCTCTTTCTTCTTTAGCAGGTTTTGATGGAGATTTTAAGTCGAGATTCTATGTTTGTGCTGCTCTGCCGTTTTATGCCGGAGCGCAGCTGAAAGGTGTAAAAAACGGGGCAGGCAAATACTTTCCGAGCATTACTTCGGAGATGATAACTGAAGATGGTGTTTCAGGGCTTTTTGAGCATCAAAAGAACAGAACTGCTTTATTAAAAGAATATGCAGAGCTGTTAAGGATAATGGATATAAGATTCTCTGAGATCAAGAAAAGAGCCAGACTGGTTGATTTTAGTGATAAGGCTCATTATGCTCTTAAGATCCTTAGTGATCCTAAGATCGGTTCTTATTATCGTGAGAAATTTTGTGAGATATACGTCGATGAGTATCAGGATAACAGTTCTCTTCAGGACAGCATAGTTGCGGCTATCTCCGATCATAATCTGTTTACTGTCGGCGATGTTAAGCAAAGTATCTACAAGTTCAGATATGCAAATCCCCAAAACTTTATCCGAAGAGGTGCCGATTACAAGTCAGGTAGAATGAAGGGACAGCTCATTAATCTAAATAATAATTTCAGAAGTTCCAAGAAGATACTTGACTTCGTTAATGTGATCTTCAGGCAACTTATGCGTGGCGATGTAACGGAGATCGAATATGATGAATCCCAATATCTGAACGTTCCGGAAGAAGAAAAGTATGTAAAGCTTGGAGAATATTATCCTAAGGTACTGATAGTTACTAAAAGCAGTGATAAAGAATCAATGACTGATCTTTATCATGATGAAGATCTTGATAATGAATCTAAAAAGTTCAGGGAAATGTTTTCCGGCGTCCTTCATGAGGTGAAGGGTTATCTTTCTGATCCTTCTCATAAGCCTTCTGATATATGCATACTTGTAAGGACCGGTGCTAATGTCCTAAGGATATCTAAGTATCTTAATCTGTTTGGGATCCCGACTGTGTGTCAGGAGTCCAGAAAGATATATGAGGATCCGGACCTTGCTGCGATATGTGCATTGTTGACGATTTTGGATAATGAACACAGAGATGACAGCTTGGTAGGTGTCATGTTAGCTGCCTTCAGATTCTCGAATTTTACGGTTGATGAACTTGCTGAGATCACTGTTTATTCAAAGCAGATAGAAATAAATGAAAAGTATGAAATGATGCATCAAAATCTGATCATAAAGCTCAGAGCTTATGCTGATCAAAGGCAGCCTGATAATTTTGATCTGTACAAAAAGGTGACGCGTTTCTTGAATGTTCTGGATGATCTCAGATCAGAAGCGATAGTGCTGGAGATAGGAGAGCTTATAGAGCGTATCTTCGCTGAGACCGGAATACTTGCAAATGTTAAAGAGAGATCTGAAGATGATGTCAATAAGTTCCGTGATTTCAAGTCGTGGATCTGTCAGGAGTTTTCGCAGCGTGCCGGTGATCTGTCTTATGTTGCTTCTGTTTTGGATCAACTTAAGTTGGAGACCAAGGATACCATTGGTATTGATCAGGATGGAGAAGATGATAATTCTGTCAAGGTTATGACTATGCATAAGAGTAAAGGACTGGAGTATCCGTTTGTCATTGTGGCAAATCTTGAAAGTGCTGTGGTTAAGTCTGATGATAAGGCTGCTCCTATCATCTTTGATGAGAATCTCGGGTTTATAAGTAATGATTGTTCTGACGGTGAAACGGTTCTGCGACAAAAATCATTGGAAAATCTTATTTATGATGAAAAGCAGCATCTGGCAAATATGTCAGAGGAGTTGAGACTTCTTTATGTTGCTCTTACGAGAGCCAAAGATAAACTTTCGATAGTGATCAATGAGAGTGATGTTTCAAAAGAAGAAAAGGAAATTCTCACAAATGCTGTTTCCGAAAAAAGGGAAAAGTTTGATAGGGATACTCATTTAAGATTTAGTAAAACAAGTTCGGAATTTGTTCTTGCCCTTGCCAGGATAGCTAAGGCGGATGATATCCGCGCTCACTTCTGTAATGACGATAATCTGGGTTTTGTCAATGGAATAACCGATTTTGACGGAGTTGAATTCGAGGCGGATGAACCTGCTAATCTCGTTGACTGGAGCGTGCTTCCTGTATTTGAAGAGACAAAGCCTGTAGTTCCTACCCTTTGCATTTCTGATTATGACAGATATGGTAATCCTATCTTTGAGGAGTATAAGTACGAAGAATCCGTAAATGCGCCTGCTAAGACGAGTGTATCGGAGATGAAGAGGGAAGAACTCAAACTGTCATATACAAATGAGAATGAGATCCCGAGAATTCCTATCAATCTTATCGTTCCGAAAAAAGAGTTCTTCGATGTAAAAAATTCGTATTCGTCGGCTTCTTCAAAGGGTTCTTTGATACATGATCTTTTGCATTTTCTGGATTTTCCTTCCATCAAGGCGAATATAGACGGTGGAATGAGTGTTGAAGATGCTTTAAAAGACGAGATAACTTATCTTAAGGAACGCGGTATTGTAAAAGATAAGATGTTGCCCGTTATTGACGGCTTTATGAAGGAACTTCAGATCTTCTTTTCTTCTGACTTGTTCCTAAGGATCGTAAAGGCAGAAGAGGATAATAAAGCATACTTCGAGCGTCCTATAATGTTCTCTGTCAAAGTCGGCGAAACCGATGATGATTCCTTGGTACAAGGTGTTCTGGATGTAATGTTTATCGAAGACGGGGAAGCGGTTATCGTTGATTACAAGACTGATTCTGTTAAGACTGATGATCTTGACGAGATCAGAAGATCTGTTTCTGACAGACATAAGTTCCAGCTTGATCTTTATGCTGCTGCAGTTGAAGCATCCGGAATCAAGGTGAAAGAGAAACTGATCTGGCTTATTCGCAAAGGCCTTCCTGTGAAGCTTTGAGTTTCTTGCTCTTTCTTACTTCCCGGAAGAATTCTTTGAGCATGGACGAACTTTCTTCTTCCAAAAGGCCGCCTTCAAACTGAACTTCGTGGTTGTGACCGTATTTCCTGTCAAAGATATTGTTGCAGGAAACTACGGCTCCGCCTTTTGGTTCATATGCTGCAAAATATACTTTTCGGATCCTTGCCTGAATAATAGCGCCGGAACACATGGTGCACGGTTCAAGTGTGACGTAAAGATCGCAGTCGGGAAGACGCCATGAATCAAGCTTTTTACAGGCTTTTTCGATGGCCATTATCTCTGCATGACAGATGGCGCTGTTCTTTGTAATGCGCAGATTATGGGCTCTTGCTATTATCTTGCCTTCATAAACGATGACACAGCCGATAGGACATTCTTCTTTGTCGAATGCCTTTCTTGCTTCTTTAAGTGCTTCACGCATAAATCTTTCATGTTCATCCATGTGAGTGATTATATCAGTTCGCTGAATTATTTGGTATAATTGCTGAGTCGGTATGTGCCGATGATTTCCCTTAATAATAATATTAAATTGACAAAAAACGTTATATGGAGTATATTGTAACGTGCGTTTTAATGCGTTTTCGACGCAATTTATGAATTAAAAGGTAGGTTAGTAAATGGCTATTTTGCAAGGTATATGCAAAAATTGCGGTTCTTTGGTAGTTTACAATTCTTCTGACGACACATGTGATTGTATCTTCTGCAATGCCGTATTCCCGGTAAGCGAAGTAATCCCTATGGACGCAGAGCTTAAAGATATCGAGTTCCCTAATGAGAAGTTTGAGAAAAAGGCGGGCATTAAGACACAGTATGCTACGATGCCAGACAGCGTAACTCCTGCAGTAAAGCGTAATAAGGTCAGCAATACAACTGACGAGAATGCTTTCACTAAGCAGTTTGAGATCCAGGCTAAGGACGTTAAGGCTCCTAAGAAGGTGGTCATCCTTCTTTCTGTGATCGCGGCAGCTGCACTTATCATCGTTGTCAGCATTTCGCTCCCGCTATATTTTAAGAGGACCAAGCTCCTTTCTTCAATGGAGGGCAAGATGCCTTCTGTAGTTGAGAATGTAGCTACGGTTGATACAACGAAGGCTAAGGGATATCCGGTTGGTTACTCGATCCAGGGTCTTGATTGCCAGAACGTCAGCATCGTAACAGGCGATGATATCGATGAGGATACGGCAAAGCTTCTTTTCGATAATTACTGTGATGCTCGTAAGTCTGTTTCTTCCCAGTACGGCAAGGATGATGTGAAGATGAAGGTATACGCCAAGAAGGGTGTTTACAATGTTTCTTCGTCCAAGACGGAATTTACGGAGAACAAGACAGGAGAGAAGCCTTCTAAGAAAAAATAAGGAGAAACGATGGCTGATTTTGACAAGAAACTTGCAAAGCTCAAGAAGCTCGCTGATAAAAAGGGCGGCTCGCTCCCACAAGATGTCGTGGAGAACGAAGCAGCCGAGCTCGAGAACGGCCTTGCAGATTCTGTCAGACTCACTGAAGAACTTGAGAAACTCGGGGTTGTGATCACGGATAAAGAAGATCCGGATGCTGCAGCCGAGGAATCCATTAAGGAAGAGTCAGGCGATGAGATAAACGTAGATGATTCCGTAAGGATGTATCTCAAGCAGATAGGCAGGGTGAAGCTCTTAAGTGCAGAAGAAGAGCAGGAACTTGCCAAGAGGATGATCGAAGGAGATGAGGAGGCCAAGAACCTCCTGATCGAATCCAATCTCCGACTCGTGGTTTCTATAGCCAAGAAATATATGAACCGCGGGCTTTCTCTTTTGGATCTTATCCAGGAGGGAAATATAGGTCTCATAAAGGCCGTAGACAAATTTGACTATTCAATGGGCTTTAAGTTCAGTACATATGCGACATGGTGGATCAGACAGGCTATTTCAAGAGCAATAGCAGACCAAGCAAGAACAATACGTATCCCTGTGCATATGGTCGAGACGATAAATAAGCTCAACAGGATAGAAAGACAATTGATACAGGATCTCGGGCGTGAGCCGACAACTAAGGAACTTGCCGAGAAGATGGATATGTCTGAAGAGAAGATCAGAGAAATCCAGAAAGTCTCTCAAGATCCGGTATCGATCGACAAACCGGTCGGCGAGGAGGAAGACAGCCACCTCGGTGACTTTATCGCCAGCGACGAAGCCGCTTCTCCGGATGAGGTCGTATCAAGAGAACTTCTTAAGGAAGAACTTCTCGTTACCCTGAACACTTTAAGTGACAGGGAAGCTAAGGTCCTAAGAAGAAGGTTCGGTCTTGACGACGGAAGACAAAGAACGTTGGAAGAAGTCGGTAGGGAGTTTGGCGTGACACGTGAGCGCATCAGGCAGATCGAGGCCAAAGCGATCCGTAAGCTTCGCCATCCGAGCAGAAGCAAAAAACTTAAGGATTATGTCGATTGATGTGATCTTTGGGCGTAAACCTAGAATCATTGGGAGGAAACATGGCAGATTTAACAAGTGCGATCAAAGCAGTAAAGAAAATAGCAGGTAAGAATAAGAACGTTATCTCGGAGAGTGATTTCGAGAATATCACAGATGAGTTTGAGATCGGTCCCGACGATGCGGGTGCCCTTGTTACCGAACTTGAAAAATTAGGTATTACTGTTGAGCAGGAAGTTGATTCTTCCAAAGCTTTGGAGTTTACAGCTGTTGAAGATATCGGCGTAGATGATTCCATCAGGATGTATCTTAAGGAGATCGGTAAGATCCCGTTGCTCTCTGCAGAAGATGAGAAGGATCTTGCTTCGAGAATGAGCGAAGGCGATGAGTCAGCCAAAGACGTTCTCGTTGAGTCTAACCTCCGTCTTGTAGTATCTATCGCTAAGAAATACATGAACAGAGGCCTTTCTCTCCTCGATCTTATCCAGGAAGGTAATATCGGTCTTATCAAGGCTGTTGATAAGTTCGACTATACAAAGGGCTTTAAGTTCAGTACATATGCAACATGGTGGATCAGACAGGCTATCACAAGAGCTATTGCCGACCAGGCAAGGACTATCCGTATCCCTGTTCATATGGTAGAAACGATCAATAAACTTACAAGGATCCAAAGACAGCTCGTTCAGGAACTCGGTCGTGAGCCTGATGTTAATGAGCTTGCTGAGAAGATGGAGCTTTCTCCTGAGAAGATCAGAGAGATCCAGAGGATCTCACAGGATCCTGTATCCATCGATAAGCCGGTCGGTGAAGAAGAGGACAGCCACCTCGTAGACTTTATCTCCAGTGATGAGACATTGTCTCCTGATGAAGAAGTAGCACGTGTTCTCCTTAAGGAGGAACTCGTTAACGTATTGTCTGTACTTTCAGACCGTGAAGCTAAGGTAATCAAGCTCCGTTTCGGTCTTGATGACGGAAGACAGAGAACACTCGAAGAAGTCGGTAAGACATTGGGTGTTACAAGAGAGCGTATCAGACAGATCGAAGCCAAGGCTATCCGTAAGCTCGGCAGATCCAGTGTCTCCAAGCGTTTGGAGGGTTACGCCGACTGATCTTTCACCTCATCTTCGAAGCGAGGACGGTTTGATGTCACCAAAAAAGTACTCTTTCATGAAAAGCATTTTTTCCGAGAACGCCTTGAATTTTTCAAGGCGTACTCGTTATGTATGCGAATCTATGACCGAGAGGGTATATCCGTCTAAGATAATCCTTCCCATGAAACAACATTATGGCGTCGATGCCATTCCTACTGTTGAACCTGGAGATGAAGTATTGATCGGACAGTGCGTAGGTGCGCCTGCTCCCGGAACTTTTTCCGTTCCCGTGCATTCGGGTATCTCAGGTAAGGTGACCGAGATAAAGACCATTACTCTGCCTAACGGTGTGTCTACCAAGGCTATCGTTATCGAGAGTGACCGTAAGAGAACATTTCACCCGTCAGTAAGACCGAGGCAAGACCTGAATGTTGATGCCAAGACCTCAATGGGTATCATCAAAAATGCAGGTATAGTCGGCATGGGCGGCGAGGGTATCCCTACCGTAGCTAAGATCAACCGTGCCAAGAAACTCAAGGTCAAGGAACTTTTGGTCAACTGTCTTCAAAGTGAACCGTATGCAACCTGTGACCTTCACAGGATATGCGATAATTCGGATTACATAGTCATGGGCGCCATTGTCATAGCAAGTATCCTTGGCATCAAGAACATCAGGTTTCTTATCTCCTGTGATCGAAAACTGGAACTCGGATTTCTTCAAAATTCCATAGACAGTATCAAGCCTGATAATCCTGATCTTAAGTTTGAGGTCGTAAAGTTTAAGGAAAGATTTCCTCAGGGGCACTTCAGGCTCATCGCAAGAGCTCTTTATTCCATTGAGCTTAATGAGAATGATACTCTTGAAGAAAGCGTCGGTGCGGTACTTTTCAACTGTTCAACGCTCAATGCCGTATGGGAGGCTATTGCCGATAATATGCCTTTTTGCAGCAGGGTAGTAACCATAGCAGGAGATACGACGGACAGCCATAATGTTCTCGTTCCCATCGGTACACCAATAAGAGATGTGTTAAGTAAGATGTCTCCTGTCTTTTCTTCGTGCAGGATCGTCTGGGGTAATGCTCTGACGGGACTTTCGTGTACAGACCTTGATACGCCGATCATAAAGACCACGAGCGCCATAACCGTTATAAAGATGCTCGAATCTCCTAAGACTCCGTGCATCCACTGCGGAATGTGTTATGATGCATGTCCAATAGATGTTATTCCGAGTATCTGCTACAAACTGATCAAGACAGGTCATGAGAAGAAGGCCCTTTTGGAAAATGCACATAAGTGCATAGCATGCGGAGCCTGTTCCTATGTATGTCCTGCAGGACTTGATCTTACCGGTACCATAGCAACCTTTGCAGCACAGCATAAAAAGAAGAGTCCGACCAATGAAGCGATGTCCAATAACAGCAGGACAAGATTCACCATGGATAAGATCGATATCGGAGATGCTTCACTTCTTGAGGCATATGCCGAAGATGATGATATGTATAAAGAAGACATAATAGATGAAGATACTATCGTTCTTCCTTTTGAAGGAGGAAAATACGTATGATAAAAGGCTATTTTGCTCCGTTCATCCATTCAGAGAAGAATGCACCGTTCATCTATATCAACGTGCTTACTGCACTTATACCTTGTATCGTACTTTCTGTTGTTTACTACGGATTACGGGCAGCTATCCTTATAATCCTGTCCCAGTTGTTGTTCTTTACGTTGGATTTCGCTTTTTCGAGATTCCTGAGGCCTAAGACCGTCAACAGAGATTATCTGGATCTGAGTTCCATAATAAGCGGAACGATATTTGCGCTTTTGCTGCCGCCTGATACATCGGTCTTTGTAGTGATCCTGGGAACTGCATTCGGTTCCGTAGTCATAAAGCAGCTCTTCGGAGGCGTAGGTTCCAACATCATGAATCCTGCCATAGCGGCAAGACTTTTTGTTCAGCTTCTTATGCCGGATAAACTTCTCGGTTTTTCCGAGCCGATGACTGAATTCCTTAAACTTGATTCGCTTATCGATATTACGGGTCATAAAGCGCTGATGGGGGATATAAGAAACCTTTATGCTGCGGAGATCATTGCGGGTAATTTCGCCACATTTATCGGTGTCGGAAGCTGTATCATGATCCTTTTGGGTGCAGGGTATCTTTTATTTAGAAGGATCGTCAGAGGCTATGCTTTTACGGGTTACCTTCTGGGTATCATTCTTATCTATCCGTGTGCTCATTTGAGGGCGTTTGTTATGGGAAGCGGACCTATGAACTTTCTGTTGTTCATTCTGACTTCAGGATGTCTTTTTATCGCGATCTTTGCTCTGGGTGATTTTACTACGATGCCTATTAATCCACTGATGAGATTTGCAAGTGCGTTTATATGTGCAGCGCTTACGGTAGTTATCTATGATAAGGTGGATCCGATCATCGGATTATGTGCTCCGGTCCTTTTTGTTAATATCGCTACTCCGGCGATAGATTACTATACGAGCAGCATGACTCACAAGGAAGTTAAAAGAAGGGCAGGTGATCTCAAATGATGACTCGTGCCCAACTTAGAAGGATGATCGTAAATATCGTCATCATGCTCGTTCTAAGCTCCATGGTTACGGCTATGGGCGTATATATATCCATGAACAAGACCAAGATACGTAAGCAGGATTACTATAAGCAGATGTTCAGCGATGTAATTGAGGCTGATTCGTATGAGGAACTTAAGCATGATCTGGTTGCTTCTACTGAAGGGGTAAACCATGTTTATCTTGCTTTGGATGCTGAAGGAAAGACCATCGGATATATTGCGGATATTTCCGTTAAGGACAGGGACGGCTATGAACTTCACTCTTATGTAGGTGTAAACAGCGATGGCTCTACCGTAATCGGATATAAGCGAGTTAAGGATGAACTCAGCCCGATGCTCATCGAGGACGTTGAACTTAGGAATCTGTCTTCACAGGTCATGTTTAAGCAGGTTCCGGTTGCTCTTAACATGAAGGGCTATGAGGAAGCTGTCATCTATAGTGAATATACTCCGCCGGTAGGTCTTAATGACGGTATCTATTATGCTCAGTCACTTACAAAGGATAGCAAGGGATACATCGATTATGTCGAGATAGAGATCGACGGAGGAAGGATACGAAGGGTTGTCTGGGATGGTATCAATATCGATCCGACTACGGGAAGCCGTAACAAAGCATCCCTTACGGGCGCATATGTCATCTCGGGTGAGAACTGGGCTACTCAGTCCTATAACATATGTCATGCTCTTATCGAGCTTCAGGATGTATCAAGGCTTGCGATGAAATCAGACGGTACCACTGAGATAATAGAAGGCGTAACGACTGATATCTCTGCTTTTGTAGCTCTGGCTTCCGAGTGTATCGATAACTCAAGGGCTGGATTTGATAAAGATGCTTATATC
The DNA here is from genome assembly GCA_947165785.1 of uncultured Clostridia bacterium. GTDB lineage: Bacteria > Bacillota > Clostridia > Saccharofermentanales > Saccharofermentanaceae > Saccharofermentans. The sequence goes on along the minus strand of CAMVBS010000008.1, from coordinate 4,477 downwards.
TCGAAGCTGTCATCCATCATCGAAAGCCAGGGAACAAGCGTAGAATATGTAACAGACAGCAATGGCTTTATAGTTTATCCGTTTGAAGATCTTTCTCCTTTTCGAAAAGAAAACGGCTCAGATACGGATCTTATGACGGTTTATGAGACGACACTTACGCAGGAAGAACTTACTGAGGAAGAGCAGGACAAGGAAAAGGCTATAACGGCTACGCCGACTCCGGCTCAGACAGCCGATATCGGTGATGAAGACGGACTTGTAAAAGACCCGTCTGACAGCATAATCTCGGACAGTGTCGACGGTATTCCGATGTCGGAAGTAAGAAGCTTTATCCCGGGATTATACTATGACGAACAAAAATCCGAGACGTTTGTTACGACGGTCAACACAGCATACAAGTTCTTCAGAGAATACATGAACTGGGTAGTATAAGGAGAAACATGGCGGTATTTGGTAAGAATACAAGAGTCGATACACCATTCGACGATTATAAGGAAAGATCGGCAGAAACTGACGGATTTCACGTCGGCAGGGCAAGTGCCGCATCTTTTTACATGAGTATCAAATCTGTAGTGTTCCTTGTGGGGATCATTCTGTCTATCTGCATGAAATGCGAGAATATCGGTTCCTGTCTTGTATGGTCTTCTGTGGTATTCGTTATGGTCATACTATGGAGTTTTACCGTGAGATTTTTTGTCCCGCACAAAAATCTGATGGCTAATATCATCATAAACCTTTTGTATGTTACTTTGTTCGGTATCGCATATTCGTATTCCACGAGATATATCGGCAAGTTCCTGACATCTGATTATATCGGGATGAATCTCGAACTTGTATATGACCTTCACTATCTGACACCAATGGCGATCGCGTTTTCTTCCGTTTCCCATTATGAGTACGAGCGCCCGGATTACAGTTGGACGGTGCTGTTTCCTACGGGAGTAGGTATCGCCGTCATGTTCTTCTCGTCTTTGATATTGGATATACTCGATGTTACAAAGGGCTTTGCAGCCATCTTGCTCGCAGCTATCATACTTATGGTGCTTTCTTTCATCCTTTCTGCAATAAATAAGCACGGTGTGTACTTTGCACCTCCGCCTCAATATGACATTTTCTCGGTCGTACCGATAAAAGAGCAGTTTGAGTTCAGAAGATTCGTATTAAATAAGATCGCATTACTCCTTGCTTCCGCTGTTTCGGTATCGATAAGTCTTACAGGCGTTCATTTCCTTGGAGTCTATGGTCACTATCTTAGGTATATGATGCCGGTTGTAATGGCTTTGTTATTGGGTGGCCTGGTTGCAGTAATAGGAAAGATACCGTTCCTTCAGGAACCGAATGTTGATGAATTTGATATCAGATATTACCTCCGTTACTATGAGTATCCGGCAATTAGTGCATTTTTGTCGCTTCCTTTTGCCGTGGAACATATGGGTCTCATAAAGTTGGTAATTTACTTGTTTCTTCTTGTTCTAGCAGATTCTGTGATAACGGGACTTCTTGTTTCGCTTCCGAGAAGAACTATTTTTGTAAATAAAAACCCTTCAACGACAGGGGCTCCGTCAATTCTTTTAATAATATCTTTATTTGTTATGGTCGGAACGATATTTTTTGTGATATACTAAGACCTGTTCGGCGTGAGGATATAAGTTTGCGTAGCTCAGCAGGATAGAGCGTCCGCCTCCTAAGCGGAAGGCCAGCGGTTCGAATCCGCTCGCGAACACCAGTGGTTTAAAGGCTTCGATTTTTATCGAAGCCTTTTTATAATGGAATCTCATATCCATACTTCTGATGATCTCAAGTTTTGTACTATAATGATCTTGGTAATATATTTTTGATCTCCACACTGATGGTATAGGGAGAAGTATGAAATGAGCAATTGGTTTACGGCAGATACACATTTCGGTTCGGATTCAAAAGAGATCATGATCCGTGATAACCGACCGTTCATGGATATTAATGAGTATACGGAAGAACAGATAAAGATTTGGAATGAACAGGCATCTTCGGATGACACCATATATGTAATTGGAGATTTCTGTAACTATGTTCCCGGACTCGAGGAGGATTTCAGGAGCGGTCTTGCCGTATCCAAGCGCATAAATGCACATATCATCCTCATTATCGGAAACAATGAACAGCGCGCGATTGATGATTTTTTTGACGGGTCCTTTGATAAGTTCCGTGATTATTGCATGACTGATCCTTCATGCAAGATCGATGACGTAAAGCTGAATGATTACGTTGATATAAAGGGCGAGAAGTTTTTCCTTACACATAAGCCCACTGACCATGATAAGGAGTGTCAGACTTTATTCGGTCATACGCACAGATACGGCGGGCTTTGGAAATCATTCGGATTTAACGTCGGTGTTGACTTAAATTACTTAAGATTGTTCAGCGAAGATAGCATAATGTATATGCTGATTCGAAAGAAAATGTATTGGGATGAGGATATGGCTATTAACAGCTGATGCACACCCCGAAGAAGCGAATTTTTTAAGGTTGACTATCCGATCCTTACAGAGGGAATGCCACTGCTTTTTTATACAGGTCTTTGAGAATATCGATGAACAATTTAAGATCCTCACGATTATCGTTCTTATGCGTGACAAGTACGCAAGAGGCAGAGCTTGATAAGGATCAGCGATACTATCACAGAACGGATGAGCAGCTTAAGCAGTTTGCTCTGTGACATCCTCAATTCGAGAAGTAAATCGGGATAACTATTTTAAAAAGCGGTCGCTATTAATCCGAAATCATTGGAATAATAAAGCCTTTGTGCTACTTTATTCGTATCAGCACGGTCACTTTTGACCTGAGGAATAAAGAGGACGGAGACTTTTTTATGCAGGTAAAAAAAGATGATATCAAGAACAATATCCTTGTCGTTGCAGAGAGATTGTTTATTAAAAGAGGATATGAGAATACGTCTCTTAAGATGATCGCCGAGAAGTGTAACATCAGTAAGAGCAATATCTATCGTTACTACAGTTCCAAGGAAGAGATCTATGAGACGATAGTAGGACCTGCAAGGGAAGAGATACTGAAAAGTGCCCCTTACTTTTTCTCACAGGAGATAATAAACAAAAGTGTAATGGATAAGTGCGAAGAAGTCCCCGCGATCCTTGCAGGATTATCAGGCCGCTTTCATTCAGAGATCCTGATCATGTTAAGAGCTGAGGGCGGAAAAGACAGGATGATGATCGAGAATATGATCACTGACAGTTTTGTAAGTACCTGTCCGATCGGAAAGACGGAGTCCAAGGCACTGATCTCGAAGATGCTGATGTTCGGGCTTACGGATATCCTTACGAATTATACTGACGATGACAGTCTATCAAGTGAACTTCGTGCGCTGATCTGTTATCACTACCTGGGTCTTAACGGATTGAAGGAAAGAAACAGGAAATAACGATGGGACCTGCCACCAACACAGGAAGACAGTATGAGATCGATGTCATAAAGTTTTTGGCGATCCCATTCATGATCTGTATACATTTTTATGAGCAGTTTGGTGCTTTTGATTTTAAGAATACACTTCCGGATTCGATCTTCCGTAATATTATCGAGTTTGTCGGAGGACCGCTTGCTGCACCGGTTTTCATGTTTTCGATGGGGATAGGAATGATATACTCGCGAAGTAATACTCCCGGAGATCTTATGAAAAGGGGCGGTAAACTTCTTTTGGCCGGATATTTTCTGAATTTCGTCAGACAGACTTTGCCTCAGCTTATTGGCATGGCTTTGGGGATCGATTCGGGTATCGATGTTGTCGGAGGTCTTCTGTGTGTTGATATCCTTCCGTTTGCCGGAATGGCTTTCCTGTCAGTTGGGGTCATGAAGAAACTTGGTCTTTCATCAAGGTATATATGCGTAGTAGCATTCGTTTTACAGGCGATAGGGATCTGGTTTACCAAGATACATATGAAGCCCGGTGTTATCCGTGATCTTCTGGGGCTTTTGGTGCCGACCGGAGAATGGGCTTCGTTTCCGCTCACATTATGGCTCGTCTATCCGACGCTCGGAATGGTCTTTGGAGAATTCCTGATAAGGTGTACGAACAAGGATAAGGCATATGTAAATATAGTGATCTGCTCATCCGCATTCTTTGCTTCACTTACTTCAGGACTAATATGCACGGGATACGACATAAGGATGATCTATGCTCTATGCGGTGATTCCTATTATCACCAGAATGTGATCTCCGTTCTTTGGATAACACCGATCATCTTAGTTTTTCTCGGAGCGTGTTGTCTTCTGTTACGAAGGACTTCGGAAAGCCTTATCGGAAGGTTTGTCAGCTATTGCAGTGCTAATCTTAATAACATATACATCATACAGTGGCTTATCATAGCTTACTCCGTTGCGATCAGCATTCTCTTGGGAATTAAGAAGACCCGCACACCATGGATCATATTAACAGGCGCAATTGCGGTTATGTCTGCTTCCGTGTTGCTCAGTGTTCCTGTTGCAA
>CAMVBS010000007.1 GCA_947165785.1 uncultured Clostridia bacterium | reverse complement strand
TCTTTATGTCTCAATTCGTAAAAGAATAAGTTGTGTATCGATATCTGCCAATAAATGTCATTATCTGATATCGATAATGATCGTGTTCATATATCATATCAACATCAAGGTCATCTGACATGAAGACGATGCACCTAAGCAGGGCGCAGATCATAACTGGCAGTGCTGGACACATGATCCGAACGGCAACAAGATAGAACTGATGCAGATCAGTGAAGAAAGTCCACAAATGAAGTTCATAAAAAATGCGGGGTTCTGATGAACCCCCTTTCTTTATGTTTTATTATTCTGCAAGCAGATCATACAGTGCATCTTCTGACAGGACACCGCGCTTCAGATCTTTGGGGATGAGTCCCTTCTCGTCAGCTTCATAATCGCCAAGGAAACCGTTCGTCATATAGCATTTGAGGATATCCAGTTCTTCTTCCGAAGCATTATCCTCCAATGCCCTGTCAAAGATCTCCTCCATCCTCCTGATCCTCTCGATCCTCATGAATATCTCGATGCCATTCTCGTCATTTGAGCCGATCACCTTATCTGCAACTTTCTTAACCTCATCACGGCCATTGCCCATCGCAATACCGGTTCCGCACAATTTCAGCATGCCGATATCAGCCAGATCGTCTCCGAATGCTATAACATCATCCAGCGAGATCTTGAGGTGATCGCATAAAAGCCTTATCGCATTTTCCTTATTGATCCCTCCGCTTGTGAACTTATACCAGAAACCATCCGTAAACCTGATGGCATCAAGTTCAGGAAACGAATCGATCACCTTACGTGCCTTTAATTCGTCAGGTATTTCAAGGCACAGTTTAAGTGCATTCTTATCAAAGAACCTGAAATCAGTCTGTATGCTTCCTCCAAAGCTCTTCTCGAGTTCATCCTGAGGCGGGATGAAATTACGATAGTATTCGCAATCGTCAGTATCGACAGTGATATTAAGGTCTCCTGTTATCTCTCTTGCTTTGGAGATCACTTCCCTGACCTTCTCAGGATCGATGCAGGAACATGATATGACCTCATTGTTACACGAGACCTTGGCTCCACCGCTGGAGATAAGAACATCCGGTGTAAGACTATCCAGGAACTTCATGGAATTCTCTTCGCTTCTTGAAGTCGAGACACCGATCGAATATCCTTCATTCCTATACTCCTCGAGAACCTTCAAAGTCCCTTCAGGCAGCTTCTTATCAGTTGTCAGCAAAGTCCCGTCAAGATCAAAGAGATAAAGCTTTTTCTTAGTCATGTCATATCACCTTCCCTTCATACGTCGGTTAAATTTTTTAAAATCCATTATATCAAAGGCTTCAAAAAATGCACGATGTTTTTTCTCGAAAACACAACACCGCGGGAGGTAATCCGCGGTGTTGCGAAGAAAGGAGTTAAAATTATGACACACGACAAACACAGAAGAAAAGAAAGGAGGTACAAATCTGTTTTTTGTCTTTTTATTTATGGTCTAATGATATCACACGCATATGACCATTAATGGGACAATAGACCTCTTCTCAACCACTTTTTCTTCACTTTTTCGAAAAAGATCACCAGATCCTGTAGTTTCCTGAAAGAGCGAGCAGCGCAAACATGTAAAGACAGTTGTCATAATATCTTCTGACACCTTTACGCATAGGCTGATTCCAGAACCACTCGACCCACTTTCTTGCAATGGCGAAGTCGCTATTCTCATCGTCACTATAAGGGATAGCAAGAGAACTCTGGGCCATCGTTGCAAGAAGGCCGAGCGGGTGAAGTACAGGTCTTTCGATAGGTGTACCGTCGATCTCATAGGAACATCTGCATGCCTCAAGATCCGTTCCGAAGAACTTCATCATCTTAAGAGGAACCGCATAATGACCGGCGTCTTTATTAAACCACTCGGCATCAAGACCGATATTTGCCGCTGTCCTATAGGCATCGCTGAAGAATGTACCGAAGTTACCCCAAGGCAATTTCTTGTTCATCGGAGTTCCGTCAAAATTCGCATACTCCGCACAAAGTCCGGTCTTTTCATGACATGCCTTTACAAGGTATTCACGGCTTGCCTGCGCAGCTCTTGCCCAGAACTCTCGATCCTCCTCATACGACCACTTGGAAAACAGTTCGTAAAAATGCGGGAGATGATATGAAGGATCTGTATAAGGACAACCCGGAACAAATAAGATCTGGGCGTTATCCTTATTCCACATCGCATGCCCGGCTCTTCCGTTCTCACCCTTATGAAGGCAGGCACGAAGGATATCCTTTGCTTCCCTGCTGTATTCCAGGATACCTTCACCGTCTCCCCATCTGTGAGAAGCAAAGAAAAGTGCCATGGCGTAGAATTCCTCTCCGTCAGGCGCAGGGCCGTATGCATTCTTCTTGCCGTCCGTGCTGCAGGACCATGCAAAATAGCCTTCGTTCTCGCCTTCGGACATATACATGTATTTCTTCGACCACTTCCAGATACGGTCGAATTCGTCTTTCATATCAAGCTGGACGCACATCATCATGCCGTAAGACATTCCTTCTGTACGTGCATCGTTGTTTCCCGTATCAGTAAGATATCCCATGTCATCCGATGAAGAATAGATCTTCTCTTCCTTATCCTCGAAAAAGGTGAATATACTCTCTTTGAGTTTCTTATCGATCTCTTCATCTGTCTTGCCGATCTCTTTAAAAATATTTCTGTAGGTCTTTTCCATTCGGGATCCTCGCTGTTTCTATATTTTGAGTAGTTTTAACATATTAAGGCATAAACCGTAAAACGTATACTCGTAAACCAATAAATATATAAAATAATCTACCGCAAGAAGGCTTATCGGGCGAAACGTTTTCGAGAAAAGCACTTGAAATATCGATGGCAACGTAGTTTAATAATCAGGCAACAGTTTTCCCGGAACAATTAAACTAATATACCTTGGGCGATTTGCAACGTCCGGGAAGGCTTTGTTGCGACAATAATATTTCTGTGCAATAATTGCCATGAAATCAAATGAAAAGGGACAGATTATGGAAAGACTTACTGATCAGCAAAGACTCAAGCCTTGGAAGGGCATTATATTCTTCATAGCGATCCTCGCGATATTTTACTTCCTCGGACCGATCCTCGGCGGAAGATTCGGCCTTATCGGAACGGCAATGTACGAATTCATCTTCCTTGCATGTTCGGTCCTGATGTGTGTTATCTGCAGAGTTAAGATCAAGGAAGTATTCCCGATAAGAAAGCCGACTTTCAAGGATGTCGCCGGCTGCGTTGTCCTGACATTCGGTACTGCTGCCGCTGCTTCGATCGGTTCTGCGATAACAGCCCTGGTATTCCCGCAACTTATTAACGCTCTGGCTGAGCGCAACACTTCTATCGTATCCAATACCAACCCGCTACTTACCATCATTATCGTAAGTATCGTTCCTGCGATATGCGAGGAGGCCATCCATAGAGGTGTTATCCAGTCGAGCATGCGAGGTATCAGAAACGATCTCGTCATCGCATTGATAGTAGGATTCCTGTTTTCTGTCAACCATCTGTCGATCTCGAGTTTCCTCGGCATCTTCATTATGGGAACGATCATTTCCTACGTTATGGCCAAGAAAAACAATATCCTTCTTACTGCGATCATACATTTCCTCAATAATTTCAGGTCAGTCATAATGCTTCTTATAACGACACATCTTAATTCTGATGCCGTCGATACAGTCACAAGATTAGATTTCACGACAATGCCAAGGATAGTCCTATTCGGCGTTCTGCTCTTATCGGGTTTTTCTGCTCCGATACTTGTTACACTGGGATTATTCCTCGTATGCCGGAACAGGGAAAAGAGTTACAAAAAAGCTTTCATCATTACAGGCATCACATCAGGTGCCATGTATCTTACCGGGCTCATCATCGTAGCAGTATACATAATGACAACTATGGCATCCGGTTACGCTCAAGAAATCTCATCAATGATGATCATTTGATCATCTGCGTCTGTCGTGAGTATTGTAATAGATCTCCTTATCTCTGTACATGAGAGTATCGATCCTGTCAAGGAAGGTCATCGAATCTTCATTATCATACTCGAAAACATCCCCTCCGACAGCAGCGGACAACTTATAGTCCTTACCTGAGGCATCATTGTAATCATTTACTGCCTTAAAGATCCTGTCACGATATTCGGAGATATCCGTTCCCTTAAACTTACGTATGATAACGATAAACTCGTCACCTGCAAATCGTATTACGGTTCCCTCAGTCTTTATGACATCAACAAGGATATCGGCGAATGCCACGAGGGCAGAATCGCCTTCGGAATGCGAGAATCTGTCATTGATCTGCTTAAATCCGTTAAGGTCGATCATCAAAGCCGCAACGCGTTCCTTCCTGCTCGATGACAGTTCCTTAAGGATCTTATCAAGTTCAAAACGGTTATATACACCTGTAAGCTTATCGATATATATGCACTCATTCTGAAGGCAGATGACAAGTCCCGTAAAAGCGATCGCAAAGCTCACAGGCTGAAGCGATATTCCATACACCCTTACCTGGATCAAAAGGCTTAAAAGGATCGGGAACAGGAATTGCCATGCCGGGAAATAACGAAGCGAAGGGCTCTTAAACTTTGATATAAAATAGAATATGAAGCCGTATAAGATCAGTAAGAATCCGACAAGTATGAACAGATAGTAATACTCTCCCCTGTGATATACATTCGCTTCATCAATCTCAAATACCATTGGAGTAAAAAGATTAACCACAAGCAAAGTTGCTTCCACAAAAGTTATAAAAGAAAAGAATACGATCTGAAGTTTGGGAACGTCTTTTCCGATATGCTTTATGACAAGATATATGATACATATACCGACTACGAGATTATATACGTACAAAAAAGTATTACCCGTAACGCTTAGGAAATGAATGAAATATCCGGGCCTTCCGTCAATGAGAGATACCAGAGCATCACATAAGCAGTCCAGAATCGAGAAGATGAGCAGCATCAAAAGAGCCCTGCTCTCCTTCTTACGGGCAGGCAAGACCCACCCTTTGGTCATAAGGATTATGAGAAGTAATAATACCCCGACAAAATCAGTGCCGAAGATGGAAGTCATATTAAGTGAAGAGCCCATGTAACCACCGCTTATATTATGTGCCTGATAAAATTATATCAAAGATTATTGGTTTTCAATAATATCTGATATCAGTTCCATATGTTACCGCGCATGTTTTTTTAAATTTTAATCTCTAATGGTGACTGCAGTCACTTTTTTCGAGAAGACACAAAATATATAATTGCTGTGTTAACGGAGGAAAATATGTATACAGACTTACACACTCATACAAAGGTATTCTCACCGGATGCCGAGATGTCGATAGAAGAATTGATGGACACAGCCGTAAAAAAGGAACTTTCCATGGTTGCCGTAACCGAGCACTTCGAGTATAAAAATCCGGATCCGAATGATAACATCCAGACTTTTGATCTGGGCCTTTATACAAAGACATTCAGCAGTTGGAAAGAAAGATGTCCTTCGGACCTTGATCTTCTAATGGGTATTGAGTTCGGATATCAGACACACACAGCTTCGGAAATAGATGAGATCGCGGGATCTGCTCCGTTTGATATCGTCCTTCTGAGCAACCATCTTTTCAGAGGAGTGGATGTCTTTTATAGCGACGTTGTCTATAAACTCCCCGTCAAAGAGCGCCACGCGGAATACATGGCAAAGATGGCGGAGATGGTGGAAAAATGCAACAACTTTGATGTTGCAGCTCACTATGACTATGTAAACAAGCGCAACCCAGACAGTGTAACAAACATGTGCTACGATGACTGTCCTTCTGAGTTCGACAGGTTCTTTGAGGTGCTGATAGCTAAGGAAAAGGCACTGGAAATTAATACATCCACTTCCTACAGGCGTAACTCAATGCCTGACGCCAAGGTGATCGACAGATATCTTAAGATGGGCGGAAAGCTCATCACAGTATCTTCCGACTCTCACACAAAGGATAACCTCGGACGCCTCATCCCTGAGATGACAGATTTTTTAAAGGCTGTCGGAGTCAGAGAACTTTGCTACTTCAAAAACAGAAAGGTCAACACTTTTTCGATATGACACTTAAGATCTTAAATCGTAATCAGATCAAATATGTACTTATACTTGCAATGCTGATCGACCACCTGGCCTGGTCATTTGTTCCGACTTTATCGGTCCCGGGCCAGATCATGCACTTCATCGGACGACTTACGGGACCTTCGATGGCGGTCCTTCTCGCTGAGGGTTATTACTATACACGTGACAAGAAAAAGTATGCTTTAAGACTTGGTATATTCGCACTGATATCATGGGTCGCATACTCATTATATGAAACAAGGACTTTCCCTACTCTCATGTTCGGAATGATATTCACCTTGTTTCTCGCGTTTATAACAGTCTGGATGTGGGACAAGCTTAAGGTCCATAAAGCTATCAAAGTAATATTCGTGATCCTCCTATGTGCGCTCTCATTATTCGGCGATTGGCCGATCTTCACGATACTTTGGGCGCTTTTCAGCTTCATCTACAGAGAAAAGCCGGTGGCAAAATGGGTATCCTTCGCCATCATAGCTGCTACGGAAGTAGCCTTCTGCCTCATATTGGACAGTTTCCTGAAGAACTTATTCCAGCTCGGTGTCGTCCTCGTGCCGCTCCTTCTCATATTCTTCTATAACGGCAAGAAAGGAAGCAGTTCACCGATCCACAAATGGTTCTTCTATATATTCTATCCGCTTCATCTTCTGATACTCGCGCTTCTTAAGATGTTCGTATTCGCAGGCTGAGTATCTTAAGACAAAGCATTCCGTATTACATTCATCTGACATTTTCGATAAGCATTTTGACCAAATGAACATAATGCGATAACATAGGGGAAATCAAGCATTACGGGGGGGGCGTTATGCGTATCGACTTTAATGAGATCAGAGAATATACGATAGATTGTCAAAACTGCGGTGAAGGAACCATGGCAGTCAGGATGTTTTCGAGTCCTGAAGCTAAGGTCGTTCCGACAAGGATTCACCCGGGAGGATCGATCGGTCCTCATAAGCAGGTTGCAAGTGTAGATGTTAACTACGTTTTATCCGGAACGGGTGTTGCGATATGTGACGGAGTTGAAGAAGAACTTCACGAAGGCATCTGTCATATCTGTCCGAAGGATTCGGAACACAGCATCAAGAATACCGGAGATACCGATCTGGTGATGCTTACAGTAGTAGCTTATAAATAAAAACAGCGGTCAATAAGGCCGCTGTTTTAGTTTTGCTCAATAATATCCGTCAACCGAGGATCTTCTTAAAGATATCGTAGTTTACACTTCCCGAAGCAGGACGATAAACTGCAAACTCCACTTTACTGAACACATTCGGGAATACCTCCAAAGCAACCTTATAAGCTTTGGCAACCACCTCCGGATTATTCCTGAAGGCTCCGCATCCGAACGCTCCGAGGACCAGTATATCAGCTCCCTCAGCCGCTGCGCATGTAAGGATATGGATCGCTCTTTTAACGTGGTAACCGAACTGCTCGGCATCAGTCATATCAGTTCCGCCGCCTATCAGATCAAAGTGGACATTCGGCTGATCCCGAAGGTCCGGAGCTGCAACCGTTATGACATCCACACTGACCCACTCTTCCTTCGGGAGCCTCTTTGGATGATCTTCATCACTCTTACAAATGATGACTCCTGAAGTATAGATAAGCGAGTCACTTGCACGAGGCGACTTCTTCTTCCTGTGATAACTGTAGAAATTATCTTCGAGGTAATGGCGATAAAGAAGCGGATACAAGGTGGAGATCCTGCAAAGAGCCTCCTCCTGGGCATTACTTCCGTTCTTTACCCCTCCGCCCGGCGTAATGGAATTCGCAAAGTTCATGACCGCGATCTTTGCTGTCGGATTTTCCTTATGAAGCTTCATCGCTGCTTCAAAGCTCCTGTTGCCTGTTACGTAGACCTTCGTATCCTGAATATCTCTGGAGATATAATGAGGATACTGGTCAGCAAAATAAACAGCAGTATGATTCTTTGCAATCGGGATCGAGGCTGAAAGGTCAGGATCGCTGTTGATCCAATCGATCGTATCGTTAAAGACTTCTATTCTTTCCTGAGGTGTAGACATAAAGACCTCCCTTGGTCAATTCATGCATCACGCTTCTTCGTTCTATCCTTTTACATTATACGGGAGTCAGGGCAAAAAAGCACCTGTTTCGACTTAAACTCACTTTTTATTTCCGGCTATCTCTATAAGTATCTGCACGATCTTTCCCATTGCCTGAACACTGACAAATTCGTATTCGCCGTGGAAATTATGACCGCCCGCGCATATATTCGGACATGGAAGTCCCTTAAACGAGAGCATCGCTCCGTCAGTCCCTCCTCTTATCGGAAAGATCAAAGGTTCGACCCCAACTTTCTTCATTGCATCCTTAGCCCGCTCGACAATATGCATATGCGGCTTTATCTTCGAGAGCATGTTGTAATAGGTATCCTTGATGTCCACATATGCTCCGTTATCACTGCACACCTTACGCATGAGTTCTTTTTTCTGTTCGAACTTTTCCATGTCATGATCACGGATGATATATTTCATCACTGCTTTAGTGTTGTCACCCGTAATATCCGTCAGATGAAAGAATCCTTCTCTTTCTCTCGTCACCTCAGGACGCATGTCAGAAGGTATCTGAGAATCTATCCTTCCCGCAACCCTCAATGCATTTACCATCTTGCCGTATGCTTCGCCCGGGTGAACGCTCTTACCGTTTATGGTAATGATCGCAGAGGCCGCATTGAAATTCTCGTATGAAAGTTCCCCCAGGATACCGCCGTCAACGGTATATGCAAAATCGGCCTTAAACTTATCCAGATCAAAGAACATGGTCCCTTCCCCGATCTCTTCATCAGGAGTAAATGCCACAAGGATATCTCCATGTTCCTCAGATCTTTCAGTCATATAGTATTCGACCATGGTCATGATCTCTGCTATACCTGATTTGTCATCAGAGCCCAAAAGCGTACTTCCGTCTGAAGTGATCAGTGTCTGACCGATGTACAGATTAAGCTCCGGAAACTCATCGACTTTTATGTGTCCGAGGTCCCCACCGTCATAGTTCTCATGGATCTGAGGCTTTATTCCCCTGCCTGACGCATCAGGCGAAGTATCCATATGAGATATAAATCCGATCTTAGGAAGATCCTCTCTTCCCTTTATCACGGCATATATATAGCAATGCTCTTCATCGAAAAAGATATCGTCTGCGCCGAGTTTTTTAAGTTCATCAACAAGCATATGCGCCAGATCGAACTGTCCCTTTGTACTCGGATGAGTTCCTGAATTCTCATCGGAAGCAGTATCTACCTTAACATACCTTAAAAAGCGTTCTTTACATGCATTTTGCAGATCCATGATCCATACCTCGATTTCTGTTATTGTCTTTTCTCATAGTATTCTACTTCTTTACTCTCGAAAAACATAAATTTCGTTCGAAAACCGTATTCTCACGGAAAGACCGTCCTAATTTTCTTATGATTTTTTTAGTTCTCTCATAAAAGCGCGATTAAGTCGGCCGAGGCTCAAATTTTCTTGTCAAATTTACGCACTTTTTATGACTCTGTGGTCATTCACAATTTAGAAACATACTTGAAATATTATGTTAACAATATATAATTTACTTATCAGCACGTTTTGACTTTTAAGTAAGTAGGGTGATATTCATGGCTCATATTTTGGATGTTATTAAGAACAAGATAGACGGGGGGATTGGGGCCCCAAGTCTTGAGTTGTCAATGGCAGGCGCTAACACCGGAAGTATTAAGGGGAATACTTCATCTCCAAAAGACAGGATGGTTTCAAGCATCGATACCGCCAACTATGCTAGAGAGCGCGCTGCAGCTGCTAAGGCTCAGATCGAAGCTCGTAAGGCAATGGAAGAATCACGTAAATCTTCCAATGACAATGACAAGAACAACAACACCAGCAATAATGGTTTGAAGGCTCCTATCAAGAGACCGCCGGCACTATCCATCAACCGCGCACAGTATCTTGCCGATCAGCGTGAGAACACTGAGACTGCAGCAGAGAAGAAACCTGTAGCAGAGGCAAGTGCAGAACCTAAATTCGTTCCGGGCAGAGGAAAGTCCGCAGCAAGTGTTGCAGCTGATAAAGCTAAGTACGAATTTAATCAGGCTAAGTTCCGTGAGAGCCGCGCTGTCAAAGATGCAGAGAGCGCTGCTGCCAAGGCTGAAGAAGCAAGACTCGCCGTTATCAAATCCGGTGAAGCACGCGAAGCAGCTATCAAGGCTGAGGAAGAAGCTAATAAGGCTGCTTCCCTTGCTGAAGAAGAGTACAACACGGCACTTAAGGCTGCTGAAGAAGCACAGGCTGAGTCTAACAAGGCCGCTGAAGCAGCTAAGCTCGCAGCCGAGAAGGCTGAAAAAGCTATGGCTCTTGCTTCTCAGAAGAAGACAGAGCAGGATGCTAAGCTTTCTCTTAAGAGAGCTGAAGAAAAAGCAAGAAAAGCAGCTGAGGATTCCGAGACGGAAGCAAAGAATGCTGCTGTATTGGCTGAAGAGCTCGTAGAGAGCACTGCAAAGAAACTCGAGGAAGCTCAACTTGCAACAAAGCAGGCTGAAGAGCTTTACGAGAAAGCCAATAAGATGAAGATCGAAGAAGACGAGAGGATCGCTGCAGAGAAAGCTGAAGAAGCTGCAAAGATCGCTGCTGCCAAGGCTAAGGAAAAGGCTGACGCTGCTGCTAAGAGAGCTGAAGAAGCTCTCGCTGCCGCTCGTAAGGCTGAGGAAGAAGCTAAGGCCGCTGCCGCTGCTGCTGCCGAAGAACTTCGTAAGGCTGAGGAACTTGCTGCTGAGAAGGCTAAGCTCGTTCAGGCTTCCTCTTCTTTCGAATTCCCGAATCCTACGATCACAACTCCTGAGGAGACAGCATCTGATACGATCCCTGCTCCTTCCTTTACAGATTGATCGTTAGAATAATTACCGATAACAAAACGGGGGATCTCACTTCCAAGTGAGGTCCCCCTTTATTATGCATTTGATATCGATCACTCCTGATCGTTCGGAACGAAGAGTTCTATCTCCCCGTCTACAAATCCTACACCTATCGCTTTGTATTCCTTAAGTTTCTCGGCATGCTTTCCTTCAATAAGATATCTTCCAATATAATCCTTGAATTCCTGTAAGATCTCTTCCCAGTCCTTATCACCGTCATGCCATGAAAAAGGTTCTTCCCTGGTTCCGAAATCAGTTACCTCATCACACGCCCAGTCATCATTATTCATATCAAAGCTCGATGCACCGATAACATCTGAAGACCAGTCCCCTTCTTCATCATCATAGAGATTGAAATTAAGCGCTACTACACCTTCAGGAATCCCCTGATCCAGTGCTTCATCGATCCATTTTCTGAGATCATCATAAGTAAAACCTTCCATAAGAAACCTCTTTCTCTAGTTACTTTAAGTTGATTTTATAGCAAAAACGAATTAAGTTCCAATAGTCTTACTTGCCGAACCTGAGGCCCTCTTTTCTCACCTGTCCCAAATGACTCATGTCATTAAAACATTCAAACCTTGGAAGGATCATGTCTTCATTAACAACGGACATATCTACCGTAGTAATGGAGCACACACCAAAAGGAAGCGATGTAAGCACGAACGGAAGCGGCAGACTGAAAAGATGAGACAGGACAAATGCTCCTGATCCTCCATGAGCAAAAACAGCGATAGTATCGTTGCACTCTTTTATACAGCGATAGAGCTTCCCCTCCCTTTTAAGTCCGTATCCTTCCAGGAGCTCATCAAACCCGGAAGCGATCTTATCGTAGTAGTCAGTGCACAGATTATCCTTGAAATAACCGTGATCCTTCCAATCGTCACTTCCGATATATCCGGGTTCTTCCGTCAGGAGCTGATACGCAAGAGTCCACGGGTGACCGTCATATTCAAGCATCCCGCCGCTCTTACTGCCCCAGTCGATCTCATGCATGAAATCAAGTACCTGAACCGGAACATCCTGCTCTTTTGCAGTATAGGAAGCCGTGATCTTGGCCCTTCCGAGCGGAGAAGAATAGATGGCACTTATTGTCTCGTCCTTAAGTTTTTCTGCTGTTGAGAGAGCCTGCACCTTGCCGTTATCGGTAAGGCAGTCATGCTCATAATCAGGTTCTCCGTGTCTTACAAAAATAATCCTCATATCTCTAACTCCTGCTGTTCTTAAAATGCACCCATTTCTTCGAATACCTTCTCTATATCCTTCCAATCGCTGACTCTTGTCATACCATTGCCTGCGGCATCAAAGTCTTCATTATAAGGTGCCGTGAAAAGGATCTTCTTATATTCGCCCCCGATGAGATTATGAATGCCGTCATCGATAAGGACATCACCTTTGATCAATTTCTTATTGGATGTCACGATGATGTTCTTCCAGGTAAGATACGGAAAATATCTGAAGATGACCTTCTCGACCTTCGCATTTATGACCTGATACGGAGTGTTGGTTACCACATAGACCTCATGGCCGTTATCGATGAGCCTTTTGATGCATTCAGGTGCACCTTCCATTGGTCCCATCCTGTCATACAGTTCATCATCAAGTTCGGTTCCGTATACCTGTTCTCTGGTAAGTTCCGGAAAAGACTTGCACATGTCCCAATCCCTGACATTCTCATATCTTACGGAAGTACCGTATTTCTCATTTATGAGTTCTACCCAGGCCTGAGTAAGATCTTCGAGTACTCCGTCGGCATCAGTAAGTATTACCATGATAGATTTTTCTCCTTTATGATCTTATCTGCGGCTTCTTGGGAAGTTAACCCCGTAATGTCTATCTGATCGGCTTTTTCGAGAAAAAAAGGCAAAGATCTTAAACTTACTTCCAAAAGATCATCCGTTCTCCAGGGACATACGGTATCTTCCTGCCACTGCTTTCGTAATTGCTCCTGAGCGCATACCAAAGTGACGGTCTTTACCTTAAGGCCGAGATCTGAAAGTCCCTTTTTAAGCCTCTCGAAAACGTTATCGACGTCTATCAGCCAGACGATGATTATCCCCTTACAATGAGGACACGCCATATAGTTACCGGCCATATGAAGGATATTATCTGCCGCCATGGCCCTTGTCGCATCGTTTCCGACAAAGGGATGCAGATCCATGCACCAGTCACCGTCAATAAAGGCGGTTCCGGGAAGCCGCTCGGCAAGGATGTTTCCGACAGTTGTCTTACCGACTCCCATCGGTCCGTTAAGAATTATCGCCTCCATATATCTCCTCGAGTTCTTTTATGTCAGATATTATATCACTTTGAGATACCGATACTGCCTGTTTCTTCTTTGAATTCCATAATGAAATCCTCGATGAACCTGTGACGCTTTAGCGCCATCTGCTTGCCGGTCTTCGTATTCATCTCATCTTTTAAGAGCAGAAGCTTATCGTAAAAATGCTGATTAGACATATCGATGGAGCGGCCGTGACTTCCGCCATAAGCATATGTCCTCGCAATACCTATCGCTCCAAGAGCATCGAGCCTGTCGGCATCCTGAACGATCTTGCCTTCAAGGGTCTTTGGAGCAATGCCGCGATTCTTACTGAAAGATACACAGTTGATCACTTCACAGATCTGTTCGATCGTGTCATCAGCTATCTCATGCTCCCTCAAAAATCTTCTGGCGTTCTCATTATCCTTTGTATCAAAGAGTTTATGATCATCCGCGTCATGAAGGAGCGAAGCAAGCGCTACAACACGGATGTCAGGATCATTCTCCCCTTCTGCGATCTTCATCGCATTACGATAGACACGCAAGGAATGGTCAGTATCATGCCCGTCCGAATTATCACGGAAAAGCTCAGTTATGTATTTTATCGCATCGATTATCAGTTCATTTTTTAGCATATCGATCTCCAAAGAAAGACTACCTCTCTAAAAAGGATATCATAAGACTTCCTTTTCTTTCATCGAGAATAACAAAGGACGGCAAATGTTAAATATTTCTGAACAATGACGTATTGGGGGGCCTTCCAAATAGAATGTAAAAAATCTTTGTGATACAATCAAATAGGGCAATGGTATATGAAGTGTACGGAAAAGTTAGTGTTTGTGTGCACGGGGGCAGATCATGGATAAGGATAAGCTTAAGAGCGGCAGGAAGAAACGTGACCTGGCGCTTAAGAATATCTCATACGGTCAAGACACTCCAAAGGGGTTCTTTGTCCTTTTTATAGCCTTATATTTTATCGCTTCATTTTTGGTCGTAAATGCTTCGAGATCCAGCGGCACGATCGCTGTGTTCGGTCTTCCTGTTCCGCTGTCGGCTTTCGTAGGTATCTTTTCCTCAATAGCTAATATCTGCATCATATTTCTTGTGGTCTTATATTCCAAAGTCGGATACTTTACGTCGCTCGGTATCCTGGCTACGCAATTTCCTATGCTTATCATCACGATCGTTAAGATCGGAAATCTTACCAGTATTCCGGGTCTTTTCGGTAACCTCGTAACGATCATCGCCATAACGATAATCTTTGTTAAGAACAACAGCATAAACAAATATCAGCAAAGCATCAGAAGACAGGCTGTAACAGATAACCTCACAGGTCTTCCTAACAGATTTGCAATTGATGAGCTCCTTTCGAACCTTGTCAAAGATACAGATAAGATAACTGTTGTTTCCATAAACCTTCATAATTTCAAGAGCATCAATGAGACAATGGGCCGTAACGCAGGCGACAAGGTCCTTATCGAGCTTGCAACCAGGTGGAGAAAAATAGCTGATACATGGGCTACAATGACAAGTGATTATATTGCCCGTATAGCAGGTGACGAGTTTCTTCTTATCATCGCCGAATATGATTCACAAAGTGAACTCGATAACACGATAGCCATGTATAAGAGCGAACTCGAGAGGAAAATGACTATCGATGATTGCGATTATTATCTCACTGCATATTTCGGTTATTCCGAGTTTCCTAAAGATACAGAGGATTACAAAGTCATGATCGCATATGCCGATGCGGCCATGCAGGAGGCAAAGAGAAAAGACAATACAAACAGCGCCGTACGCTTCTTACCTGAACATCTTGATGTAAAAAAGAACAAAGAGATCGAGGACAAGATCCGTACTGCACTTGATACAAATACCGTATTTTTCTACCTTCAGCCGCAGTATGACATGGATAAGAGTCTTCGCGGATTTGAGGCCCTCGCACGAATGCGTGATTCAGACGGTGCTTTCATAAGTCCTGCTGAATTCATCCCAATTGCTGAAAACACGGGCCTTATCGATAAGATCGATCTGCGGGTATTTACATTGGCAGTGGAATTTCTGGAAAAACTTCTCGAGAAAGGCGATAACGACCTTGTCATAAGTGTCAATGTATCAGTAAGGCACCTTATGAAGAACGATTTTCTTAAAGACATAAAGAGCATCATCGAATCTCATAATGTCCCTGCAGATCACCTGGAGATCGAGATCACTGAATCGATAATGATCGACTCAGCCGAGAAAGCTCTCCAGTGCATCCAAGAGATCAAGGATATGGGAATAAAGATCGCCATAGATGACTTTGGAACAGGTTATTCTTCGCTAAGTTATCTCAACATATTGCCTGCTGATATCCTTAAGATCGATAAGTCATTTATCGATGTAATGAACGACAGCGAGTCTTCCAAACAGTATGTATCGACTATCATATCGATCGGTCACATCCTTAACCTCAAGGTCATCTCCGAAGGTGTTGAATCTCCTGACCAGATCGAGACACTAAAGACTAACAATTGCGATTTTATCCAAGGGTTCGTATGGGGACGTCCGTTACCTCCTGACGAAGCAGAGAAGCTCGTAGTCTGATATATTATGAAAAAAATGCTGAACGATCACGAAGATCATTCAGTATTTATTGTTGTCGGATCAAGCTCCTTCAGTTTAATGTATAACTGTCGAAGTTGCATCCGTAATTTCTCCATCCTCTCTTCGGTCTCGCGGAGCATTTTATTTGTCTTCTCGACATCAGCTCGAAGGCCGGATAAGATCTTGTTGTATCCTCTGTTTCTACGGACAAGAAGAAGAATGGTACCAGCACCGATACAGAAAGCCAAGATAAGATTAAATGCAAGCACTTTCTTATCTCCCTCATGTTCTTTCTCCCACTCACTTTTCTTTCTCTTCAGTTCACGCTTTGCTTCCCTTTCTTCTTCCTCCCACTTTTCTCTCGCTTTTTCTGCTGCCTGCGGGTCGAACCTATATGATAACGTACCAGCATCATTACGCTGCACAGAAAAACCTGAAGAATAATTGGACGTAATGATATTACTTCTTGTCGTAGGTTTGTCATAAGGATTTTTATGTACAGTCGCAAATACACAAAAAGAGATCAGAACCCAGGCAAACAACACAATAAAGACAGATAATGCAATAAAGACAGGTGATGACTTGGTCTGTTCCTGATCAACTCCGTCTCTCTCATTCTCTTTAGACTCAATTTTACTAAGTCCCTTATCTTTGGCAGATTTGTATTCCTTGGCCATATTATCCTGATCGACGTACTCCAGGCCGGTATCGACCAGTTTCTTCATGACCTCAAAATATTCCTTGTTCTCAGGCATAGCATCAGTTATAGCCTTATCGATAGCCTCATCAGGCTTTGAACGATTACTGATATCATAATACTTATCAATGATCGCAAGATCTTTCGCGGCATTCATCTTAAGGCTGACAAGAACACTTCCCCTAAGAGCCCTGAAGTTATGCGGTTCCTTGGTAAGCATAAAGTCATAGGCATTCTTGGCAGAAATAAACTCTCCGATAGAAAGAGCCTTATCTGCAATACTAAGTACATTGTCCTCTCGGAAATAATCATAATCGAACGTCACACCGCAGAATTGACATTCATACATCTGTTTATCGGTATCTATGCGAAGATTTCCTCCGCATGTAGGACAAACATGTTTAACAATCTCATTACTCATAAAACGTATCCCCTTAGTTCATGCACCTTTTCAAGAAGATTATACCAATACCACTCATAAATATATATTAATATCAAAAACTTAACAGGAACTATTTTACTGATATGCCAAGGAGATGCCCTGAAAGCCCCAGTATCTCCTCATGTCCGTCCAAAAGTCTGATCGTATTCATCAATGCCTCACGTGAACTTTCATTTTCCCACAGACTGTCGAGATCTTTGGCAAGCCATGCTCCTCCCATAACGCCATGAACTTCTGTTTCTTCAAAGCCTCCGAGTTTAAGTTCCTCCCTAAGTTCCTTGGCAGTATGAAGATGAGAACTTCCGATACCGGCATACGCTATATGTCCCGGATTATCGTGGTGACCATCCGTAAGTTCCCGTTTGACCATATTAAGGAATATGGGATCTTCAAGTCTTCTCTTGCCACCTTCTACATTCGGTTCATAGACCGTTATATTATGAAGTAACACGGAAAAAGGAGTAAGTGCTCCGGCAAATAGCAGACCTTCGGGTTTTAAGAGCCTTCTGCTCTCCCTTATCGCAGTAAGCCTGTCCTCACGATCAAGTATGTGATACAAAGGACCCATCAGTAAAACAGCATCAGCTGTCGCATCTTTTCTCGGTACAGATCTGGCGTCACAAACTTCACGTGAAGCCAGCTCCGTTCCGGGATACTCATCACGGAGCATCTCGCTCATCATTATGTTCTTCTCCGACAGGTCAAAAAGGTGGACCTCGTAGCCCAATGACGCCAACCACCATGAATACTCGCCATACGCTCCTCCGATATCATAAATGACCGCCGGAGGCTTAGGCAGGTTCTTAAGTAACAACTCTTTTGTATAATCAAACTCTATGCGTCCCACTCCGGAACGCAGTCTTCCGAATTCTATTCCGGCATCGTAATCTGCCAGAACCGTTTTGTCTATTGATCTCATAGTATTTCTCCTTTATCTGCTGATCTTCTTCGTTCTTTTGGTCGCATTCACATTGCTGTTCTGACATACTGCGTTCCTCCTTTCCAATAAAAAACGACCGACAACTACTGAGCTGCCGGCCGTCTGGTTTTCAAATAATACTCGATATTCAGGTACGCTTAAACTCAGGCCGGATGCTCGATCTTGCCTGTGCCTGCTGCTTATTCATTATGTTGTTGAACATAGCGAACATTATCCTGGTACCTCGTGTTTAGTTTTATGGGATTATAAAGCAACACATCATATACGTCAACAATAAAAAGAGCGCCTGCTCTTAAACAGACGCTCCGATAGTCTCAAACTGATATTACTTACCGACGATGAAGTTATCCTCTATTGCTTCAAGGATATCGTCACTGTTTTCGATATCCAAAGGATCTGTAAGCTTACTATAGGAGCAAATCAACCGTATGTAAGCTCACGTCTTACTTCTTTTTCATTAACGAGTACATTAAGCCTTGCATTGATGATCTTCATATCTTCTTTTGAAGCATATGTTTCCTTGCCCAGATTATTATGAAGGACAACATGAGTATCAGCATTCTCTATATCCAAAGTGGTATGCTGTTCCACGCCTCCGAATGCCATCGCTTCTCGTCCGGTATTCTCAAGAGTAACTCCGGCATATTCCAGATCGATATTTGACTCTCCCTTGAGAGTACCAAGACATGTGGATTTATTAGAACGGATACCTATCTCGATACTTGCATCTTCAACCTTCACCTTTGAATTCGATCCGTCTACAGATCCGATTCCGACGAACTTATTTCCGCCGCCGTTGATCCTTATCCAGGATTTGTTAATGTAGACATCGGACGAACTGTCAAAGTGACCTATTCCCAATCCGAAATTGGTGCTTATATCTTCTTCGATACTGCAGTTAACGATCTCAATAGGATGATCTGAATCAAATGCTCCGATTCCGCAGCATCTCGTACCGCCGCACTTGATGACAAAAAGTCCCTTCGAGATCTTTATCGGTCCGCCAAGTCCCGATCCTATGCATACACCTTCATGTCCGTTACCATGTATTGTGATCTTTCCATCCTGCTCGAAAAAGATCTTGCCGTGTTCCGACTCAATATCATTTCCGATACCGTAATACTTAGGATGATCGATATCAATGGAAAGATTACCGTCACCTTCTATCCTCAGCGTGGAATCCTTATGAACTCTTATACCCATGCCTCTTAGGATACTGTTGCCCTCAAGTCTGAGTGTTACATTGGCTCCTTCCAGGATGTCGATACTCGGTCTGCCCTTGATATTGGAAAGACATACATTCTCCAATGTTATCTCACCATTGTAACCTGACAGAACGCGAAGGTTCATATCCGTCTTAAGATTAGGAGCGCCTATAACAGATACATTCTTAAATACTGCATCTTCCTTACCGACAACTATATCAGTACAACCGTACTTAACAAGAAGAGCAAGAGAGATCCTGTTGCTGCTTCCTGCCATATAGACCTGTTTTTCATCTCCGTCTTCTTTTTCCTTAGCATAGATGCAGATCTGACTTCGAACTTTCTCATCAAGTTTCTGCAATGGCTCTGCTGCAGGACGAGCCGTGTAGTAGCCCTGGATAAGATCAACACCCATAAGGATTACAGTACGGAGTTCTTCCTGAGTCTCGATACCTTCAGCAAGTGAAAGGATTCCGTTATCCTTACAAAAATTAATGATCTCACTTACAAAATGCTGCTTTTGAGGTTTGCTGTCGATATCGGTAAGAAGAGATCTGTCTATCTTAACGTAGTTAGGCACGTAGCGAAGGATATTATTGATATTCGAATAACCTGTGCCGTAGTCGTCGATCGCAAGTTCGATACCACGCTTTTTGAAATTCTGCTTGGTCCTCTCGAGCTCATCATCCTTAAGTTCAGTCTCTTCGGTCATCTCAACTACGATAGGAGACTTGACCTTTGCATAGATACTGTTGAGCTTAGTAACAACATCGTTATCCAGTATCATTCCCGGAATACTGTTGATAAATACTTTCTTGCCACTGAACTTTTCCGCTTCATTACTGACCTGAGTAAATACATTGGTAAAGGTAGCCTTCTCAACATCATAAAGACGTCCCATGATATTTGCATACTTGATGATCTGAAGCGGACTTATTCTCTCTTCAGTCGTAGAACGCATCAGTGCTTCATATGAAAAGATCTCTCCGTCAGATGCACGTACGATAGGCTGATAAACATAGGAGAACAGGTTCTCATCAAGGATCCTGGCAGTAAGGTCACATTCCTTTTTCTCCTCCTCTGAGAGGTTCTCATATACTCTGTTACTTGCAGCAAATCTGTTTGTTCGGATCGCCTCGACCTTTTTCCTATAAGACTCGAGTTCCATAGTACGTCTTAATGTCTCCAGGTTCTCGGAAACAGACTCGATCCAGACACGGTATTCAGGAGCATAACTCTTTACAAGATCTCCAAAACTCAATACCGCATAACCGAAACATTCCGATTCACAAAAAACAGGTGTAAAGAAATAAGCTCCCGGCTTATCATCCTCTTCTCCCAATCCCGGAAGGAGCTTTTCTGTCTCGAACGAACTGTCAAGCCTTACACCGCCTGAAGTGCCTGAAATATTATAATCAACGGCAAGGAACATCTTAGGTGTATATCCTTCATTCTTGACATGGATAGACGGATCACTGTCAAGATAGTGCCAAGTATCACACATACAAAGCGAAAACCTCTTTACATCCTTGATCTGATTGGAATAAGAATATAATGTTCCGAAGAATCCCTCCAGATCATTTTGTGCCATAAGGTCCCTCGACATCATGCTGTAAATATCGCCGACATAAATCTCCATCCTGTTGGTCGCCCATATCTTACGTCTCGGGAAATATGATGAAAGATCAGGTTCCTTACAACCGCAAGTCTCTCCGTTCATAAATCTCGGACGGGTCTTATAAGGCTCAGGTTCTACGCCATTAACCTTACAATCCATATAATAAGCAGCATATGAACCGATATCTTCATAAGGAAGTTCAGATGACGTGATGCACTTTGGACTGAGCCTTCCTTCTTCAGATGAATCAAATCCCGCTACGGCAACCTGTCCCGGAATATCGATCCCCATATCTTCGAGAGCCGAGCAGACGCCTATTGCCATCTCGTCATTAGCGCAGACTATTGCTTCAGGAAGACCGCCTTCCTGAACAAACTGTTTGACGGCAAATCTTCCGCTGTCATACCAGAAATCACCGTGGAAGATCCTATTCTCATCAACCGTAAGTCCGTGCTTTTCCATGGTATCTTTATAAGCATCAAGTCTGCTCACGGCATGTCTGTGCCATTTCTTTCCTGAAACAAAACCTATGTCCTTACATCCGTGCACTTCGATCATATGTGATACGACTTCACACATTGCTATATAATCATTCTCGAAAACACTTGGGAAATGCTCACTTTCACGGTCTATTATAAGGACCGGACCTTTAAACTCTTCTTCAAGTTTACGTTCAAGATCATTGGATGAATTGGAAGTCTGGATACTGTCTTTCAGGATAACAACACCGTCAAAACCGTTCGGATTAAAGAGATTAAAGATATTCATCTCACCTTTCTCTCTAAGTTCGTTATCCTGGTATTTACGATACATTGAAAAAAAGCAAACATCAAAATCAAGTAAAAAAGCGCGTTCCATAAGGCCTTTTACAAACCTGCTCTGTCGACTCTCGTCTACCTGACCTGCAAAAACCGCTAATCTTTTCCTTCGCATCGAATTTCTCCTTGACCTGATGCTTCACAGTAAAAACTGTATAGAAAAATTATATCATTTAGCAAATCATAAAAAAATGATACATTTGTAATTTGTTTATTAACAAAAAAACTCACAACTTCTTTTCGAGAATAAAAAACACTCTCCGGAATAAGACCGAAGAGTGTGAATATATCTTATTATCAGGATCATTCCTTTATGTGACCGCCCATATAAAGCTTCTCAATGATATCCATTACATCGTGAAAATCTACCGATCCCCTTTTGCCCGCATAATACTGATACAGATATTGGAGCATCTGATATCGCGTTATCGTATTACCGACATATTTAACCTGATCTGCTTTCTCCTTTGCAGTTTTCAATATATCTTCGTATTTAACAGATTTAGTAAATAATGCCATAAGATTTCTCCTTACGAAATTATTTCTATTGCTTATGTACGGAGACACCAGCCAAAGCCACTCTACCCCCGCACGAGTTCACCTTTAACCGTCCAAATCTATAATACTGATTTGATTATATCATAAACTAATTGTTAAGGCAGAGCTTTATCGTTTAATTGCAATATATTCATTATTTATTTAAATTTTCGAGAATTATACCATTGGTATAATAAAACATACCCTAATTGTATTAGCGGTGTATTCATTTTCGAGAAAGAGTACTATACAATTAAGACAGTTGGACCAACACTAAAAGTATAGGAGAATTACAAAGATGAAAAGCAATCTTCCTTCAAATATAAGAAACCTTCGTAAAGAAAGAGGACTTACTCAGGAACAGCTTGCTGATGTATTCGGAGTTACGGTCGGAGCAGTCCACAAGTGGGAAGCGGGGATCTCGAATCCGGAACTTACATTAATGATGGAAATAGCCGATTTCTTCGATGTCTCGCTGGATGTTTTGGTCGGCTTTGATATCAGGGATAACAGGATAGAAGTTCTTTCCGATCATCTTCGCAAACTTACGGACAAGATGGATCCCGATGCACTGTCAGAAGCCGAGAAGGCACTCAAGAAGTATCCTAACAACTTCAAGATAGTAAGTGAATGTGCATATATGTACAGATCATTCAGTGCAAGATTTGAAATAGATCACGATCTTTGTAACAGAGCCAAGCAGCTATATGAGCAGGCAATAAGACTCGTTCCGCAGAATACCGATCCGAATGTTGATGCAACCACGCTTTACGGACAACTGGCAAGCATCTATCAGATGACGGGAGACCTTAAGACGAGTCTGGAGCTTTATAAAGCACATAATGCCGGCTACATATATAATTCACAGATAGGCCAGATCCTGGTAAGCATGGGAGAATATGAAGAAGCAGAGACATATCTGTCCTATGCATTTGTAGGCCATATCGGCAACAGGATAAATCTTATCATTGCCAAGGCGTACTCCTATTCCAAGACCGGAAGATATGATGATGCAAGGGACATCCTTAAGATGGGGCTTGATGAGAATAAGTATCTTCGAAAAAGTGATGCACCGATGTACCTCGACAGGATAGACAGCCTGTATCTTACAGGACTTTCTTATGTCGAACTTCAGAAAAAGAACAAGAAAAAGGCAACGGAATATCTGAAACAGGCAAGAGATCTGGCCGCAAGATTCGATCTTGCACCTGACTACGATACCAGAAATGAGAGATTCATCGACATCAAAGACGCATGCATGGCTTCTGACACGACAGGAAAGACCAGCATAGAGAGCATCATAAATACGATAAAGATCTTAGATTCAGACGAACTTTTAAAGCTTTGGGAATCCATAAATAAATGAGGTAAACAACAATGAATAAGAAATCAATAAATGCGGAATTGTTATCACAATTCCACAGGAAGAATCATTGCGCTTTTTTTGCAGCACTTATGGTATCAGTTCTTACAGGAACAACAGGACTTATCGTCTCCTGGATAATCAAGGAACTTATCGATCTTTTATCAGGACAGAGCAGATTCACACTTAAGCAGATATTTATCATCAGCCTTGTCTCTATCGTATTCGTATCAGTCCTGGCTTTTATAAACTATCATTCAGAACCGAGATTTGTAAGAAGAGCCATGAGACAATACAAGGATAGAGCATTCAGTCTCCTCTCATCCAAGAACATTTCAACTTTCAGGAATGAATCAACTTCTGACTATCTCTCTGCCCTTACAAATGATGCAACAACAATAGAGACGAACTATGTTTCTTCTATCCTTCCCATTATTACCAAAGCCGTATCATTTGTCGGTTCCATCGCTTTGATGCTTTACTTCTCCCCTTTACTTACGGCGTTCGCAATACTTATTATGATGGTTCCCGCGATCATATCCGCCATTATGGGAAAGAAGATGGCTAAGGCTCAAAAGGATGTATCTGACAGCAGTTCTGAATTTGTTTCAATGGTAACCGACTGCCTTGGCGGTTTCAGAGTGATCAAGAGTTTCAAGGCAGAAAAAGAGATAATCGAAAACTTTGAAGAAAGCAACAAAAGGCTCGAGAACGACAAATACCGTTTCAGAAGACTTGCAGGACTTACAGGGTCATTGGGAATGATCGCAGGTTCTATAGCCCAGCTCGGAGTATTCCTGTTCGGAACTTATCTTGCAATTAACGGCAAGGGGCTTACCGCAGGCACGGTTCTCATGTTCGTTAACCTTATGAACTTCACCATCGATCCTTTGTCACAGCTTCCTAAGCTCCTTGCAGGAAAGAAGGCGGCTTCAGGTCTTATAGATAAGCTTTCCGAGGCACTTTCCAGGAATAACGACAAAAAGGACGAGACCGACATCGGTTCCATTGACAAGTCCATAAGATTCAACAATGTCTCCTACCGTTATGAAGGAAGCGACAAGGACGTACTCCACGATATCAACTGTGAATTCCTGCCTGGAAAATCCTATGCCATCGTAGGCGGAAGCGGAAGCGGAAAATCCACCATGCTCAACCTTCTTATGTCTGCCAGCACTGAATACGGCGGAAGCATAACGATCGATGACAAGGAACTGAGATCGATATCCGCAGATTCACTTTTCGACATCATGAGCGTCATTCAGCAGAATGTATTCATATTTAATGCTTCCATTAAGGATAATGTTACGATGTTCCGTGATTTTTCGAGAGAAAAGATCGAAAAGGCTCTTAAAAAAGCTCACCTTGAAGGACTTATCAGCGAGCGCGGAGATGAGTACATGTGCGGTGAGAACGGCAAAGATCTTTCAGGAGGAGAAAAGCAGCGTATCTCCATCGCCAGATGTCTTCTTAAGGAATCATCATTGCTTCTTGCAGACGAGGCTACATCAGCTCTTGACAATAAGACATCCCATGAAGTCATCAATGAGATCTTGGAACTTGATTCAATGACAAGGATAGTAGTAACTCATTCACTTGATGAATCACTCCTTAGCCGCTATGACGAGATAATCGTTATCAAAGACGGAACGATCGAGGAAAAAGGCTCATTCAGGACTTTGATGGAAAAAGACAGTTACTTTAAAGCACTTTATACAGTAGCAAGCTGATAAATAATACCCCGCTGTCCTTAAACGGCGGGGTATTTGATCATACGAGCGGATCGGGATTTAAAGATATAGCGAAGTATCTCGGCTTCTTTCCGTCTTCCCTGCTTCCTCTGACCACATATAAAGGAAGCCCCGGAGTGTAATGGAATACGGAACAATATAGAACCCTAGGAAGATAGATCTGATCTTTCTCGCACCAGACACTTACATATCTTCTTTTATTAACTTCTGAAGTACTTACAAGAACGCCTTCAGCGATCTCAAAATGCTCACTTCTTCTATATCTTCTGATGTCAAATATGAGCTTAAGAACTGCTATCAGTACAAAGACCAAAGGTGCAAACCTTACGATCGGTTCAAAGTCAGTACTGGTAAACAGATAGAAAAAAAGACACACACAAAAAACGATGGCAATTATATCACCCGGGATAGTTGCTCTTTTATAAGTCTCGGCATTTTTGCATCTGGATGCTATATCCTCCGGCGCAACCTTAAAGTTAAGATCTTCAGGAGAACCCTTAAATTTCCTGTACTCAACATCAAAAATAGACATATCAAGATACCTTCCTTTTTCTCATGATCAAACCCCGTCCAGGGCTTACTTCCTCTAACGATTTTATATAAATCGTTATAAATTGCAAGTTGTTCAGACGGGGATATGTTCTGATCAGATCATTTTTACGGAAGAACGGGACTTTTTAAGAATGAGATAAGCGAATAAAGGTGCGATCAGCATTGCTAAATAAACGAGTGTGATCCATGGCTGATATTCGATATAGAACTGCTTGAATGTAAGGCTCCACGGATGATCGATAAGTACCCAGCCTACAAGATCGAAGACGATGCTCATTCCTGACCAGAGTGCACCGGTCTTCAATGCCTTCTTTGCTGTCGGCTCATTTACTTTCTTAAGGTAGATCAGACCGAATATCGTAAATAAGATGATGTTATAAAGAGGGTGCCATGGTTTAGTTGCCTCATAGCCTTCACCAAGTCCCGGGCCCTGTGCCATAGATCCCATATGAAGGACTGCTACATTAAAGATCGTATGTCCTACTCCGATCATGGTTACCACGAAATAGCTGATCCAATACCACAGCATCGATCTGCCGAGATCCTTAGCGATTGAATGTTTTCCATTATTCTTAGTGTTCATAAAAGTAACTCCTTTTCACTTGCTTGATGTATTCATTCTAGTTTTTTGAAGGAGCGAAAACTTTATGGAACTCTGATATAGTTCTTAAATATTCCTTAATGGAAAAACTGCTTCTTGATCTTAATACCACACATAAAAAGATACCCCCACAGCCTTGCGGCCATGAAGGTATCCTGAATATTCACTGATCGTATTATCCCAAAGATCAGAGCATTGGTGTATCGTTGTGCTGTATTCTTGTGCTCTTGTCAACGTGGATGAACATGTTGTGCAAGAGGTTAACACTTGCAAGGATAGCCTCGCCCTGATTGAGCTTTCTTACGTGCTTAAGAGCGTAATCGTCAAGGTGGGTCTCTACTGTCTTAATCTCATCATTGAGCATAAGTCTGTGAATGAGAAGTGTACCGATCTGACCGAAGAGGACCTGAGAAACGTCCTTTGCGCTCTGTGTTGTGAGGTAAAGGAAGATACCCTTCTTACGACCCTCACGTGCGAGGAGTGTAAGACCGCCGTGGAATTCCTTATCGGAATATCTGGACT
Source organism: uncultured Clostridia bacterium (assembly GCA_947165785.1). Classification (GTDB taxonomy): domain Bacteria; phylum Bacillota; class Clostridia; order Saccharofermentanales; family Saccharofermentanaceae; genus Saccharofermentans. The sequence continues at coordinate 29,498 of CAMVBS010000007.1, read as the reverse complement.
TAGCGTACCTGTGAACCTCATCGATAAAGAATACGAATGGGCAGATATTGTCTCTGGAGATAACGAAGTTACTTACAAGGTCAACTACCATTCCACCGATACCTTCTGCTGCACCGAGTGAAGATGCATCGATATAAAGGCTTGTCTCAGGTGTATGTACGAACTCATCGATGATGTCGAGGAGATTGTTCATCTCAGGATTGTTGGAGAAGAACTGCAAGAACTTTGTGTTTGTCATCTGATACTGGATCTTCTGAACGAGGATAGCGTTAGCACTTGCCTTAAGAGCGTCGTAACGGAACCTGAAGTTGTAGTCGACGTCTCTGTCAGGCTCACAGACTGACTCAGCCTGGATCTGCTCAGGAAGGAGGGCGATATTGAAATCACAGTCCTCGTGTGAAACTGAAGCGAGGTTCTCCTGGATCTCATCGATGCTCTCACCGATCTTCTGGTAATACTTATCTTCACCGATCTTCTTCATATAACGGAGTGATGTGATAGCCTCGGAAAGAACTGCGCCCTGACTGCTGTTCTCTGTCTCGAAAAGCTTCTCCCACTGGCTCATCGTGATCTTACCAGGAGAGATCGTTGTATCAACACCAAGTGTGAGCTTTCTAACTTCGCTGTCAGAGAATGCATCCCTGTACTCACCTGTAGGGTCGATGATAAGTGCTTTTCTCTTACTCGAAATAAGTTTATCGAGGATCGCAAGACCTGTTGTGGACTTACCGCTGTTTGTAGAACCGATACACATAAGGTGACGGTTAAAGAGTGTGCTAGGCTTGATGGAAACAGCTGCATCTGCTCTGTTGATGTATGTAGCAAATTTTGGAAGCGGCTGCTCATTATCTGAAGAGAACTCGAGGGACTTAAGGAACAACTCGTAAACGTGATCTGTTGCAAGGTAAACCTTGTCTGTGATACCGAGTGTCTTGAAGCCGGCAAGTTCGAACTTCTCACCTTCATGTGTCATGAATGAGATAGTATCGATACTTATCTCGTGATAGTTATCAACTGAAGAATCACCGGAATGAGCCTTTCTGGATGCCTTATTCTCAAAAACCTCACCAAGGAAAAGACCCTCTGTAGAGTCAACAATGACGTAATAATTTATCGTGTTAGGAAGATATGACTGGCTGAACTTGCTTCTGTCGTTCATCAGATCAAAGTTCTCAACCTGTGCGATACTGTTGCTTCTGTAAACTTGCGTAACTTTTCCAATGTAATAATCCTGTAGATTCAAACCTGCATAAAGTGATTCAAGTGTCATGTTAACCCTCCGTAAAAATATTAAAATGCATCGGTTTCGAGAAAGCCAAGTTATTATAATATATGCGTGTGGGTGATTAAATCGTTTGATAATATAAAATTCCACAAGAAATCACGATTAAATTTGGTGAATTTCGTCACTATGTAAAGACATAGTTTTTTCGAGAACACGAATCAGACTTATGTACCACAGATCTTTCAAAAGTATAAATATAGATTCAAAAGATAAAATAATATTAATCGTATATATATATTATGACATCAGTCGTTTCTTGCGCACTGGACCATTGGATCGTCGACCAACTCTACGCGTATCTCAGGTACATCTATACCGAGAGCCTTAAGATCATCGACGGCCTTTTGAAGAAAGATCGGCGCATTTTCCGATACGATAGCGGCATCACAGGTTCCAGGCTTCTTTGACTCATCTATAGCTATGCCGATCTTATCGAGTACATCCTTTAAAGTCTTCTCACCTTTCAATGCTTCCAGGACGCTGTTGAGCTGGAAATAGCCGTAGATCATGACATTATTGATCTGCTCGGTATTCCAGATACGCTCGTAAAACTCTGTGAAAGATTCGCCATCAGGCATTGGAGCAGGAAAACGCGCTAGTATCATCGTAAGCCTTTCCTGAAGACTTCTTAACCTTGAAGTATCACCTGTGAATCTGTAATATGCTACGGCAAAAGAATTCACATACATTTCTTCTTCCACCCTGCTCATCACCGCACCCTGCTTTTCTACGAGGCAGTGTCCCATCTCGTGGATAACATTGTACCAGTGAAAATACAGATCAAAGAACCGGTTGATATCCTCTTCTCCGAACAAAGCCTTATAGCCCTGCTGCTGTTCTTCGTTACCGGTTTCATACCTTCCTGATAAGATCACATACTTCATTATTCATATCTCCGTCGTTAATTCCTTCTGATGGATATTTTATTCCATAACCTTCATTCCAACAATCGAAAAAGGGATGTCTCAAACAAAAATGAGACATCCCCGTTATCACCCGATATACGAAAGAGTTATTACTTGCACTCGACTTTCTCTTTCCTGCATATTCTCCATGCGGCGTACTTACCCTGAGCAGTTGCCGGAGGAAGTCCTCCGGAACCCATGAGCCACTGTCCTGCAAGGAATACATTACTTAACTGTTTGATGACACCCGGAGTAGTGACAGTCTTTGTATTCTTATCGGCAACGAATGCCATATATGCTCCTCTGTATGCATTACAGTTCTTTGCATATGAAACCGGAGTCCATGCATCGAGGACCTTGATCTTACCTTCAGCCTCAGGACAGCGCTTGGCGATGATATCGATCATCTTCTCTGCAACTTCCTTTTTCTTAGCCTCGTATTTCTCGCGATCCTTGGCGATCTCAAACCACTTGTCGACCTCATCGGCATACTGGAAGAGCTTCATCTGGATAACAGTCTTTCCTTCAGGAGCAACCGTAGGATCGTAATCATAACAGATGACTCCGACATCTTTGTATTCATGATCCCAGACAGTGATACCGTCGCTTTCCCAGAAAGATGTATCTTCAGGAAGGCTTGTTTTGCAATCTATGAGGAATGCAGCATGGAACTTACTGAACACTGAGAAGTGCTCTTTATCGTCGAATGCTTTCTTAAGTTTTTTCGGCATGTATTCAGCCGGAAGAAGCTTTGTAAATGTATGGTTTGCATCAGTAGCGCAGATAACATAATCAGCAGATACTTCTGTTCCGTCTTCGAGAATGATACCGCTCGCGGTCTTGCCGTTAAGCTTAACGTTCTTGACAGGTGAATTGAGGTTAAGCTTGCCTCCGAGATCCTTATATCTCTTCGCGATCCTCAAAGCAGCTGCAAGTGATCCGCCTTCAGGGATATGACCGCTTCCCGAAGTGATCGTTGCATACGACATTATGAAAGAAAAGACCTGAGTCTCTTCAGGATGCATGAGGAGAAATGAGTTCCTAATGACCGGATTATGGAATGTATTCGCAAAATCCTTAAGGCTTAATCCTTTATATGCCTTCTGAGCTGCAGGGATATTCTTGGCAAAGTCACCGAGTTTCATGAAATCCCTAAGGCCCATCTTATCCATCGGCTTATCCGTAGGAACTATCATGCTCTCAGCTCTTACCACATTCTCGAAAAACTTCTCGATCGCATCCTTATCCTCAGGTGCCATCTGAAGCATCTCTTTCTTGGTCCTCTCCTTATCACGCCAGTAAGTTATCTCACCGCCGTGACCCTTGTAAGTGAAGAACTTGTCCTTTTCATAAAGCTTAAGTCCTTCCTCGAGCATGCCGATCTTATACCAAAGATCGTTCATGGTACTTCCCTTTTTGCTGCACATGAGCCAGTCGATACAGTTATCGATATAGATACCGTCTCGTCTCCAACCCGAAAGTTCACCGCCCGGCACCGGATTTTTCTCATAGATCTCTGTTTCAAATCCGGAGCTCTGCAAACAGATACCGGCCGTCATTCCGGAGATTCCTGCTCCGACAATGATTACTTTTTTCATAAGTTCCTTGCCCCCTGTAATGATTAGTCGTTCAACCGACCAATCCATTATACCAAACAAAAAAGATGCAGGTGCAACTGCATCTTCTTCGTGTTTATCTGTCTATTCGTTCGCCGCCCCATTCGACTACCGTAAGGCCGTGTCTTTGTTCCTGAGAAATACCCATTCCCTTCAGATCCTGTTCTTCGATATCGACGAACTTTTTTGTCGGATACCACACCATATTCACTCTAAGGAGCACATCAGGTGACGGTTCGATGTTGAGCCGTGCCGCATCGTCAAATCTGTCAGTTTGAAAACAGATAACGTTATAATCATTTTTCTCCATCTGAGGAAGCCAGTATCCGATAAAGGCAGCTGTCTCTTCCTCATTTAATCCCAAGGTCTCACATGCTTCATAAAGATATTTCTCAGTATCATTGCCGGTTACGCAGGCACCATGAGAAAAGTCGGGTTCAAAGTACACAACAGCTTCCCAGAACAGAAAATCATATTCTCGTCCGTTATCGTCGATCAGATTGCCCTCACTATCTGCAGTAACATTCCATCCTCCCTCAGAAGGGTATTCCGGGAATGTAAAAGTCAGATAACCGTCAAGCTCAAGATCCACATTAACACTTTGGGTTTCCTCACTGTAGATATAGATGACCGGAGCATGGGCCCTAACTTCAGGCACTTTTTTTGAGGCTTCTTCAACGTGTTTAATATAGCCGACTATGGCGAGAAACAGGAACAAAGCTGAGGAGCTCAGGATCACCGCGCCTGCTATGATCGGAGGCCAAGGTCTTTCTCCCGCTTTTTTTCTTTTTATCAGCTTATAGATACATACTGCCAAAAGAAATAATACAAGATCAGGGATCGCCATTACGATTATTGTTCCCAGAAGACAATCAGGAAGAGCTTTGATCATTTTCTCCCCTACAGGTTCTTCTTCAGGCGGAAGGATCTGCCATTGCCCATCGATCTCAACGATACGTACTTCTTCAGTAGCATATGGATCTTTATTTTTCTCACACATGCTTTCTCTTAAAAAGATTACAAAACATGCACAATCCAGACCAAGTATTATCAGAGCAGTTAAGATCACAAAGATCTTCTTCCAACCTTCAGTTTTCTTCTTTACTTCAGTTGTTTCGTAAAGGATGTCTATGTCTTTCATACCCCGTTATACTCCTCCCATAAAGCCTTTATCCTGGAAGATGCCTTGCTCTTAGGAACCTTCTCGAAAACATAAACCTCTATTGCCTCATAGACAGTCTTCCCAAACGAGTCTATGAGCTTTCCTTCCACATCATCGATAAACCTTATTCCCTCCGCGCTGTATACCGGAGACTCATCAAGTTTTTTCGAAAGTTCAAACGCTTCTCTAATGTGCTTTTCAGCCTTTTTTGTATATCGAAACTTTTCCTCCCAGACCGACAGCAGCGCGAGGGTCAAAGCCTTAAACTTATCGGTATAGACAAATGAATCGGGATCGATCTTAATCGAATCAAGGAAGCCCGATAACCATTCAAGCGATGAAATACACGCGTCATCATTTTTGAGAGCATAAGCAAAGGACAATCCGAACACGGTCCTTACCATCGATACATAGTCTTCTATAAGGGTCTTCTTGGCATATTGCGATGCCTCGTCTGCTCTGTTAAGTTCAACGGCAAACAGGAAACTTATCATGCTGCCGTTGATATTACGGACATTATTTGCCTTCAGTATCTCCAGTGCTTTCTCGATGTCACCGATCGACATATAGTTCGTAGCTATGTAATTACGGATGCTTATCTCATTGATCTCACCTGCTCTGCTCCTGTCCAGAAGTGAAAGAGCCTTCTCAAAGAGCTGATTGGATTTATTCATCGTCTTCCTGCTCTTATCTTCGGTTGTCTTGACCATGTACATAAATGCACAAGTATAGACGAGCTTTAAGTCGTTCGGATACTTCTTAAGTGCCCTCTCTGCCTCCGATACTGCTTCGTCGAAGTTCTTCTCAGCGAGAAACTCCCGTATCCTGTTTATCCTGCTTTGAACATCACCGCTCTGCTGTACATATCCGAGCAGTGAATCAACTGAGCATTCAAAAAGATCAGCTATCTCCATCAAAAGCCTGACTTCCGGGATCGACAGACCTGCCTCCCACTTATATACTGCTCCGACCGTAACACCCAGAGCATCCGCGAGCTGCTCCTGTGTCATTGAATGTTCCTTACGCATTGCCTTAATATTCTCGGCTAACATGATCTTCATATCCCTTGCCTCCTCTATAGTCTCAATCTATCACTTTGATCTTGAGTATTTAAGTTACTGCTAATATGTATTGTATAATATTTTTTCTACCGCTGGTATGGGTTTATGAGTATGATCATACACAAAGACACTTCAGGGACCTAATTAATATTCATCCAGGAAAATCTTTCTCTTACCGTTTTTCTTGTAGCCGATTATCGCATCGATATCAACGTTTTCGACACTGCTGAAGATATTTGCTTCTACTGAAGGATTTACTGTTTTCAAGGACTTGATCAGTTCTTTGATCTCCTGTCTTTTCGAACTGTCAGTTCCTTCTTCTTTTCGAGAGATCATATGACAAGCACAATCAAGAAATGTCAGGCCGTTATATTCTTTCCAGGCACAGATATCACTCTCCCTGATAAGATACATCGGTCTTATAAGTTCCATTCCCTCATAGTTACGGCTCTTAAGCTTAGGCATCATGGTCCTTATCTGACCGCCATAGAGCATTCCCATCAGGATAGTCTCGATAACGTCATCATAATGATGTCCCAGCGCTATCTTATTGCATCCGAGTTCCTTAGCCTTCTGATACAGATGTCCGCGGCGCATCCTGGCACATACATAGCAGATGCCTTTCTCCAGCGGATCTGTCTCATCGAAGATGTTACTTTCAAAAACCGTGACCGGTATGCCCATCTTTTGGGCATTCGATAATATAAGCGATCTATTCTCTTCCGTGTATCCCGGATCCATTACAAGGAAAGTCAGTTTGAAATCGACTTTGTTATGTCTTTGTATCTCCTGAAAGAGCTTAGCCATAAGCATCGAATCCTTGCCGCCAGATATACAGACTGCGATATTGTCGCCTTCTTTTATGAGATTATATGTCTTGCATGCCTTCGTAAAAGGCGCGAACAGACGGGAATGAAACTCTCTTCTTATGCTGTCCTCTATCAATGTCTTATCATCTGAAGGATTGGCCATATCTTGCTCCACGATCTTAGCTTTTGCAGATATTATAGCAAATCCGAAAATCTGAGATCCGTCTTCTATTTCTCTCGAAAAACCGAAAAACCATAAGTGACACATTGTCTTTTAATGCTATACTTAAATGCGGTAGATACATTTTAAATATTGGAATAAGGAAAGGAGAATTATATGTTATTTGCTTTAGCTTTGATCCCGGTAGTGGGATTGCTACTATTCATATACTTCAACGACAAAACAGACAGAGTACCATTCGGTTATCTCATAGCTCTCTTCTTCATCGGAATGGGTACTGTGGTATCCGCAATTATCATCGAGGGTATCGGTAAGGCAATACTGGACGCAGCCATACCTTATGAATCGATGTTTAAAGGAGCATTCCTTGCGATAGCGATCGTAGGTCCTACCGAGGAATTAGGAAAGTTCCTGGTTTTAAGGCTAATGACCTGGAAGAGCAGACACTTCAAGCACACATATGATGCTATCGTCTTTGCCGTATTCGTATCACTCGGCTTTGCTGCTCTCGAGAACGTCGGATACGTATTCGGCGGCGGAATCGGTGCAGCTCTTCTTCGTATGTTCACTGCAGTTCCGGGCCATGCATGTTTCGCAGTATTCATGGGTCTTTTCTATGGTAAAGCAAAGCTTGCACAAGTTAACGGCAAGACAGGAATGCGCTTTCTTAACTATTTCCTGTCCCTATTCGTTCCTATCGTCATCCACGGTATTTATGATGCGATCTTGATGGCAGGCGGTTCAGCTGACGAATTCATAGTAACAGGACTTAGCGTTGTTCTCTGGATCGGATTTATCATCGCACTTTTTGCAGTATCGTTCATCGTGATCATAATCTCTTCAAGACACGATATAAGACTTGTTACCGAACAGATTTCTTACGATCCGATCTATCAGAATAAGGTATCTTATGCCGGAGCGAACAATATGCCAAATTACGGAACACCTAATGTTCAGCCGACATATCAGGCGCCTTCTTATCAGCCTTCTAATATGAATCCGGCTCCTGCATTTGTACCTGTTCAAGGTAACTATGCTTCTTCTGCTCCGGTTCAGCAACCACAGGCAACGGTTCAGGCAGGATCGATGTATGCAACGGGTCCTATGCAACCGCAGCCAAGTTACATACCTCAGCAGCCTTCCCAGCCTTCTCAGCCGAAGCCTGCATTTGTACCGGTAGCCGCTGCTACTGCAGTTGCAGCTTCATGGACATGCAGCTGCGGATCGGTCTGCAACACAAATTTCTGTACGCAATGCGGCAAAAAGCGTCCGGTTGATAATTCGTGGACATGTCCGAGATGCGGAAGGCGCTCTACGATGAATTTCTGCGGAAGTTGCGGAACTCCAAAGTCATAAAGCAGTGATCATTCGTCACTTTGATCTTCGTCCCAAGTATAGAAGATGCCACTGATGCCTTCTATACTTGCTTCGTCGTACGCTTCCAAAGACTCTTGGGCATCCTCATCATCAAGGTAATTTTCCCTGGTGACCTCGTCGCAATCCTCAAGACTTACAAAATCCCAGCACTGAGCATCGGCATAATCCTTAGTTGCTTCTATGGCTTCATCTTTTGAATCGGCCTTTACCCAGCAGTTAAGGAATGCCCCACTGCTCAAATCTTTTTCTTCGTTATCCTCAGATGGTGTTACTTCGATCATTACCCAGTAGATGCTCATCTCATATTTCTCCTTTCAGTATCTCAGTTACTTCTTCCCTCGAAGGTATAGACGGGATACCTCCCCGTTTTTGAACACATAATGCAGCCACTGCATTACCTGACCTTGCGCATTTTCTTACTTCGTCCCACGACATCTCATCTATCGCATTTCCCACGGACAGGAAACGGCTTAAAAAACCTCCCCAGAACGAATCACCTGCTCCCGTTGTATCAACACATTCGACCTTGAATGCATCGAACTTCTCCATTTTATCACTGCGGGCGATGATAACTCCGTCACTTCCCAGGGTTATTGAAACAAGTTTTACTCCGGATGACAAAAGCTTATCAGCTGCTTCAAAATAGTCGGTACACCCCGTAAGCATCAGGCTTTCTTCATCTGATACCTTCATGACATCGACCAACGGGATTACTGATCTCATCTTATCTGTCGCTGTCTTTTGATCAGCCCATAGCGAAGCTCTGTAATTAGGATCGTAGGATATAAGTGCTCCCGAATTCTTAGCAGTCTTAACTGCAAACAGCGTTGCGGAGCACGAAGGTTCATCTGTCAGCGACAGAGAACCGAAGTGGAAGATCTTGCATTCTTCCAGAAGATTTATGTCTATCTCATCTTCCCGCAGCATAGTATCGGCACCGGGTTTTCGAGCAAAAGAAAAAGTTCTCTCACCATTCTCATCCAAAGCCACAAAAGCAAGCGTAGTAAAGTAGTCTTTGTCTTCTATGATCGCCTTCGTATCTATATTTTCTTTCCGCAAAGTATCGATAAGGAAGCTGCCGTGCATGTCGCATCCGACCTTCCCGATAAACGCTGTCTTAAATCCCATGTGACTTGCTGCAGTAAGCATATTCGCCGGAGCGCCTCCGGGGTTCTGTTCAAAGAGCTTCATGCCATCAGGGCTCCTTCCGGAATCCGTAAAATCGATCAGCAATTCACCTAAGGCAACAATATCAAACCTCTTAACTTTGTCCATAACAGATCACCTGGAATATTTACCTGTCAAAACTTCCGTCTTATATGCTTCCTTGTTCGGCAAAGGATATTTATCTGCAATCTCGGCCGCCAGTTTATTGTCATACGGGATACTTAGGATGGTCATACTGATCGGAGAAAGTTCCTTCGATCCGAGTTCTCCTTCAATTACCAGAGCATGGCATCTCGTAACACCGAGTGAATTTCCGACACTTCCCGTATTTATCGCATAGCCCAAAGCCATCTCCTTAATGTAAGGCATATGGCAGTCAGCACTTATGAAGCCGCCATGAAGAACGCCCTTCGTGTCCGTAAAACCTGATTCAAGTTGTTCCATTGAAAGATACGGATGGTAATTCTGATCAACAGGTCTTCCGTGAATGAGCCTGAAGTTTATTCCGCTTATGAGAACTTCATCCTCAAACGGCAAAGATTCGAGCCACTTCAGGCGCTCCTTTCCAAGCTGCTCTACATAAAATTCATCCTGAGCCGGATCATCGGGATTACGGGAAGCCTTCGAAGCTTTTACACATCCGTCATCCCAGTTTCCGGCAATAAAATGTCTGCAGTGACTTCTGACCCAGTCAACTGTCTTATCGTTTTCAGGACCCTTTCCAACAGCATCGCCAAGGAACCATACGTCATCAGGCTTTATCCTTTCCAACTCTTTTTCGAGAGCAAGCGTAGCAGGCATATTGCCGTGAAGATCAGCCAGAAATAAGATCTTGGACATACTGTTACCCCTTTTCATTCAACAATCTGATGACCTCGTCATGATCGCCCATAAACTGAAAAACGTTCATTCCGGCTTTGCGCGCACCAAGGACATTGTCTTCCCTGTCATCAACAAACAGGCACTCGTCACCTTTAAGATCGTATTCTTCAAGGAACGCTTTATAGATCTCTACGTCAGGCTTGAGCATAAGATGATCCGCTGATACGAAGACCCCGTTAAAGAAATCCAGCGGCAGGAACTTCGGAAAATAATCATAGAAAAGATCACTTGCATTAGATAGCACATATATCCCGTAACCGTGATCCTTTACGTATTTGCAGAAGTCCTCAGCCCCATCCAGAGGGGTCATGCATATCCCCCAGTTATCGGCACATTTCCTTAGTGCATCGTGATACTTGGAAGGGACTCTGGGACTTATCAGATCAAACCTGTCTTTATCCTTGATGTCACCGCGATCACCCATGAGCCACTCGGGACCTTCAAAGAGTTCCCGTCTTATAACGTCTTTCTCCTCATCGGAAGAGCAGAAATTATTCAAAACAAATTCAGGATTAAAATCCAAAAGGACATTACCCATATCGAGCACAACATTCTTGATCATCTTCAACCTCCGAGTTCAACCGTTGCTATCTCCCTTGTCGGCCAGAATGCGCACAGGTGAAGTTTTGTAATGGTTCCGATACGGGAAGAGAAATTCTTTACTACTGTCGGAAGAGCTTCATGTACAACCTCCTGATCATCAATAATGATCGTCGTATGAGGAGTCCAGGTGAATTCCTGGCTGACGCCAAGATCACAGGCAGCGTGAAGCTTATCAAGTTCAGGATTTCTGTCAGGTGCCGCGAAAAGGATATTCCCTCCCGCAAACATACCCAAATGACTCAGATCGACCTCGAACGGCTTAAACTCTTTTCCTAACTTATGGATCAATTCAACGGCTTCGGCTTCCTTATCAAGGGTATAAGTCGACATGCTGATGTGGTAAGGGATACCCGGAGTCTGCTTGCCCTTAAAACCTGCTTTTTCCAGTTCATCATAAATACCTGACAAAGCCTTCTGTGTCTCATCATCCCAATCAGCCATCAATACCAAGATCTGTTCAGCCATAAAGTGATTTCTCTTTTCCTTATTATTCCCGTTACGGGTACCTGAACATTATAACAAAAATACCGCATCTCCTCTTAAGATAATGCGGTAAGTTTACGTTTTTTATTTCCTGTAGATCACTTGCTGATAGTTCTCATGAACAGAATAGGAACCGGGCTTGATATAGTATTCTTCTCCCCATGACGAGACTCTAATAAGTCCGTTTTCCGAAGAACCCGTTACGGTCATCGCATGTCCTGCAAAGGAATCATAGACAGGATTAGCATCCTTATCATATAAGACTACAGGTCGAACGGCGACTATGACAGGACCTTTCTTCATGAAAGAATCGAGATATCTGAGGTTACAGCTTATGGTCCTGACATTTACCGGAACGCCGTGATTTTTCATGTAAGTCTCAAAACGCCATTCGCGGCTCTCGACAACAGTACCGAATCCGTTCTCATACGTCTCATCCTCTTTGGGATCCACTCTGTCAAACCACATATATCTGTTGTGATTATCCGTAGCGCAGTAAAAATCCACTATCAGATCATTGAAATTAAGTTTCCCTTCAGGCGTATACATAGGAAAGCCGAAATGCTTCTTATACGCTTCCTCTTCACCGTAAAATCTCAGAAAAACAGTATTGACCATTGCAACATATCCGCACCCTTCCGTCCTAAGAAGATGAAGGCATTTTTGAACCTGTTCATCATCGTACTCCGGATGATACTTCCTTACGATCGAAGCATACTTTTCAGGTTCAAGTTCGGGCTTTTTCTGACTTCCGCCATATAGCCCCTCAGGATCAAATACATGTTCATAGTTATCCAAAAAAGCTTTATTTTCCATACTCCTGCCTTATATCGAAAAGATCGTCGTACTGCTGTTTCAAAGCTTCTTCTGAAGCCACAAAAGATCATACCAGCGGTCAAACTTTCTTCCAACGCCCTTCATATGAGCAACTTTTTCATATCCCTTACATTTATGGAAATTGAAACTGTCGTGTGTTAAATATTCGTCTTCCTCCTCACAGAAAGCACTTCCCGCAAGAAGATTGACTATTCCCTGCTTTGCGGCTCTTTTCTCGAGTTCAGCATAAAGGAGCGAACCTATCCCACGTCTTCTGTATTCCTTATCAAGGTATATAGAATTAGCCGCCGTCCATTTATAAGCATCGCGAGTGCTGTATGCACTTAAGTAAGCATATCCTACAACGGTATCACCGTCGACTGCCACCAGATACGGGTATTTGTCCATGATACTGATCATACGCTGCTGAAACTCTGAAACGGAAGGCACCTCATATTCAAAAGAGACAGCCGTATTCAAAACATAGTGAGAATATATCTCAACCAATCTTTCCGCATCTTCGATCTTCGCATCTCTGATCTTATACATGTTATCTTTATCCTCTTATATCGATCATTTGTTGTTTCCTGATAGGAGAAGTCCCGTCAGAACTTACATCAGATACCATTATATCCTTACATTCTTATTTTTTTCGAAAAAATGTGAAGATCACTATTGACATTTGGCAGTTAGCATACGATAATTACTTTGGCACAAGTAAATTGCATAAAATCATTTCGAAAAGAGGGATCGTAATGAAAGATAAAGATAAATACGAATCATTGAAGCTCAGCAATCAGGTATGCTTCCCACTCTATGCCTGTTCAAAAGCTCTCGTAAGCAAGTACACTCCTTATCTTAAGAAGCTCGGGCTTACATATACCCAGTACATCGTAATGATGGTCATGTGGGAATTTGAAAGCGTCTCTTCCAGAGAACTCGCTGAAAAGCTCCATCTTGATTACGGAACACTTACCCCGGTACTTAAAAAGCTCGAGACCACCGGTTACCTGACGCGTAACAGAGACCCTCAGGATGAAAGACTCCTTATCTTAAAGATCACCGATAAAGGTACAAAGATCAAGGATGAGGCACTTAAGATCCCTCCATGCATCGCTTCATGTGTCGGACTTAACGAAGATGAGTTTAAGCTGCTTTACATACTTACCTATAAAGCTCTTAACAATATGGAAAACACTGATTGCAAGAAATGATCACAACACTTCCAAAGGAGGCACACAAAATGAATATCCATGATTTCGTTGTTAAAGACAACAAAGGAAATGATGTATCCTTATCAGAATTCAAAGGCAAGGTCCTTCTTATCGTTAACACTGCTACAAGGTGCGGACTTACGCCTCAGTACGAGGGCCTCGAAAGTCTTTATGAGAAATATAAGGATCAGGGATTCGAGATACTGGACTTTCCATGTAATCAGTTCGCCTTCCAGGCACCGGGAAGCGCTGAAAAGATCGACAGTTTTTGCACACTTAAGTACAACACCAAGTTCCGCCGCTTCGAGAAGATCAAGGTAAACGGTAAGGATGCAGCCCCTCTCTACCAGTATCTCAAAGAACAAAAGCCGGGCCGTATCGAATGGAACTTCGCGAAGTTCCTGATCGACAAGAACGGAGAAGTCCAAGAAAGATTCTCACCCCAGGCAAAACCAGAGACACTGGTACCGAGCATCGAGAAATATCTGGCTAGCTGAATCACTGAAGGAGACAAAAGATGAAATACGCCGTAAGATACTATACAAAGACAGGAAACACACAAAGACTTGCTGAGGCAATCGCAGCCGAGCTCGATATCCATGCATATCCTATAAGCAAACCGATAGACGAGAAGGTAGACGTGCTCTTCCTCGGCAACTCATATTATGCATTTACTATCGATCCCGAGGTCCGTGATTTCGTATCCAAGCTCAGCAAGGATAAGGTCGGTAAGATCATCAACTTCGGAACAGCAGCAATGATGAAATCGACCTACAAGAAGGTCAGATCCGTAGCAGACACAGTGGGCATCCCTGTTCTTGATAAAGAGTTTCACTGCAAGGGCGAATTCAAGGGAATGAACAAAGGACGACCTGATCAGAACGACCTTAAGGCAGCACGCGAATTTGCAGCAAGCATCAAGAAGGAGATGGGGTGATACTTTGTCTATTACTCGTTCACTTTTCATATTTGCAATCGGTTATATAGTTGTCTCAAAAGTCATTTCCAAGACTGTTGACTTCATATATAAGACTCCTGAATGTTCCTGCGTTTCAGATAACGGATGATCTCAGGAATGGCCGCATTAACGGTCAAGAAAATGATCAAACGATATCAGTTATCACAGAACCAAAAAGCCGGAAGGATCGCCATTCCTTCCGGCTTTATTCTTAAATCAACATATTAAAACACTATAGAGTAATTAATCCGGTTTTTGACCGTCATGAGCTTTCCATACACACTCAGTCATCGACATATCAGTAAAAACAGCTTTAAAACTCGAATCTTCAGGGCTGCAGGCATATATTCCGAATCTTATCTTCCCTGCACCTTCCCACATATGACAGACCCTCATCTGAGTGAAATCGTTGCCGTCATATGAACACTCGATGCAATAGTCATCTTCTCTGCGGCTGAAGCGGTACCACATAGTCTTAACATCAGCAGGGATTGCTGTAGTTGCCCAATCGGAATAACCGTGATTAGTAACTACAGAGCCTAAGTGCTGGAAAGAACCGTTCTCATATTCAACAGACCCTTTAAGCCAGTTCTCACTGTCAAGATACATAACGATACCGCACTGATCAAAACGATGGTGGCTCTCGGTAAAATCAGTCTTAACGATAAAAGAAAAATACTTTTCCTCAGTTTCCATCTGAAGAACAGGCGCATTATCATTTTGGAAGTGATAGTAGGTTCTCTGCCAAAGGTCAGTATGAGGCTCGGTAGTTATCTCTATTCGATCCGGAAGGATCTTATAATCCTCAGGTTCTCTGTTCCACTGTAACTTATCAACAAGCATTCTTACCTCCAGATCATTTTCTTATCAGTCAAAGGATCAGGCTTCGTCCGTCAGATAATCACCGAGATTAGATTCCTCGCCTGTACGTTCTTCATCGGTAACACCCGGAAGGAACTCTGTAACATAGAAATCCCAGGTCTGAGTATCGATATAGAACCTTGAATGAGAACCGGTGTAGGATCTGTAAAGGACAACGGCCTCACGGGCATCGTTTGACTCAACTTCCCAATAAACAGTGTACTCACCTTCATTTACGATATCTTCCAGATCAGGATTTTGGTCATAGCAGTAATTCTTCACTGCATTAAGGATCATATCATCCGTCACTTGGTAATCAGGAGAGGACACGTTGACCTCAACATCTATAGTAACTTCCGTAACCGCTTCTTCAGTTATTTCAGCTGTTGTTTCAGAAGCAGTTTCTTCTGTTGCCTCAGTCGTTGCCTCAGTTGTAGTCTCGACCGTTTCAGAAGCAGTCGTTTCCTCCGCCGTAGTCTTCGTATCATCTTCCGAGCACGCCGCTGATGCTAAGCCGAGAGCAAGGATCAACATAACAGAAGCTGCCAAGTGTATATATCTTTTCATTTTTTATTCCTCCGATCTTATTTGATCATCTGATTCATAAACGAACAAGCCGGCAAAGATGTTGCCTCACGGATATCCCTCATATGATATGGTATCATCGAAAAAGGACGAGCCAAAGGAGATACGCCATGAAGATCATCGTATGAAATAACTCACTTACAAATGATAAAAAAGAAACCATAAAACGGACGCCCGCTCAAATACCGTCTTGATATGGAAAGAGGTTATTGAACCGTTATAAGGAAGCGATCTCTATCAATATGTTCGGGATCACATCATAACGCGTCTGATTATAGATCTCTTTCTGTTCAGGGGTCCTGAGCACCAGTGAATCGCCTGTTGCAGAATTATCGGATACTACAAGAAGTGCAACGGCAGGTTTCTCCATAAGGTCAGCCATAAGATAGAACGTAGAAGTCTCCATCTCGATAAGGCTTACGTCAAAACTCTTGATGAAATCCATGTGCGCATATTCGCATAAGACCGTATCAGTGCAAAATACCGGCTCCTGCCTTATCTCATAACCCATTTCATTTATAAGATCCACGACGGAAGATACAAATCCCGGATCATTGGGATATACCTTGCCAAACGGCTTATACTCGCGGATATCCTCCATCAGATATCCGTTGGCGAGATTTCCGGATATGCTGTACGACGGAGTACATATCGCCCCCATCCTGATATCCGGTTTAAGCGAACCGACTGCGCCGACAAAGACGAGTCTGTCAAAATTCAAAGCAGCACAAAGCGCCAGTTCATCTATCAATGAACATGCTCCGGGACTTGTCTGTATCCAGGCCATGAGAAAGCCGTCACCTCTTACCTCATAACCCTTGATGTAGGAATGCGTTGCCGTGCATGTTATATGAACATCAAAACCCTTCATAAGCTTATCAGGCGTCCATCCCGGAGCCACGACAAGCAGATCATAATGCTTATCCGATCTTAATCCGAACTCAACAAATATAGCGGCAGAATAATCATCTGTCGAAGTATCCGCATCAAATATCTCCTGCAATCGTTTTTTCATATGTCACTTAGTCCATTCAAGCTTACAAGCCGTGATCTCGTTTCCGTCCCTGCAGATCTTAAAAAGATCTCCGTCGTCCATTGCCATCTTCTCTATATCAAGTCTCTCACCTTCAAAAGACTGACTGCTGTAGTGTACCTCAAGCATTAAAGGATCGTGTTCCTTAAAATACTCAATGCCGTATGTGTTAAGAACAAAACGCACATACTCGATATTGTTAGTATGATAGCAGTAATCAAGGCTAGTGGAACGGACCGTGATCGTCTCATTAAGTTCGGTTCCGCTCTTGGGAAAACGGGTAAATTCAAGGCCGTCAGTCTCGATAAGATGTGCCATCTCAGGAACAAATCCGACTGTCTCAGCCTTACGTATCCTTCCGCTTTCAAGGTCAACTGCGGCAAGTTCCGTCCTTGCCTTTACGAGCATCTCGCCCGACTTACTTTCCACTATCGTATCTATATTGAGCTTAACGGCGGAGTATTTTGATATATAGCACTTTACTACAAATTCCTCACGCCACTGCGGTCTTCTCACAAAAACGATGACGTTCTTCGCGATCAACCACATCGCCTTGTATTTCTCCATTGCCACGATCCCGTCGATTCCGAGATCTCCCATCAATTCAGTAACGGCATTCTCGACTATCCCGTCAGCCGCAAGAATAGAAAGCCTCAGTTTGCTGTCACACATGCTTCCTGAGACATATGACTGTTTCTCGTATATCATTTATATCTTTATCTCCTATCCTCAGCAGAAATCAACATCATCAAAATCGATGCTGTCAAACGTCTCCGCGTCACCTTCCGCATCGAGCACAACATAGTATACCTCTTCGATAGTCATGAACTCACCGGTACATGTTGCCCCTTCGCCAATAGCTTCATCGCACAGATCGTTGTATTCATCTTCATCGGCACATTCACTCCTGACGATCACCTTAGTAACCTTGCAAGGAGTATATTCCGTCTCGTCGATGATCTGAGCCGCATCCGCCCCGACCTCGGGTCTGTCGATCCATATTATCTGATCATCGTACTCTGATGCGATACCGCCTGAAATAATCTTGTTACTCATACCTTGGATCCTTTCTTATTAAATACCTCTCGAAAAAGTTAATTCCAACTGTTAAAACGCACACGTTCCGAGAACGCTTTCTTACTCGGAGCATGGAATTCATCTTCAGCCTTTCCCACAGGAAGGATGCAGACTACATCATATTCCTCAGGAACATTTATTATAGCCGCGATCTTATCACAGATCCTGTCAACATCAGTGATATGTCCTTCATACCAGCAGCTCTGATACCCGAGTTCCACTATGGCAAGGAGCATATTCTCGATAGCCGCCGAATAGTCCTGGATAGCAAAGCATCTGTCACGATAAGCATTTATCCTTCTTGTAAGTACCACTATCATTGCAGGAGCCGTCTGAGCTACAGGAGGATCGAGCTGTTCTTTTATCTTACCGAGAACTTCAGGATCATTAACGATGACAACATCAGTTGTCTGTTTATTGCAGCCTGATGGTGCATCGATACCTGCCCTGGCTATAGTAATAAGATCCTCTTCAGGTACAGTCTCCGAAGAAAACTTGCCTCGATAACTGTGACGTGTCGAGATCGTATTGATCGCACTTTTTAATGACATCACATAGATCTGACAAGGGTTAAGTTCATCCCAGTAATCAGGAAAGACTTCAAGTTCCTTAAATCCCAGACTTCTGTAAAATGCATTGGTTATATCATAATCTTCATACACACCGCTCTTTACCGTCTTGACCTGGATGAATTCATAACACATCCTTACGGCATAGTCCTTAGCTGCAGCGAAAAGTCTCCTTCCGACACCTTTCCTGTGGCACTCTTTACGAACACCCATCACGGCAAGTTCCATAGTCTGCTTTCCCGTCTCCTTAAGACAGAGAAAACCTTCATTCTTATCTCCTTCGACAGCTGCCCAGAAAGGCTGGTCTTCGGATTCTGCTATATACTGCTCCCTGCTCTCGTCAACTTCGAACCATTCTTTCAATGATTCGAGGATCTCACGGGAGATCTTCTTTTTCTCATTCGGTTCTTCAATAAATCTGATCATAATCCCTCTTTCAAATATCATCATTCAACTCAGCGGATTGAGTTTTTTACTACCGTAATATATTATAATGATCACATCAAAAATATAGAAGGAAAATATATGAACTTCAGCGCTTTCGTAAACGATATCGAGAACAACAAATGGAACGTATTCGGCACAGAGGTATATCTTAACGGTGAACTTAAACACAGCCACGGAGATACAACAGGTCTTCATGATATCTATTCAGCTACGAAGTCCATTGTGTCCATCGCTGTCGGTATCATCTACGACGAAGGCCTGATAGATCTTGAAAGGCCGGTGACGGATTATCTTCCAAAGGAGAAGATCGACACCCTTCCGGAGCAGCAGTTAAACAGGTTTAAGAACGTTAGCATAAGAAGGCTTCTTACAATGTCCGTAGCAGGTTTCCCATTCAGACCCGAAGGCGATGATTGGCTCGACTATTCCCTTAACTGCGAAATAGATCCTGAAGATCGCGGTTTTAACTACAGCAATATACCTGTCTATATCGTAGGAGTTGCTCTTACGACGATCCTTAAAAGAGACCTTGGAAGCTTCATTGAAGAACGCATCTTTAAGCCTTTGAACATAATTTCTTATGAATACGGCAGATCCCCGGAAGGCTATTTCTACGGTGCATCAAAGATGCGCCTTTCTGTTCATGACTTAAGTAAGATCGGTCTGCTTCTATATAACAAAGGAATGTACGGCAATGTAAGGATAGTATCCGAAGAATATGTTGACCTTGCTTCTTCACGCCAGCAGATGAACAGAGAAGGCGGATACGGCTTTTATATATGGAAATACAGAAGCGGTTTCAGCATCAACGGAAAACTGAAGCAGAAATGCTACATATTGCCCAAATTAGGGATCATGGTTACATATCTCTCGCATATCGAAGATGATTCTCATGATCTTCTCGACAGCATGGAAAAAAACATCCTGGGTATTGGTCCCGAAGAACATCAAGCTTTCAAGCGCATCGCGGAAATGGAAGAGATATACGACCGGGTAAGTTCAGGAAACAAAGACGCTGATGATCTTAAGACCCTTGAAGCATATTATACGAGTAACGATTGGAAATTCGATCACTCTCTTGATGAGAAAGGACTTCTTCCTGCAAACCTTAAATGCGGAGTCCTCTCTGAAGACGGGATATATAATATCTTAAACTGATAAGATCGTCATACTCATCACTATCCCAATACTTCACGCAGCATCTCATAAACTTCCTCGGGCTTTTCGCCGTCTCCTTCATGTCCCATTCCGGGGATCTCATAGATATGGACATTCGGATTATCAGGTTGCTCAGGAGTATAAGCATTCCACAGATCCGCCGTTCCGTTTATGACAATGATCTGACGATCGGTAGTCTCCAGATGTTTTTTCAGATCTTCCATGATCTTCGGATCATATTTCATCGTCTTCATCTGTTCCGGAGTAAGGATGCTCCTGGCGTAAAGTTCCTTTTCCATTTCCTCGGTAATATACAAGGCATCCTCTTCGCCCTGTTTACGAAGCTCTTCACGAATGTATGAGAAATCCATACTGAACAGTCCCAGTTCCGACTGCTGCTGTATGACGTAAGGATAATAAAAGCTCCCTGTCGTAAAGAATTTCGGATCGTCATCCATCGCATGGATAAGGCTGAGTATGGAATCAAGCCGTTCTTCTTCATCTTTTTCGCTCATAGCGCCCTCCAGCTGTTCTATCGAAGACGCTCTGAATAATCCTCCGGATTCCATTTGCCATACCCCGAATCCTGCCATAAGCACTTCGATATCCCAGAACATATCCTTATCCTCGATCTCATCATACAGATCATCACCCAGGTAGTCTTTGACCTTTTCAAGATATCTTTCCTCGAGAACGTCACTGTGCTTTATTGCCTCGACCTGAAACTGCAATACCAGATCCCTGATCCTTGCGGCTTCCTCAGGACCATATATATCATCACCGATCGATTCATACATATACTCGAATAATCCCGGATAATCGTTGCTGTACATCACAGGCGCCGAGATTGCATAATAAATATCCGCATCGTCGGGATAATACATCGACTGAAGAAGAGTAGCTACGCCTCCCTTGCTTCCGCCGGTAAAACACCACTTTCCCGTAAGGATCCTCTTAAACTGCCCGATCACGAAGTGAAAATCCGCTGCCGCATTTTCCGATGTAAGATACTCCCACAATTCCGGCTTACTGTTATCCAATCCATCAGGAGCGGAAAAACCGTAATATCTGTACTCGGGCATTATGTAATTATATTTTCCTGATATAGTACCGCAGGAAGGCGTGAAGCGCTCAGGCATAACATGCCAACCGTATCCCGTGCAATAGAACACATTCGGAGTATCATCTCCCGTATAACAGAAACCCACATGGAGTTCAAATGTCCCTTTTGAAGGATCCTCAGGATCAAGAGGTCTCTCGAAAACGATCATATACGATTCGGTTTCATCATAGGTGCCCTCATGTTCTTCAACAGAAATGACATTATCCAGAGCAAGAAGTTTAGTCTTCATATCCGTTCCTTCATCAAAGACCAAAGGCTTAGGCGGATCTGTTGACAGTTCAAGTTCCTTTTCTTCCTGCTTATCTTTTTTCCCATCCTGCTTCTTCCCGCTGTTAAAGCAGGATACCATGCTGATGGTAACAGTTAATATCAATATTATTGAAAGTAATCGTTTCATCTCATTTCTCATATCTTATCTTGATAAATGCTATACAGATTCACCCAGCTTTTCCAGATAGACAAAAGTCAGTTCATCTGTGATATTTTCTTCCTTGAACCTATTATATCCCATCTTCTCGTATAGTCTTATGACTCTCTGCAAAATCGGCAGCATATTTGCTGAACCTGAGTTGATTGCTTTCCATGATGTTGTCCTACTCGAGCCAATATACGGCATATTCAGCCGCAGAAGTGAAACCGTGGGATATTGCCATATTTGAAGACATCGGGTTTTGAGCATCCCAATGAATGGTAAGTCCCTTGTCATTACACTGCTTCATCATCTCGAAAACACAATGATCGGCAAGTCCCTTCTTCCTATGGTCAGGATCGGTAAAGACATCGAGTTCCACGTGATCATCTACAGTAATAAAACTCGAAGAAGCGGAGACGACTTTACCGTTATAAAGGATCGCAGCTCCTACTCCCCTTTTTAAGAAATCATCATGATCTTTATAGCTTCGCCCCTGATCAAAAGGATGTTCGTCAAAGATCTCTCTTGTAAAACAGCTCACGCTGTAACCTTCAGGAAGCGGTGCTAAGACCTTGGAAGAACTTCCGTTCAAAGGCTCCATTAATTCCCTTCGAAGGACGAACTTGACCGATAACCTTTTAATGTATTCTTCCCATTCCGAACTCATACAAACCAATCTGGTCCCGTATATCAATTCAGGATGTTCAGATACGATTTTCTCATCCGGCTTCCCGCACAGATATGTAAACACGGTCTTATAAATGCATCCGTCAGGGTATGAGAAGATATTACCCATCTTCCCTTCTTTGCATGCTTTATAGATCAGCGGTTCAACAGAAAGTACTCCGCTTTTCTCCTTATTCCATACTTCATAGATATCTTGTGTTTCCATATTCTCTCTCACAAATTTCCGATCAATGAATCAATAGCATTTTCATATGTCCCGTCTATGACGAATGCGTCATCAAAGGAATCCCTGAATTCTTTATTCGAAGCCTTCAGCCACTCTGCCGTACAATCGGAATCATCCATTCTCTTTTCCAGGTCAGAACCGTGAAGCATAATGTCACTATAATGAGAATCAATATAATCATCAGACAGTGCAAGGCAGACAAACTTTATTCTATCAAGGTAATCCTTCTCAAGACCCGATCGCCAGTCAGCCGGAATATAGCAGCCTTCAATGATCAGGTTCTGATCATTTTCTATGACAGTCTTGATCATCTCACGGATTATAGGCCACAGATAATCTGTAAGCTTATCATCATCCATGGGAGTAAGATCGGTGTTTCCGCTTCGGATGAGTCCCATCTTCAAATGGTCAATGGACATATACGGATATCCGTATTTTGCGAGCAGTTTTTGAGCCAAAATAGTCTTCCCTGTATGGGATGCTCCGGTTATCAATATGATCATATACTTCCAGTCTCCATAACTTTTATGTATGGTTTATATCTTAGGAGTTATTATAACATTTTCGAGGATAAGAAATATCGAATGCCAAACGTCAGAAAAAGTTCTTTCCGATATCATATGCTTTCTGAAGATTAGAATCCCAGTTCTGCTCCCTAAGCTCGTTCTCTCTTGACGTACTTCCGAAAACAACAAACCCTGTTTCCTTTGCTCTTCCGAACAGCCTGTCACCGAGCATGACCTTTTTCATGCTGTCCAAAAGTCCGAACTGCTCAAGATGTTCCGTTGTATTTCCCGCGGAACAAAGGATCATGGCCTTATCAAGAAGTTTCATCGTCTTGTCGCCATAAGCAAAACCATAAGACCATACCCTGTCAAACCAACCGACAAGCTTTGCAGGAGCTTCGGTCCAAAAAACGGGATAGATAAAAACTATGGCATCAGATGAATTGATCTTTTCCTGTTCGGCAAGAACATCGTCTGCAACATCCGGCTCTGTCCTGTAATATGCATCCCTCAGGTATTCCTGTTCTGTCATATTGGGATCAAAATCCATCTTATAAAGATCGGAGATGATATATTCATTTCCGGAATCTTCAATGCCTCTGATAAATGCGTCACGCATATGCCTCGTGAAAGAGTCATCAGACGGATGACAATAAACGATAAATACTTTCATATAAACTTCCCCGCAAAAAGATCTTCGATAATGAATATTATAACTGAAACGTTCTTCTTGCAGGTATTTGGTCTCATTCAGTTAATTTATTCTTTTCGAGCTTATGAGATTTCTTCTCCTCATACATGGCAGAGTCTGCGATCTTCATATATTCCTCGGACAATTCGCGAACAAGATCTTTGTCTGACTTAGATGGTTTTCTTATACAGGAACCGACACTTACCCGTACAGGATAAGCCTTACCGTCATTTCTTACATGATCTTCTATGTACTGTCTCAAGCGCTTGATATACTGCTCTACCTTGGCCTTAGAGTATTCCTTGGCAAGAACGATGAACTCATCGCCTCCGGTCCTCAGACAGATCTCACCGTTCACGGAAGCAGCGGTCATGGCAGCAGCTATCGTACAAAGACTGTAGTCGCCTTCCGAATGACCGTATGTGTCATTGATCTCTTTAAGATCATCCATATCGATCATGAGCACTGCGAGGTTATGACCCTGCTCAAGACAGTCGTTAAAGAATTCTTCAAAGAACATCTCATAACCATGACGGTTATAAAGATTGGTAAGCATGTCCCTGTTATACATATTCTCCATGCGCTGCAAGGTGTACTGAAGTTCTTCTCTGATCCTCCAGTTCTCGAGCATCGTTCCCAGGTTTACTATCCAGGATTTCATCGCAAGCCTGTCAACAGCTTCAACATCAGGAGAAACTATAAGATATCCCATATAGTATTGCAGATGGTGTATCGGAAATATGTAGTACGGATTCGGATCAGAAAGGAGTTCCTGAGGAAGAATGTCCTTCTTATGAAACTTAGTCCTCGGGATCTTCTTATCGCCTATAAAACCTGTAACGATGGTCATTTCCTCATCCATCTTTGAATAGCTGTCATCGACTATTCGCTGTTTATCCCATCCCGGTGCAAGACAAAGAAGCATATCCTTAAATCCGGTGTCAAGGGATGAATTTGCTCCGATCTCTTCGAAGCACTCCTCCAGTGAATTCGAATCAGCTACGCTCAGGATGAGATTGGTCGTCGCCTGTGAAAGATATGCCATCTTATCAAGTCGTTTCTGATAGGATTGCCTTATATCATCAACGATGTCGGTACTCATGGGTTCACATCCGCATGACTGCTTACACGTAAGGATTCCCGGGATCTTGATAGCCTTAGGCATTTCCTCGCCTTCCCACAATCGCCTGAATACCTGAATACTCTCATAACCTGCTTCATAAAAAGGCTGAGAAGAAGTAGTGATAGAAGGATAACCCTGGAATGCTTCTTCAACACCGTCATAGCCGGTAACTATGATGTCGCCCGGTACTTCTATTCCTCTGGAACGGCAGGCATTTATAACACCGATAGCCGTATAATCATTGGCGCACAATATCGCATCCGGATATTTCTTACCATGCTTGGCACAATCTTCAAGGACATAGTTCAGAGCATCCTCACCACAATCTCTCCAGAGTGTACCGTAGTAGATCTTATCCTGATCAAAAGGTATACCGTGATTTGCAAGACCCTCTTTATAGGCATCTATCCTCTCATCCGTAAAGTAAAGGCCCTTTCTTCCGGCAATATGGTATATGTCTTTGCAATCATGCTTGGTAATTACATGTTCAACGATATCAATGAAAGACTGTCGCTCATCATTAGAAATGTAGCGCAAAGTCTCATGCTGGCCTCCGACATTGAGAACGGGGATGTTCAACGTATCGAGCATATTCTCGAGTTTCTTATCGGTGTATGGACCATAGGCAAAAGAAACACGGATAACTCCGTCAAAATCATTCAGGTCAGGAAGAAGAAATGAGACAACATCGCCTTCATCATACTTCTTGTATTTATCATAGACCTTGCTGCTGAACGAATCGCTGAAACTGGTAAAAAAGATGACCTTGATGTCGTTCTCCAGGGCAGCGGTCCTGATTCCGCTTTGGATGGACCTGACCATTGCTTCGTATATGTTAGCTGTAAATACCGCAAGTTTTTTTCTTCTAGCCATTTTCTGTCCCTGTCCTAAGAGTAAAGATCATCTGTTATTATTTTATAATAAAATCTTAAAAATTTTTATTACAAAGTTATAAATTGTTGATGATCTGTCAGACATACCGCCAAATGGTTATTCCGGTCTTTCCTTTTTTGGTGATCCGTTCCTCTCCTCTATACTCGAATTTGCCGTAGCCTCTTACGGTAACCTTGCTGCTTTCCCTGAGAATGGTCTCGGGGTTTATGCACAGTCTGCCGTTAACAGTCACTTTCTCGGAATCGAATAATTCCTTGGCATCCCCGCGCGACAGGTGGTATATCTTGGCTATGACCGCATCAAGTCTCGGAGATGATACGGTAATGTTCTCTTCCAATAGCTTGGGAAGATAATTCTCCGGAAGTTCACTTACGATACTGCAATTTACTGAAGTGTGTTTTACACGATCAAGATCGGAACAGACAAGAGCCGCAAGCTTCTCAATGACGAAAAAATAAGCGGAATTATCATGGACCAGGATATCGCCTATCATATCCCGCTCGATGCCCAGGTTAAGTATTGCACCAAGAAAATCCCTGTGAGTCAGCGTCTCAGAAAACTTCTCCTGTCTGGGAGACACACGGAGGATACGGATCGGGAAATTCTCCTCATAATATAATTCATCGGGATCACCGAAGCGAATCACCACACGTTCAGAATTAACCGTGCCGCCCCAGAGCATCACATCCTTTTCGGGTGCAACTTCATAGGCTAGACTTGCGGTTCCCACCGAGTGAAAACTCGAATAGGTATATATCCCTCCATGCGCCGAGCGGTCTTCTAATTCTTTAAAACGTCTTAAACACTGTGTTTGATATTCGTCCATAGAAGATATGATATCACTTAAGTTTCTTCTCCAATGCATCTATGACGATCTGCAATGCTTTTATCCTTGCATATTTCTTATCAACTGATTCGAGTATATGCCACGGAGCAAACTTGGTACTCGTCTTGGCGATCATCTCATCGATCGCCTCTTCGTACTGATCCCACTTCTCACGATTACGCCAGTCTTCGTCAGTGATCTTCCACTGCTTCTCGGGAGTATTCTGACGATCATTAAAACGCTCGAGCTGAGTATCCTTATCGATCTGGACCCAGAACTTGATTATGACTGCACCCCAGTCATCCAGTTCCTTCTCGAATTCGTTGATCTCGTTATAAGCACGTTTCCAGTCATTCTCGGAACAAAATCCTTCGATCCTTTCTACCATTACACGACCGTACCAGGTACGATCGAAGATAGCTACATGGCCGTCCTTCGGAAGCCTTGTCCAGAAGCGCCACAGATAATGCCTGGACTTCTCATGCGGTTCAGGACTTGCTATCGGATGAACTTCATATCCTCTCGGATCCAAAGCCTGAGCGATCCTTTTGATGTTACCGCCTTTTCCGGCAGCGTCCCATCCTTCGTATGCGATTATGAGCGGAACGCGTTTGCGATAAAGCCTGTTATGAAGCTCGGAAAGCCTTTCCTGAAGTGCATCCAACTTCTCCTTATATTCCTCTTCGGTAAGTTCCTTGCCTTCGAGCTCAACCTCGCTCAGCTTAGGCATTTTCTGAAGAGGAAATGTATTTTGAAGGAGCGGAACCGCAAGTGAATGATTCTGAAGTGCGATGTCGATGCCTTCGTTCATTCTCTCCAGCACCTGAAGAAGCGTCCACTTCTCGGTCTTCGCATCGATAATGTACCATGGAGCAGCAGATGTATCCGTATCCTCGAGGTACTTTTCGAAGATCTCTTCACAGGACTTGTAGTGCTTGTTCTGCCAGACATCTCCCTCGCTTACGCGCCACTTGGTGTCTATGTCACTTCCCAGATCCTCGATCCTTTTCTTCTGAACATCCTTGGAGATATGAAGGAAGAATTTAAGGACCAGATAACCGTTATCAATGAGCTGTCTTTCAAAGCGTCTTATACTCGCGATCTTATTCTCATATTCACCGTCAGACATCGAACCTTCAAGTCTTTTCATGACAACTTCATTCATCCAGCCCGTGTTATAGAACCTGAACTTTCCTGCTTCAGGCAGTGCCTCAAAATATCTGTGAAGGAACGGATATCTCTTCTCGAGATCAGTCGGCATATCAAAGGTAGCGACTTTATAAAATCTCGGATCGATATTATTTATGACATTACCTATGAGAGTGCCTTTACCGGCGGTTCCCCATCCTTCCACAAGAACAACGACAGGAAGCCTTTTATCCTTGATCCTGTTCTGATTGACGAACAGAAGATCCGATTGTTCCTTAAGTCTGGTCTTAAGAGTTTCCTTATCTGGTTTATCATTGAGATAAGCATTCTTGAGCATGGGTTACACCTCCGATCATAAGCACAAATATCAAAAACTGTTTATATTGTGATTATATCACGGAAGGTCAGCGGTGTACTTAGTTCTGCTTACCAAAATCCATCAATTCACGCGCCTTTTTAAGGACCGGAAGCTCACGGTTGGCAAGAAGTCTTCCAAGGCTTGAATCTCTGCATTTCTCGTATTCTGCAACCGCTTCCTCATACGTAAGCTTCAATGTAGACAGATGAAACTTCTCGATCTCATCTTGTGTAAGTTCCTTCGTGCCGAATGATTCGATCTTACAAAGATAATAGTTATTCAGATTGTGGCGGTGAATGCGATTATAGTAATCACTTACAACACCGATCTTGGTAACGATCCCGGCATCAACACCGAGTTCTTCCTTAAGTTCCCTGAGGATCGCTTTGTCAGGATCTTCTCCTTTTTCAACACCGCCACCGGCAGTCTCGATCGTCGTCACCTTACCAAAATCGTCATCGCGCTGAGCCCTTACAAAATAAAGGTATCCGTCATCATCGAAAACGATAGCTCGCGCTATCTGTCTGTCGTGATCGATATACTCCAAAGGCCACTCGTAATCCTCAAGACTGATAGAAAGTTCAGCACTGCTGTCACGGTCAGACCTGATCATGGAATACCACAAAACATCTTCGATACCGGAGTTGCTCTTCTTGGATGCACGAAGTGTTCCTTCGTACTTCATTCCGGCCTTTTGCATCACACGACCGGATTTTGCATTGGATGCTGCATGATAAGCGGCAACACGGTTCATCCCTGCAACATCAAAAAGATAATCCATAACGGCCTTAAGAGCCTCCGGCATCAGTCCCTGTCCCCAGAAAGCCCTGCCAAGGCAATAGCCTATCACTGCTTCGTCGATATCTTCATTTACCTTAACTGCAGCGATGGCCCCAATAGCTTTGCCCGTATCCTTGTATTCAATTACCCAGTTAAAGTTATCGCCGTCTTTATATCCTTCTACCCAGAGGTTTACCACATATCTCGTTACTTCGATATCAGTATGCGTAGGCCATGTAAGAAATCTCGTGACTTCAGGATCTGATGCCCAGTTGTCATACATATCCTTTGCATCTTCGATCGTGACTCTTCTTAAGATAAGTCTTGGTGTCTCGATCCTTTGTGTTCCGACCTTATTCATCTTTTCATTTATCTCCCGGATCTCGTTGATCATTTCCATGGAGTTTATCACATTTTCGAGAGAAATCGAGTAGGGGGAATTTAATCCCCCTCTCACACCACCGTACGTGCCGT
>CAMVBS010000006.1 GCA_947165785.1 uncultured Clostridia bacterium | reverse complement strand
AAAAACGGCTTGGTCTCCCAAGCCGCCGACAACACTTTGATTTATGCTTTCTTTACAGGAACAAGTTCGATGTATCCGCGCTCTCCTCGAGGCTCAAGCTGGATACGGGGATTGCTGTCATCCCACTTATAGCCGATAAATTCAGGATTGTACTTCTTTTCAGCCTCCCAGATCTCGACGATCGCAGATTCGTAGTTCTCCTCGGCAAAAGGCTCGCCTCTGAAAAGTAGGTATGTGGAAGCAGGAAGGTCGATGGTCTCAAAACCTTCAGGGATCTCACCCTTGTAGTCCGTTTCTACTTCAACACCCTGAACATACTCATTTGTGACCGGATTACGAAGTTCCTTTGGAAGCCAGAGACATACAGGTTCTCCGCTGATGGACTTGATGCTGGTCAAAAGTCCCCAGACATCACATCCGACTTCCTTGCAGTAGCTCCAATACTCTGTAGCATTGATGCCTCTTTTGATGATTACTTTACGTGCAGGTTTCTCGATCACCTGGATAAATACATTTCTGATCTCGCTCATATCGCTCACTTTCCTTTCTGATTCGTTGATTATGAGTGAAGGAGTAAAGAGCCAGACGGGGATCGGACTTGTGGAGTACTCTTTGGGATTGCAGCCGAATTCACGTCTGAATGCGCGCTGATATCCGTCAACACTTCCGAATCCCATGTCCAGAGCAACGTCGATTATCTGACAATCTTCATCACGAAGTCTCAGCGCTGACTTTGAAAGTTTAAGGCGCCTGATATAAACTGCCGGCGTCATTCCGAGATACTTGATGAAGAGTCTTCTGGCGTACCAGGGAGAAAAAGAGGATGCTTGCGCAAGATCACCGATATCGATATCTTCGGTAATGTGATCGCTTATGTAATCCTGCATCTTGCGTACTGCTATTCTTTGTTCTTCCATCTGCTCATCTCCTTCGTGAGCATATAGTATCTCAAAGCGGTCTGTTATCTCCCGACTTTTTTTGCTCTGTTTTTCTCGTGATTCTATATCAACTTTTTCGAGAAAGCAAAACAGCTGTATCTACACTATGATACAGGTTGCTGATCATCGGCAGCAACGCGGGCATTTTTGAATCCGTTAAACAGATATACTCCGAGAACGGCATTATATCCTACCGCAGCAAATGTGCTGAATCTTTCGAATATACCGAAATACTCCTGCGGGAAAGCTGCCATGCCTATCGGGCCCATGAACATCAGAGCAAGTGCTATTGCAGCCCAGATGCCGATCCCTCTTACTTTTTTATTCTTGCATCCGGCAATGATCAGAAGGATCAGCGAAACTATGGACAGCACTACAACAAATGCTGTAACGATCATGTGCATTACTTCCTGAACACCCGAAATATCCTTACCCGCGTCAGACAGCGCAAACATCTGATATCCGACCTTGGATATCCAGTTCATGATCGTAAAAAGATGGATGCCAAGTCTGAACAAGCGTGTAGATATCTTTCGCTCCGATACAAATATAGTTACGCACGTCGCGCATACTACGCTACAGCTTTCATATATTGCCGACAGTTGATCCCACAGATGCCTCGATGGTGCCGAGTCTGCGGACAGGTCACTTGCAGCCTGTTCCATCCAGTTATATCCCGGAAATGCCAAGGGTGAAAAGATTATAGCTGCAGCATATGAGATAAATGCTGCTACTCCCAAAAGTCCGATCCAGTTTATCAACTTCTTATTCATTGTTTTTCTCTCCGATCATCTTACTGAACCATTTAATGAATTCCATGATCTTAACCGGTACCGGGCTTCCTGAACCCGAAAAGCTTTCTTCATCACCTGCCGTGATCATATCCATCCTATGATCGATCAGCGAATGCAATGTAAATGCATATGTCATGGCTGCCATATCAGCATTCTTATTCATTATCTTCCCGTGAACGGCCAACGCATAAAAAAGATCCCTGGTCTGTGCAAGCATGCGCTCCGTCTCTTCTACCATGATCTTGGCAGCGGTCGGGTTAGTTGCTCGTTCGGAATACAGGACCTTGAAGAACTGCAACATATTCTTATCGGATATCATGCCCATGTAGGAAGTTGCAGATATCATCAGTATTTCTTCCAGACTCTTTTCTTCAAATAACACGGAATAATCGACCGGCTTCTGAGTATTGTTCTTCTGAGCATTCTGCCTTAATACGCTATACATTTCCTGAATGATCTCATCCTTGGATACAAAATGATTGTATAAAGACGGAGCCTTGATCCCTACTTTGTCTGCGATCTGAGACATAGAAACACTCTTCAATCCGTTAAGCGATGCAAGCTCCAGAGTTGCATAGATTATCTCTTCTTTTCTGTTCATGTGATCTTACCCTCAGTTTAACTTGTATGCGTTAGTGATTATACTAACGAGTATTAGTCTTGTCAACAAGATAATACCGCCTGATCTTGTTAGAACAAGCGGTATCTGTTGTCTTATGCGATTCGAAGACCCAAATCCTTATCCGGGCTTACTTTTTCTTTACCGGGATCCACAGTTCGCAGAAGATATCAGGTCTTGTTCCGTCGAAGTAGAGCTCATAGTCAGTCTCCTCTGATGCCTCGTAGCCCATCTGCGGAAGAAACTCCTTATAAAACTTCCCCCAGGTCTTGGCGATGCAGTCGCCGTCTTCACCCACACACTCAAAGACCACATAGGTGCCGGGAGCGACGTCCCAGATTCGGAAGCCTTTATTTTCAAGATCTGCCTGATCGAACTCCTTTGTGTCCTCGTCAATGATGATGCCGATGCCGTACTCGAAAGTGCCCTTTTCCTCTGATGCGGGTGTGCAAAGGCCATAGAGGTCGCGCTTTCCGTCATCTCTTAACATCCAGACTGGAGAAAGCATCTGCTTGCTGTTGCATTCGCCCCAGAAGTCAGCCACGTCATGGTTGGCTTCATCGTTAATGATCGTGTTACTGAACTCTCTTACAAGTGCGATAAACTTCTTTTCTTTTGTTTGAACAATACGGTAATCCATGCTCTTACCACCTTTCACGGATAAAGTAATCGTAAGCGGATTAAAAAGCACAAGTTTGCCGGCTTCTTCCCTGGCTGTTTTCGGTGCGACACCGTGAAATCTTGTGAAGGCCTTAGTAAAGCTTTCAGGTGTCTCGTAGCCGTATTTCATCGCCAGATCCGTGATCTTAGCATCAGTCTCAACAAGTTCTCTGCCTGCCAAAGACAAACGGCGGTTTCGGATATATGTGTTTGCCGTTAAGCCTGTCACAAAACTGAAAGCCCTGTGAAACTCGTAGCTCGACGTGTGCACCTGCTTCGCTACGTCTTCATAGTTGATCTCCTCGAGAAGATGATCTTCCATATATGTGATGGCTTTTTGCAATGCTTCGATCCATTCCATGCTCTCGTCCTCCTTCTTACATGTCCATTATGGATGAGATCAGTAAAAGGCGCATTTCCTAGTTTGCGAAGATCTGTCAGGTCGCAAGATCATATTCAGCCTATATCTCATAAACATAGAACACTTCAGGATAGCCTCTGCCCATTATCATGTAATCCTGTTCGTGGTCTGACAGCTTTCCTCCCCAGGATTCATATACCTTGCGTGCTTTATGGTTTTCCTTCAGGACGCCTATAACGTATCTGTCTGCTTTTTTTGCCTGAGCCCATTTCACAAAAATATCTTTAAGTGCCGTGCCAATGCCCATTCCCTGATATTCCGGATAAACATAAAGCGCAACCAGATCTGCATAGTCACCTTTAAAGTATTCGTAATCCGAATCCAGCGTGCCGAAGATAAGGCCCACTATCTTCCCGTCGCACTCTGCCACATAGGCGATCTTCCTGTCACCTGAAAACATCTCTTCGGTAAAAGCAGCAGCTCTGGATTCCACGCTTCTGTCACGCGCATCGAAATATTCTTCAGGCAAGATATGTGCGTATGATGCGCGCCAAACCTTGCTGAGTAACGTATACCATTCATATCCGTC
This sequence comes from uncultured Clostridia bacterium, assembly GCA_947165785.1. GTDB lineage: Bacteria > Bacillota > Clostridia > Saccharofermentanales > Saccharofermentanaceae > Saccharofermentans. The sequence goes on along the minus strand of CAMVBS010000006.1, from coordinate 59,130 downwards.
TTCTGTACGGATCTGTCTGTATCTGATATCCATATTATCCTCTCCTTTATCCTTCCTCTCACTTCGTAGTAAAGAATTTTCCTTCAGGTCCTCTTAGTCCTTCTATGCTGTCAACGATATGATCGGTCTTTTTAAACACTTTCTCTATTCCCTGGAAAGTTGAACTACCGTCTCTACATGCTCAGACCAGGAGAAAAGCTCGAACGGCCTTACGGACCTGATCTCATAATCAGAGCAAAGATACTTAAGGTCCCTGGCCAACGTTCCGGGATCGCAGGAGACGTAGATGATCTTTTGTGGCGCGATCTTCTTGAGCTTGTTTATAAGTGCGATGTCCATGCCTTTGCGTGGAGGATCGACGATAATCGCATCAGGTACCGGAAGATCGTCAAAGTCGAATCTCTCGGCAGGCTTTGCGACAAACTCGGCATTACTCATGTTGTTAAGCTCGGCATTTACCTTGGCTGAATCGACTGCCTCCTTGGATACCTCGATACCGAAAAGCCGTGTGTCTTCATCAGCACAGCAGATCCCGATAGAACCCGTACCGCAGAAAAGATCGTATAAGATCCTGCTTCCCCGGGCGTGAGTCTTGACCTGATCGTAGAGCCTTTCGGCCTGCTCCGTATTCACCTGAAAAAACGCGCCCGCCTTGACCCTGAACTTCTTGCCGTTCAAGATCTCGTGGTAGTGGTCGACACCCTGAAGGACAACACGCTTTCCTGAGCGCTGACGCTGCGATGCCTTATCGGGACTGATCCTCAGAAGTATTCCTTTGACGAAATCGAGTTTGTTCATGAGGTCAGCGGAATCTATATACTTTTGGGCGTCTCTTATAAGAAGCTCGTGCGGCCTTCCGGACTCGCACACGAACTCTGCGAGAAATTCATTCGTTCTCCTGGAGCCCCTTATGGTAAGCGCCGAAAACATATCCGTCGGATGATCTCTGAAGACATCTTCTATGGAACGCCTTATCGCCGCGATCTGCTCATATTCCAAAAGGCAGTCATCGCACGGTACGAACTCGTTGCTCTTTCTGGCCTTGAAGCCGATCTTCTGCCCAGAGATTCGGTACTGCATGTGGTTACGGTAATGAAGCGGATCCTTTCCGTCACATATCTTCTCGAAAACACCATCGATCAGGGACTCATCAAATCTTCCTATCCTTATGAGGACATCTCTTACCTTGCTGCTCTTAAACTCAAGCTGAAGATCGCGGTCCATATGCATGAGGCTGCAGCCGCCGCACTTACCGAAGTTCGGGCACAAAGGCTCGACTCTTGACGGAGAATCATTGTCGCGTTTTATGATCGAGGCATAGGATATCTTGCTCTTTTCCTCGTAGATATCCACGAGCGCGGTCTCGCCCGGAAGGAGTCCCTCAACAAAGACGACCTTGCCGCTGTTAAGATCTGCGATGCCCTGACCCTCGGACCCCAAAGCCCTGGCCGTTACCTTTTCCTGCGCCATGATCCACCTCCGAATGTGATGTTCCTATTGTAGCACTTTGAGGCAATTTTTGATTATATGCATAGTCCTTTTCGAAAAGTGGTAAAATAGTTATCTAATATTATATGAATGAGGTTTTATTTAATGGATAACAGGCAACGAAGCACTAAGCCGGTGCCGCCGGAAAAGACCGCTCTCGCGAGCGAGCTCAGGTCTACACTTAAGGGTAAGCCGACAAGATCCGGTTTTAACAGAAGTGCTTACTGGGAATTTGTGTCTTTCGCGGCAGACATAGCGAAGATAGCTCTGGTACTTGTTCTTTGCCTTTGCTTTATACTCGGCGGTTTCGGAGGCGGAATGCTCTTAGGCTACGTCTCTACGGCTGAACCGTTATCGATCAGTGATCTTACGCATACGGAAGACGTACAGACATCTTTCGTTTATGATGCAAACGGTAATGTTATATCAAAGCTCGTCGGTACCGAGAACGTTGACAGGATCTACGTTCCGTTCAGCGACGTCAAGGATACTTATATCGACGAAGCGATAATCTCCATCGAAGACGAGCGTTTCTACACACACTCCGGTATCGATATCAAGCGTATCGGAAGTGCTCTTTTATCGGCTCTCGCGAACGGCGGTACTGCTACATACGGCGGATCTACGATCACACAGCAGACCGTTAAGCTCATCTCCGGACAGGATGAGCACTCCACATCCCGTAAGGTTCAGGAGTGGTTCTCCGCCATGTCGCTCGAGCAGGAACTTTCCAAGGACGAGATCATGGAGCTTTACATCAACCTTGCTCCAATGGGAAATAACTATGTAGGCATCCAGGCTGCAGCCCAGAACTATTTCGGTAAGAACGCGAGCGAACTTACTCTTGCCGAATCCGCTTTCCTTGCAGGCCTTCCTAAGAGCCCTTCGTACTACAATCCTTTACGCGAATCAGGAAGAAGAAACGCACTGAGACGAATGAGGATCGTTCTTTCAAAGATGTATGAACTCGAGTACATCACCAAGGAGGAATACGAGGACGCACTGAACTCCGAACTCGCCTTCAAGGCCAGAGACACTCATTCTTCAGTCAGCATCAACTCATATTTCTCGGAGTATGCGGTACAGGAAGTAATTAACGATCTGAGTGCCCAGAGAAATATCTCTACGTCACTTGCTGCAACACTTGTTTACAACAGAGGCTATCATATCTATACGACACTCGAACCGAATGTTCAGTCAGTACTTGACGAAGCGGTCATGACGGAGAACCTGTTCCAGATGGATCCTTCACTGTTCGTGGATCTTCCTGAGAAACCTCAGGCGGGTATCGTTGTAATAAACGTTCAGACGGGTGCCATCGCGGGAATGCAGGGCGGCTACGGCGAGAAGACCGTTAACCTCGGACTTAACAGAGCCGTGTCAGCTCACAGGTCACCGGGTTCATCTATCAAGCCGTTGATCGACTACGCTCCGGCTCTCGAGCTTCAGCTCATCTACCCTGCCATGGTCTATATGGATGTCGAGAGTCACCTGAACCCTAATAACCCTGATCAGGTATGGCCGCTTAATGCAGACAGAGCTTATGCGGGATCCATGACTATCCGTCAGGCAGTTGCAAGATCCAAGAATACCATCGCCGTTATGGTATGGAATGATGTCGGAGGCGATACCGCTTTGTGGTATCTTTCAAGACTCGGAATCGACAGAACATCTGACGGTGCTTATCCTGCTCAGGCCATCGGTGCATTTACGGTCGGTATGACTCCGCTCGAGATGGCTGGTGCATACAGCACTCTTGCTGCAGGCGGAACTTATACTAAGCCATACGCTTACACGAAGGTCCTCGATTCCAACGGCAACCTCATAATCGAGAGTAACCCTACAACATACAGAGTCTTCTCTACCGAGACTTCATTCCTCATGACGGATATGCTCGAAGACGTTATCGAATACGGTACAGCTGCAGGTAATGCCCAGCCTATAACAAACGCAAACGGTGAGACGATCCCTGCTGCAGGCAAAACGGGAACGACCGATGACAACCTTGATAAGTGGTTCTGCGGTTATACGCCTTATTACTGCTGCACTGTCTGGTACGGATATGATAACAGGCTCAGACAGACTGTCATTCCTGATGTCGACAGAAGTAACGCCATCAGGATCTGGTTCTTCATAATGACCAAGATCCACGAGGACTGCTCTGGTCTTAACTTCGATCCGCCGGATACTGTTTCACAGGCTACGATCTGTAGTTCCGGTCACTATGCAACTGAATACTGTGAAGCAAACGGTACGGCTTATTCCGATTATTTTGCCAACAGCAATCTTCCTAACGAGGATGATCCGTGTCCGATCCATACACCTAGCCCGACGCCTACGCCTGAGGCAGGGGAGATCGATCCTAACGATCCGAATGCCCAGAACCAGAATGGTCAGGGCGATCAACCTGGAGGCTAAATGGCTTACGCAAAGATAGATAAAGATCTCATAAGGATCGATGCAAATGGTGAAGCACGCGCAGACAAGGCTAAGCGTATGTTCCTTGAAGGATTCAACTGCTCGCAGTCTGTCGTTCTGGCGTTTGCTGACCTTTTCGAGCTGGATGAGGATATTGCAAAGAGGATGTCAGCTTCGTTCGGAGGCGGCATCGGAAGGCTTCGCGAAGTGTGCGGAGCATTCTCGGGCATAAGCATGGTACTGGGGCTTTTCGCGGGTCAGACCGAGGGAGAGGACCAGGAAGCCAAGAAAGAGAACTATCGTCTCGTGCAGGAGGCAGCGAAGCTTTTCGAGAAGGAAAACGGGTCGATAATATGCCGTGAGATCCTGGGACTTACGAAGGCTGAGGGCACATACGTCCCTGCCCCGAGGACAGATGATTACTATAAAAAGCGTCCTTGCCCTGAGACGATCAGGGGTGCTGCGCAGATCCTGGTCGAGATACTTGAGAAATACGCCACATAAAGAAAGCCGCACCTGTTAAAAGATGCGGCTTTGATATTTGCTGAAATTTATTTTCCGACAACGGGTTCTTTCGCGAGGAAGAATGTTCCGATATCTTCACAGTCAAGGACCTTACTCAGGACATGAGGATCGGAACCTTCTGCGATGACTCCGCTTATGCCGTGAGAAGTTACCTTCTGCATGGCAGTGATCTTCGTGTGCATTCCGCCGGTACCGAGCTTGGAACCTGCACCGGATGCGAACTGGAGCATATCAGGAGTGATCTCGTCAACATAGGAGATCCTCTTGGCGTCAGGATTCTCACGCGGGTTATCATCATAAAGACCGTCGATATCCGAGAGGATGATGAGAAGGTCCGCATTTACGATGCACGCAACATGAGCGGAGAGCGTGTCGTTGTCTCCGAATGTACCGTTATGTAGGATCTCGGCTGTGGATACTGAGTCATTCTCGTTAACTACAGGAATGATCCTCTTTTCCAAAAGAGCCTCGAAAGTATTTGTGATATTCGATTTTGTAAGGTTATCGAGAAGGTCATCCTTAGTAAGAAGGATCTGACCGCAGGCATAGGAATACTCGGAAAAACTCCTCATATAAGCATTCATGAGCTCGCACTGACCTACAGATGCGATAGCCTGTTTCTCACGCACGGATGTGGGGCGCTCGGGCAGATTGAGACAACCGATACCGACTCCGATAGCACCTGATGTTACGAGTATTACTTCCTTACCCGCATTCATAAGGTCAGCAAGAGCGCGGCAAAGTCTGTCAATGTTGCCGAGATTCATACGGCCGTTCTCATACGTGATAGTAGAGGTACCGACCTTGACTACAATGCGCTTGGCGAAGTTGATCTCCATACGGGATCCGCCGTCATTCATACCCATGCTTTTCTCCTTGCTCGAAAATAATCCTTTAAGACTATACTCTAATTTATAAAAAAATCAAATCTTAGGAGCTTGCCTTGACCGTGTTCCAAAGCTCAGCGTACTTCTCCTCGATCTGCGCAGATGAGTAGTAGACCTCCAAAGTAGCAAATGTCTCCTTGTCAGGATAGTAGTTGATGTTGTTGGCTACTTCCGGATCGAGCATTGCGCGAGCCTCTGTGTTAGGCGTGGAATAACCGACGTACTCACAGTTCTCGAGAGCGATCTGAGGATCATACATATAGTTGATGAAAGCATGTGCGCCCTCGTAGTTCTTGGCATTTGTAGGAATGCACATCATATCTACGCTCCAGTTGGAACCGCTCGGGAGAGCATATCTTAAATCGATGTCATTACCGAGCTCCTCGATCCTGTCGAGCATTACGATATGATCGCCGGACCATGCAACGGATGCAACGAGCTCACCTGATGCCATCTTGTCCTTAAGGTTATCGACACCGTATGCAGGATTGAATGCCTTCTTCTGCTTAACGAGAAGATCGAGTGCTTCCTGAAGCTGAGCCTCATCCATCGTGTTGATAGAATAGCCGAGATAGTTAAGTGCACATCCGATAGACTCACGCATGGAATCGTACATTCCGATATCCGTCACATTATTCTCATCGAAAAGGACTTTCCAGATCTCCTTTGCATCAGTGGAACCTTCAGGGATATCCACCTTGTTGGCGTCATAGACAAGACCTACCGTGCAGTAAAGATACGGAACTGCGTAATCGAGGACCTCGTTGGAAACTGATGCATCAGCGGAATACTTAAGTTCCTTGAACATCGGATCCATGTATTTTGTTACGTCAGGAAGAAGACTCCAGTCAAGAGGCTGGATCCTCTCCTCATTAATAAGTCTGCAGACCATGTATTCAGACGGGATGATAACGTCATATGAGTTATTGAGAGTCGGATACATCGTCTCGTTCGTCTCGAATTCCCTGTAGACTACCTTATACTTTGGGAAAGCCTTCTCGAAGTTCGCGATGGTATCTTCCGCAATGTACTCACCCCAGTTGTACACTACGATCTCCTGTCTGCCGTCACAAGCTGTGGACGACAGAAGGATCGCTCCTATGTAAACGGAAGACATAAGAGCAACAGCTAACTTTTTTACACCCTTTTTCATTTTGTTTTGGCTCCTTTTTTCTTAAAGTTCTTTATATTAGACAAAAGCAATATTGCAAAGATAACGATGAACAGGATCGACGATAACGCGTTCATCTTAGGGCTTACGCCGAACTTCGTCATCGAGTAGATCTTCATCGGCAACGTCTGGACAGTGCTGTCGACGTTGAAGTTACTTACGAGATAGTCGTCAACCGACATCGTAAACGTAAGAAGGAGCGAAGACACGATGCCCGGCATGATCTCAGGGATTATGACAAGCCTTAATGTCTGCCACTGCGTAGCGCCCAGATCCATCGCTGCCTCCGACAGGTTCTTGTCGAGCTGCTTGAGCTTAGGATTGATGGACAGTACTGCGAACGGAACACAGAAAGCTATGTGCGCGAGTATCAGAGTGAACTGACCTTTCTGAACTCCCAAAAACGAGAACAGGAGCATAAAAGAGATACCTGTAACAAGTTCCGGCATAACGTTCGGAATATAAGTAAGATTGAAGAGAATGTTCTGCAGTTTCTTACTTAAGTATGACATTCCGAGGCAGCTGATGACTGCGATGACAGTAGATGACACCGATGCGATCGCAGCTACCTTAAGTGTCGTCAAAAGCGCTCCGAACAACTGTCCTCCGTCACTTCCCTTAAACAGGTTCACGTAGTTATCGAGCGTGAATCCGCCCCAGATATATGACTTCGGAATATTGTTGAACGAGAAGATTATAAGCACTACGATCGGCAGATACAAGAACGCAAATATGAGAGCGATATAAAATCCCGGAAGAAGCTTTTTAAGAAATCTCATAAGACCATACCTCCCCCGCTTCCCGCGTCTTTATCCTGATTACGGAGAAGTCCCATAGTTATGAGAACGAATATCAGGAGAAGGAGCGACAGTACGTTTCCTGCCTGCTGATATGTGCTGCTCTCATTAAGGATGAAAGTCTGCACCGTGTTACCGATAGTCGTTGTCGAACCTTCACTTATGATATCAGGGATCATGAAGAAAGTAAGCGAAGGCATGAATACCATCTGGATACCCGAGATGACGCCCGGAAGCGACAACGGGAATATTACCTTGCTGAATGTCTGGACATTGTTCGCTCCAAGGTCCCTCGATGCCTGTGACAGCGAGTCGTCGATCTTAACAAGGATCGAGTAGATCGGCAGGAGCATGAACGGCAGGAAGTCATTGACCATAACTACCTTCGTTATTATGTCCGCGAGCATCGGATTTTTAAGAAAACCTATCGGAGCATCGATCACTTTGATATTAAGAAGGAAGTTATTAAGAACTCCCGTCTGTCCGAAAAACGCCCTCCACGCATATGTCCTGAGCATCGTGTTCATCCACATCGGAAGGACAAAGAGCATCAGCATCATGCTGCTCTGCTTATGAAGTCGCTTCGTCCTCTTGGCAAGGATATATGCAAGCGGATATGACACCAGAAGGCATCCGATCGTCGTCCACACCGCGAAGTCCAGCGATCTCAGGAATACCGAGAAATACTCCTGAAGATTGACCTGCATGCCGTAAAACGTCGACGTTACTGTCTTTTTTTCGAAAAGGACATCAAAGCCTCCGAGCGTAAACTCATAGCCTCCGGATGTTTTCGCGAAAAAGGCGCGGAAAGCAATGAGCAGGAGCGGCAGGATCGTAAAGACAACGACCCAGAGTATGTACGGATATGAGAACATCTTAAGGCTCACGCGAAGGCCGAGGGCGCCGTAGAGCGCAGCCACCATGCCTATGAACAGCAGGACTATGAGGATATTGCCCGTCAAAGTCTGCGCGACGTAAAGCCTTTGAGTCGTCATGCCCTGAGCTGACAGGATATCTGGGGTGATCATCTTGGAAAGGGTCACGATATGAAGCGCTCCCCTTACAAAGAACAGACCCATGATAACGAGGCAGCCGATGCGTTTCTTCTTCCTGTTATCGACGAACAGATAATACCCTAGGCTCAGTGTCAGTACAGCGACACTTACGATGATGGTCGCGACGAACATGACTGCACCGAACTTAAGAAAGTTCAGGTCGATATTCTTGTCGCGGAGCGTCACCTCGACCTTAGGACTTATGAGCATCGTGAAATGCGAGTAGACCTTTCTCGGAACGTACTGAACGTACAGTTCGAACATCGGAACGAACATGAAAACGAGCGAGATAAAGCCTACGACAGCCATTACTATCGCATGCAAAGGAAGAAGCTTGAATCTTTCCTTAAGCTCACTCATCTTCGTTCTCCTCTTTATCTGAACCCTTTACGCCGAAGCTGTCGAGATCCGGCGAGAACTGGGATCTTCTCATGATATGTATGTCATCAGGATCGAATGTAAGACCAACCCTCTGACCGACCGTTACCGGGTCGACGTCGTGGATCATCCAGTCGATGCCGTTATCGGACTTGACCATGATCTCGTAATGAACGCCCTTAAAGACGATGCTTTCGACGGTTCCGTTGATCCTGTCCTTGTCCTCTGTCTTAACGTAGATATCCTCAGGCCTTACGACAACGTCGACATCGTTATCCTCGCCTTTCTTAAACTCAGGGAAAAGCGGATCTACGCACTCGAAGGTCTTGCCCGCAAACGTAACTTCCAAGTCCTTTCTCATCTTACCCGGGATGATATTGGACTCACCGATAAAGTCTGCCACATAAGCATTCTTAGGCTCGTTATAGATATCGATAGGCGTACCGATCTGCTGGATGATGCCGTCCTTCATGACGATGATCGTATCAGACATGGTAAGAGCCTCTTCCTGATCGTGCGTTACATAAACGAAAGTGATCCCGAGCTCACGCTGCATCTGCTTAAGCTCGATCTGCATCTCCTTACGCATCTTAAGATCGAGCGCACCCAGCGGCTCATCAAGGAGCAGAACGCGCGGCCTGTTGATGATAGCCCTCGCGATCGCAACTCTCTGCATCTGACCTCCCGAGAGCTGATCGATATATCTTTTGTCATAACCTTCAAGGCCAACGGTCTTGAGCGCCTTAGTAACACGCTCCTTGACCTCGTCCTTCGGCACCTTCTTGATATGAAGTCCGAACGCCACATTATCGAAAACATTCAGATGCGGAAAGAGCGCATACCTCTGAAACACCGTATTGATGTGCCTTTTATGCGCAGGAACCGTCTGAAGATCCGCGCCCTCAAAATTCACGATACCCGAATCCGCAGTCTCAAAACCCGCGATGATACGAAGCGTCGTCGACTTACCGCATCCCGAAGGTCCCAGAAGCGTTATAAACTCGTTATTTCTTATATAGAACGTGATATTCTTGAGGACCTGCAAACCGTCAAAACTCTTGCACAAGTCCTTGATCTCGATGATATGCTCAGCGCCCGTCTTATCCTCCAGGATCTGCGCGCCCTTTTTATTCTCCTTCTCGCTCATAACCCCTCCTGCTTCAAAAACTCGGTGGCGACGATATCCAGATGACCTTCGCCTGTCCCTTGCCGTTATTTATCAGATAGTGCGGCCTATCCGGCTTGATATAAAAACTCTCGCCCTTCTTCGCCGCATATTTCCTGGTACCTATCACGACCTGCACCCTGCCTTCCAGCACATAGCCGATCTCCTCGCCCTCGTGCGGATTATCAGGATACGTCCTGCCCTTAGGCTCCAACGTCAAAAGTACCGGTTCCATCTCGTTCTTCTGGGCATTTGATATCAGCCAGCAGATCTCATTTCCGAGCTCCGGATCCGCCTTGACCGCATAGTCCTCAGCCCCGAACACGACCTTCTCTTCCTCGACCTCCTCGAAAAAGCTGGCCAGATCGGTCCCCAACGTCTCCAAAATATCCTTAAGCGTCTGAATGGAAGGCGACGTCATATCTCTTTCCAAAAGCGAGATAAAACCTTTGGACAGTTCACAACGATCTCCCAGTTCTTCCTGGGTCAGACCGTTCTGCAATCTTAAACACTTGATCTTCTCACCGATCTTCAAAACCGTCCGCCTCCAAAAGTAAACTTTGTGTTTAATAATACTAAACACACAAGCACATTATACTTGCCGTAAGAACCGCTGTAAATAGAAAACTCTGCCTCTTTCCCCTATACACACCCCGATCTTCGTTCCTTTCTCAAGAATCCCCCTGGCAGTTACTTCTGCAAAAGATCTATAAGGGGCCGTCACCCTTAGGGTTACTTTTCTTGGCATGCTTTCTGCAAAAATACACACTAGGGTTACTGGAAGCAGACACCTGATCTTTAAAGTAACCCTAACGGTTACTGCAGACTTCTCCTTAAACACCCGAATGCACTTTAGGGTTACTCGAGACTATAGGTCGTAGCAGATAATACACACTAGGGTTACTGGAAGCAGACACCTGATCTTTAAAGTAACCCTAACGGTTACTGCAGACTTCTCCTTAAACACCCGAATGCACTTTAGGGTTACTCGAGACTATAGGTCGTAGCAGATAATACACACTAGGGTTACTGGAAGCAGACACCTGATCTTTAAAGTAACCCTGACGGTTACTGCAGACTTCTCCTTAAACACCGGAATGCACTTTAGGGTTACTCGAGGCTATAGGTCGAGGCAGAAAATACACACTAGGGTTACTGGAAGAGACAAAAAGACCTGCGAAGTCGTTTTTTGACGTCGCAGGTCTTTTTGAAGCTTGAAGCTTACAGGTATGATGGTGTGTTCAGATCTTTCCCATAGTTATCGTTGCCTTGAAAAGGTCACCGTCTGTTTGAAGTCTCAGCGTGCCACCCTGAAGTTCCACGAGGTTCTTGGCTATAGACAGGCCAAGTCCGCTGCCTTCTGTATTACGTGAGGAGTCACCTCTCGTGAACCTTTCTACCAACTCCTCCTCGGACATGTTGAGCGCTTCTTTGGAGGTGTTCTTAAACTCGAATACGGCGTTGGATCCTTCATCCTTCAGATCTAGATATACTCGGCTTCCCGGAAGCGAATACTTGCAGATGTTGTTCATCAGGTTGTCGAAGACTCTCTGCATTCTTCTGCCGTCAGCCATTATCTTTATTTCATTATCAGGAAGTTTGGTAATGATGCTCAGACCAGAGGCCTGAAGTTTCTCCTCATATTCTCCGGCAGTCTGCGATACGAATATCGAAGCATCACAAGGTACGAGTTCGACTTCAAGGTTTCCGGTAGAAGCCTTTGATGCTTCAACGAGGTCTTCGAGAAGTCTTTTAAGCCTTACGGACTGCCTTACGAGGACATCAGAGTATTCTTTGACGTTCTCATTTACGGACTCGTCCTTTGCGATAAGATCCGCATAGTTGATGATCGAAGTAAGCGGAGTCTTTATATCATGTGAGACATTGGTTATAAGTTCTGTCTTCATCCTCTCGCTTTTAAGTTTCTCGGCAATGGCGATCTTCTGACCTGCAGCTATATTGTTAAGGTCATCACCGTGCTTTTTGGTGTCGAGGATCATTCCCTTCGTATCGACCTTGTAGTCGAAATCGCCGGATGCCAGTGCTTTTCCGCCTTTCATGAGCTTGTTCCTCTGGATCGCTGCATAAAGTATCACAGGAAAGATGAGTATTGCTTCAAGGAAGAAGATACCCAGTACCCCGTAGCTTCTGTGTGGAATCGCAAATAAGAAGATGTTGAAGAGTACTGCAAGACTTAAAAGGATCGTCTTCCAGATGTGAGGGATATTTACGATGACTGTTCTTATTGCGTTGAATAACTTTTTCGAGATCTTCCACAAAAGAACAAGCGTCTTATAGGTAAGACTTCCCTTGATAAGGCTCTTCTGCTTGAGTCTTGCGGCCAGGCTCATGCTAAGACCGATCGCAAGCGGGATGGAGATGAGGCCGAATGTTATGACGACCTCTTCTTCGCCCTGGCTCAATATCATCGGCACGAATATGACCAGGAAAAAGGCCATGAGCATTACATCATATGGTATGACATTAAGCGGACCCGGGATGATCTCTTCGGTCTTCGGGCGTCTTCCTGATACACACATAAGAGTAACGAATGCAAAAACGGCAATAAGGATCGCGGCTGCATCTATGGCGATTATCCAAAACTTGAATTCGCTCGCATAGTGGATCAAAGTATGCTGATGCTTGAAGATGTCGTTTTCGGGCAAACCTTCTTTGAGACCGGCTTTAACGATATATACGGTGTCGTCACTGCCTTTTAAGGTCTGCTCCACCCATTTTGCGGTTCCGTCGGTATTCTTGGAAAAATAGAATTCGTGATCCAGGTTGCATGAATCAGCACCCTCTGTCTTGGAGACGACATTGCCTTCAGGATCGGTCATCACGAAACACATATTCCCGACATTTCCCACAACTTCGGATCCATGGCCATTCAGCATATTGTTTGCTTCAAAATGACACCACTGTTCTATCTGCGAATCATCAAAACGCGCTATGGCTTCTTCTTCACTATACTGATATATATCACTGTCGATGCAGTCATAGATCACGGGGATGCTAGCTGCCATTACCACAGCCATTATGATAACCGTCAGGAAAAGTATCGTCTTTCCGATTACGGTACGCCAAAAGTTTCTCATCTTGTTTGCCTCTCGATCTTGTACCCCTGACCGAAAACGACCTTTATATATCTCGGTTCGGCAGGATTAATCTCAATTTTTTCTCTCAGGTGCCTGATATGAACGGCAACGGTGTTCTCGGTTCCGACCGGATAGTCGTTCCAGACTTTCAAATAGATGTCCTGCGGTGAGAAGACCTTATTGGGGTTCTCCATCAAAAGCTTGAGTATCTCGTATTCCTTCTTGGTCAAAGATACGTTCTCGCCGTCGATCCTGACTTCCTTTGATTCGTCGTTGAGCTCCAGACCGCCTATCACCAGTGTCTCTGAAACCGCATTATCACGTGCGCCCAGGCTTAAGTATCTGCGAAGCTGCGACTTGACCCTTGCACAGACTTCCAAAGGACTAAAAGGTTTTGTTATGTAGTCGTCTGCTCCTACATTAAGCCCCAAAACCTTGTCAGCATCTTCGCTCTTTGCCGTAAGGAGGATGATCGGAACGTTGCTTGTTTCCCTGATCTTTGACATGGCTTCAATACCGTTCATTATCGGCATCATGATATCCATCAGGACGAGATGTATCTCTTTATCCTGCACTATTGATACTGCATCTTTTCCGTTAAATGCTTCGAAGATCACATAATCCGGATCGTTAAGATAGATCTTAAGTGCATTGACGATGTCCTTCTCGTCGTCGCATATCAAAATATTGGCCATGTTCGTTCCTCCTTATGTACTCATATTCTATCTGTATGCCTATTAAGAAGATAGAATCAAAGTCCTTAAGATTTAATGAAGTTTTGATCTTTTTCTCGAAAAAGGCTGCCGAAGCAGCCTCTATTGTTTAAAATGCAAAAACGGCTATCACTGTCGCGATCAAGCCGATCACAGCAAAACCGATCCCCATAAAAAGAAATATCTTACAGGAAGCATCAAACGGCTTCCCTTCAAAATAGTCATCAAATGATATGCTGTCCACATGCAAGACTCTTTTTTCTCCTACTTCAGGAAGCATCTTCTTTATGTTTGTATAGAAATCTCTTGTTATCCGCTTTTTCTCTCCGTTATGATATATCTCCCAGACAGGCGAGAAAGTCTGATGTCCCTCGGAATCCACTTTACCTACTAGTTCCACACACTCGGCAGTAACCTCCAGATCGCATCGCCTGATCCTGTTCTTATACAGATCGATACTTGCCATGATCAATGACACACCGATAAAGACCGGTATTGTCAGTATGAGTGCGACCTTGTTATCTTCTATCCAATCTCTAATATCGTAAGGACCGATCCCCCATAGAAGTCCTGCTACAAAAATGCAAAGACCCGTAACCATTAATGAGATCATTAGCAAAGTAAGCTTCCTGCCATTTCCCTTTGCCATGAGAGATCTGATACTGAAACCGATAAAGCATATTCCAAACGATGCAGGGATCGTCCAGTAATTCTCCGAGAAATAGCCATAGATAAAGCCGACGACCGCAATGAGAGTCAATATGAATTCTACGATATTATCCTTGATCTTCATGTGGTTTCAGCTCCTCCTTAACACGTATATGAATATTATAACCTTAGATAACAAAAAAGAGGTTGTCCGAAGACAACCTCTTAGATCTGTTAAGTAAAATTATCAGTTAAGATTACTCAATGATTGTAGAAACTGTACCAGCACCTACTGTGTGACCACCCTCACGGATAGCGAACTTAAGACCCTGCTCCATAGCGATAGGTGTGATAAGCTCAACGGAGATTGTTACGTGGTCACCAGGCATGCACATTTCTGTACCCTCTGGGAGGTGTGCAACACCTGTAACGTCTGTTGTTCTGAAGTAGAACTGTGGACGATAACCGTTGAAGAATGGCTTATGACGGCCACCCTCTTCTGCTGTCAATACGTAAACTTGACCTGTGAACTTTGTGTGTGGTGTGATTGTACCTGGCTTAGCAAGAACCTGACCACGCTCAACTTCCTTACGGTCGATACCACGGAGGAGAGCACCGATGTTGTCACCAGCCTCAGCCTGATCCATCTGCTTACGGAACATCTCAACACCAGTGATTGTTGTAGCCTTAGGCTCATCCTGGAGACCAACGATCTCAGCAGCGTCACCAACCTTAACGATACCTCTCTCGAGACGGCCAGTAGCAACTGTACCACGACCTGTGATTGTGAATACATCCTCAACAGGCATAAGGAATGGCTTATCTGTAGGACGCTCAGGTGTAGCGATGTACTCGTCAACATACTTCATGAGCTCAAGGATTGGAGCATATGCAGGATCGTTGATATCTGTAGATGTGCACTCGATTGCTGCAAGAGCAGAACCACGAACGATTGGTGTATCGTCACCAGGGAACTCATACTGGTTCAAGAGGTCACGGATATCCATCTCAACGAGCTCGAGAAGCTCTTCGTCATCAACCTGGTCGCACTTGTTCATGAATACAACGATGTAAGGAACGCCAACCTGACGAGCGAGAAGGATGTGCTCACGTGTCTGTGGCATCGGGCCATCAGCAGCGGAAACAACGAGGATAGCACCGTCCATCTGAGCAGCACCAGTGATCATGTTCTTGATGTAGTCAGCGTGGCCTGGGCAGTCAACGTGTGCATAGTGACGTGTATCTGTCTCATACTCAACGTGAGCTGTGTTGATCGTGATACCACGAGCTCTCTCCTCTGGTGCAGAGTCGATATTGCCGTATTCCTTATACTGAGCCTTACCCTGGAAGGACAAAACCTTTGTGATAGCAGCTGTAAGAGTTGTCTTACCGTGGTCAACGTGACCGATTGTACCGATGTTTACGTGTGGCTTGTTACGTACAAACTTTTCCTTAGCCATTTTAATTTTCCTCCTTAGAAAATTACAAATAAATTCTTTTCCGCTATATTCTCGCGATAAAACCTATTTTAAAAGATTTAGCACTCGGTTTCAAGTCTAAATACCCTATCGGCTCTATCGCAGGAAATACAGACGGGATTGTTCTTGTATTTAAAATCTTGCGATATTAAATCTTATTTCTTAAGAACCTCTTCCATGATGCTCTTAGGTGTCTCAGCGAAGTGACTGATCTGCATTACGAAAGTACCACGTCCCTGTGTTGTGGAACGGAGTGCTGTTGCGTAACCGAACATCTGTGCGAGAGGTACTTCAGCAGTGATCTGCTGTGAACCGTTCTCAGGCTCGATAGTCTTGATCTGACCACGACGGGCGTTAAGACCACCGATAACGTCTCCGAGGTACTCATCAGGTACTTCAACGTCTACCTTCATGATAGGCTCGAGGAGGCAAGGATCTGCCTTAGCCATACCAGCCTTGAAACCCATGGAACCGGCGATCTTAAATGCCATTTCCGAAGAGTCGACATCGTGGTAGGAACCGTCGAATACCGTAACCTTAACGTCTACTACAGGGAATCCGCCGAGGATACCGGCCTGCATAGCTTCCTGTACACCGGCATCGATAGGAGCGATAAACTCCTTAGGGATGGAACCGCCGACAGTCTCGTTAACGAACTGATAGCCTGCACCTGGCTCCTGTGGCTCGAGTCTGAGCCAGCAGTGACCGTACTGACCGTGACCACCGGACTGACGTACGAACTTACCTTCGCACTCAACTGTCTTTCTGATAGTCTCCTTGTAGGAAACCTGAGGAGCACCTACGTTAGCCTCAACCTTGAACTCACGGAGGAGACGGTCAACAATGATATCGAGGTGAAGCTCACCCATACCTGCGATGATCGTTTGTCCTGTTTCCTGGTTGGTATATGTCTTAAATGTAGGATCCTCTTCTGCGAGCTTCTGGAGAGCGATGATCATCTTCTCCTGGGAAGCACGGCTCTTAGGCTCGATAGCTACTTCGATAACAGGCTCCGGGAACTCCATGGACTCGAGGATGATAGGATGATCCTCAGCACAGAGCGTGTCACCTGTTGTTGTGTCCTTAAGACCGATTGCAGCAGCGATATCACCGGAGTAAACCTTTTCGATCTCCTTACGGGAATCAGCGTGCATCTGAACGATACGTCCGATACGCTCCTTCTTACCCTTTGTTGCATTCAATACATAAGAACCTGCATCGAGAACACCTGAATATACACGGAAGAAGCAGAGCTTACCAACGAATGGGTCAGTCATGATCTTAAATGCAAGAGCAGCAAATGGCTCTTCATCAGATGCAGGACGAGTCTCCTCTTCTTCTGTCTCAGGGTTAACACCTGAGATAGCCTTAATGTCAAGTGGTGATGGCATGTAATCAACGATAGCGTCGAGCATCATCTGAACACCCTTGTTTCTCAAGGACGTACCACAGATTACAGGGATGATCTCGCAGGCAACTGTAGCCTTACGAAGAGCAGCCTTGAGCTCGTCAACTGTGATCTCTTCACCTTCGAGGAACTTCATTGTGAGCTCTTCGTCAGTCTCAGCGATTTTCTCGATCATGAGATCTCTCTTCTCCTGAACGAGATCCATCATGTCAGCAGGAACCTCACGGTCCTCATACTGCATACCGTCTTCACTTGTATAAACCTCAGCACGGAGTGTCATGAGGTCGATAATACCCTCAAAGTTGTCCTCTGCACCGATCGGGATCTGAATAGCAACAGCGTTGCTCTTCAAACGCTCCTTGATCATGTCAACAACTCTGAAGAAGTTAGCACCCAAGATATCCATCTTGTTTACGTATACCATACGTGGTACACCGTAGTGCTCAGCCTGTCTCCAAACTGTTTCTGTCTGAGGCTCAACACCGCCTCTCGCGGACATAACCGTAACGGCACCGTCCAATACACGAAGGGAACGCTCAACCTCAACTGTGAAGTCAACGTGGCCTGGAGTATCGATGATGTTGATACGGTGATTCTTCCAAGGAGCTGTAGTAGCAGCAGACTGGATCGTAATACCTCTCTCCTGCTCCTGTACCATGAAGTCCATTGTAGCAGCGCCCTCGTGAACCTCACCCATCTTACGGTTGATACCTGTGTAGTAGAGGATACGCTCGGTCGTTGTTGTCTTACCTGCGTCAATGTGAGCCATGATACCGATATTTCTTGTTCTTTCGAGTGGATACTCTCTATTCATCGTTTCAATGCTCCTTAGTAATTACCATCTGTAATGTGCAAATGCTCTGTTAGCATCAGCCATCTTGTGCATGTCTTCTTTCTTCTTGAAAGCTCCGCCTGTCTCATTAGATGCATCGATGAGCTCTGCAGCAAGACGCTCTTTCATTGTGCGCTCGCTTCTCTGTCTAGCATAAGTAACGATCCAACGGAGTCCGAGTGTCTGACGTCTTGCAGGACGTACTTCAAGAGGTACCTGGTAGTTTGCACCACCGACACGTCTTGCCTTACACTCGAGAACAGGCATTACATTCTCAAGAGCCTTGTAGAAAACTTCCAAAGGCTCGGAACCCGTACGCTCTTTGATGATATCGAAAGCGTCGTAGCAAATTTTCTGTGCTACACCCTTTTTACCGTCGAGCATGATGTTGTTGATAAGCTTAGATACCTTAACATCATTGTAAAGCGGATCAGGGAGCACTTCTCTAACTGGGATATTGCCCTTTCTTGGCACTTGTCTTCCCTCCTTTAATGATTATCAGTAATTTCTTCTGAAACCATAGGTACTCACGTTTCAGTTGTTCTTTTGGACCCGTGTCAGGTGCTCAGAGCTTGTCCCAGAAATGATCTATGAACAAAGTACTGATCACTTTTGTTGTCCAATCCTGCAAATAGGATTACTTCTTTACTTTAGCAGCCTTTGGCTTCTTAGCGCCGTACTTGGAACGAGCCTGCATACGGTTTGCAACGCCTGCTGTATCGAGTGTACCTCTTACGATGTGATAACGTACACCAGGAAGATCCTTAACACGTCCGCCTCTGATGAGTACAACGGAGTGCTCCTGCAGGTTGTGTCCGATACCCGGAATATAAGCTGTTACTTCATAGCCGTTTGTCAAGCGTACACGAGCAACCTTACGAAGAGCTGAGTTAGGCTTCTTAGGTGTCGTTGTCTTAACAACCGTGCACACACCACGCTTTTGAGGAGAGAAACTGTCTGTTTCCTTCTTGTGGATTGTGTTCAAGCCGAAGAGCAATGCCGGTGAAGCAGACTTGTATGTCTTATCATGTCTGCCGGACTTAACTAATTGATTGAACGTTGGCATCAATACTTCTCCTTTCGTTTTATTTATCTCTCGAAAAAAAGCGCACCCAAAATGGGCGCAGTTTCCCCACGAGCAATTTATTCTATCACCTCACGTTATGGTTGTAAACACCAATTTTCGAAGGTAAAATGAGAACTGTTTTATTATAAGGAGGTTATATGCATGAATTCAATCCCTACTTTTGAATACATCGATTACGACGAACTTCTCGAATCCCTGAACTCCGACATCGCAGACAATACCCTGACCAATGATTCCACCGTCCGTCTCGTCAGACAGAAAGGCGCCGTCAAGGTAGGAGGCAAGGAATTCTTCCCTATCATGGACTACTTCTACGAGTCTCCGGAGCTTGAGCCGACCCTTGCAAAGATGTCCGTTCTCGAAGCCAAGAAACTCGTTTTCGAGATGAAGGAAAAGATAGATGAGGATATCTGGAAGGAAACCCTGGACATCATAATCGGCGACCTTCAGTCATATACCAAGAATCGCTCGAAAAGAAATGACAACGACTGCTACCTTCTCTTCATCAAGGACACCAAACTTCCGATGATGCTCTTTTTCGAGGAAGAAGAGCCTTCTGTCGAAGTAACCACCGCCAAAGTCTCTGACGTTCTTTCCGAGATCGGCGAATGTTCAAACAAAAAAGTGCTATAAAAACAATTATTTCCGACTTTACCTAAAGAGGGGTTTTGAATATACTCTTAAATGGTGAAATAATGTTTATTATTTAAATTCTATTATATAAGGAGCGTGACTTTATGAAAGTTAACATTACCGAGACAGTGCTTCGTGATGCGAACCAGTCCCTGATCGCTACACGTTTGCCTTTCTCAGACTTCGAAGGCATCCTCGAGACTCTTGACAATGCCGGCTACTACTCACTCGAGTGCTGGGGCGGTGCGACATTCGATTCCTGCCTTCGTTACCTCAACGAAGATCCGTGGGAGAGACTTCGCAAGATCAAGGCTAAGTGCCCAAAGACTCCTCTTCAGATGCTTCTGCGTGGTCAGAATATCCTTGGTTACAAGCACTATCCTGACGACGTTGTAAGACTCTTTGTAAGAAAATCCGCAGAGAACGGTATGGACATCTTCCGTATCTTCGATGCTTTGAACGATTTCAGAAATATCCAGGTTGCAGTAGACGAAGTCCTCAAGTGCGGCAAGCACGCTCAGGGCTGTATCTGCTACACAACAAGCCCTGTTCACACCCTCGAGAAGTACGCTCAGATGGGTAAGGAACTCGAGGATATGGGTGTTAACTCCATCTGTATCAAGGATATGGCAGGTATCATGGGACCTGACGAAGCTTACAAGCTCATCAAGGCTTTGAAGTCTTCCACAAAGCTCCCTGTATTCCTCCACACACACGCAACAACAGGTCTCGGACCTATGACATACCTCAAGGCTGTTGAAGCAGGCTGTGACGGTATCGACTGCGCTATCTCCCAGTTCTCCGGCGGTACAGCTCAGCCGGCAACAGAGACAATGAAGTACGCTCTCGAGCAGCTCGGTTATGAGACAACTCTCGACTCCAAGAAGCTCAAGGAGATCAACGATTTCTTCGCTCCTGTTAAGGCTAAGTTCCTCGAGTCCGGCGGACTTGATCCATACGTAATGGGTACAAAGACAGACGCTCTCGTATATCAGGTACCTGGCGGAATGCTCTCCAACCTTGTAGCTCAGCTCAAGGCACAGAATGCATACGACAGACTCGACGAGGTTCTTGCTGAAGTTCCAAACGTACGTAAAGACTTGGGTTACCCACCGCTCGTTACACCTATCAGCCAGATGGTCGGTGTCCAGGCTACAGCTAACGTGCTTGCCGGTGAGCGCTATAAGAACGTCTCCAAGGAAGTAAAGGCTTACCTCAGGGGTGAGTACGGTAAGGCTCCGGGCGAAGTCAACCAGGAACTCGTTAAGAAGGTCTGGGGTGACGAGGAACTCATCACATGCCGTTTTGCTGATACGCTCAAGCCTCAGTTCGAGGATGCAAAGAAGGAACTCGGCAAGGTCGCAAGATCCGACGAGGACGTTCTCTCCTGGATCGCTTTCCCTACGAATGCAGAGAAGTACTTCGCATATCGTGAGGAGCAGGAATCCAATACTGTTAACTACACAATCGAGAAGAAGGAGGACTGATGAGAATGACTAACTTCAATGTTAATCTGCTCACAGGTACAGATCAGGCTTCCCTGCCTGAGGCTCTTGCTGTAGCAGGATTTACGATCGCAGTCGTTTTCGGTGTCCTTTTGCTCATCTGCATTGCAATCAAGATCTTCTCCGCCATCTTCGGCGCAATCGACAAGATCTCTTCCAAGAAAGAAGCACCTGCTGCTTCACCTGCTCCATCAGCACCTGCCGCTGCTCCTGCTGCTCCTGCTGCACCTGCTGCCGAGGAGGAAGAGTTCTCATCCGGTACCCTTAAGCTCAAGGGTTGTGACGAGAAGACAGCTGCAATGATCATGGCTATCGTCAGCGACAATACGGGTATTCCTCTTTCAGAGCTCGTATTCAAATCCATCACTCTCGTAGAGAATAAGTAAAGGAGATTCCTCAAATGATCTATAAAGTAACCATCAATGATAAAGAATATGAGGTTGAGGTAGAGAAGGGCAAGGCTAATCTTCTTAAGACCACAACCGTAACAGCAGCACCTGCTCCTGTTGCAGCTCCGGCTGCTGCTCCAGCTGCTGCACCTGCCGCAGCTCCTGCTGCCGCTCCTGCTGCTACTGCTGCTGCAGGCACAACTCCTGTTACAGCTCCAATGCCTGGAACTATCCTTAACGTTAAGGTAGCTGTCGGAGCAAAAGTAAACGAGGGTGATCTTGTATGTATCCTCGAGGCTATGAAGATGGAGAACGAGATCTATGCTCCATGTTCCGGTACAGTCGCACAGGTACTCACATCCAAGGGTGCTTCTGTTAACACAGGCGACGTTCTTGTTAGTATTTCTTAATTCGGGGAGGCTTACAAAGTGTTTATTGATGCATTAATGAACTTATGGCAGTCTTCCGGATTCGCTAACATGGATATCCGTAATGCCATTATGCTCGTACTTGCCTGCGTCCTCGTTTATCTGGCTGTTGGCAAAAAGTTCGAGCCGTTGCTCTTGCTGCCGATCGCTTTCGGTATGCTCTTGAGTAACCTTCCTCTTGCTGATCTTTATCACCCAGAGATCTTCTCCGGCGGACACATCCACTGGGAACTTCTCGGTACCGGTACCGAAGAAGGTATGGCGGGAAGCATCAGCGTAGGTCTTTTGGACTTCATCTATCTCGGTGTTAAGTTGTCTATCTTCCCTTGCCTTATCTTTATGGCAGTCGGAGCTATGACTGACTTTGGTCCGTTGATCGCTCGTCCTTCCTCACTCTTCATGGGTGCAGGAGCTCAGTTCGGTATCTCATTCGCATTCGTTATGGCTTCTATGCTTGGATTTACAGCTAACCAGGCAGCTTCCATCGCTATCATCGGTGGTGCTGACGGTCCTACAGCTATCTTCCTTACAACGAAGCTTGCTCCTGAGATCCTTCCGGCTATCGCTATTGCAGCATATTCATACATGGCTTTGATCCCTATGATCCAGCCACCGCTTATGAAGCTTCTTACAACAAAGAAGCAGCGTCAGGTCAAGATGGTACAGCTCCGTAACGTTTCAAAAGTAGAGAAGATCTGCTTCCCTATCATCGTTACAGTTATCTGTACACTTCTTCTCCCTTCCGTTGGACCTCTCCTCGGAATGCTCATGCTCGGTAACCTCTTCCGTGAGTCCGGCGTAACAGAGCGTCTCTCCGATACAGCACAGAATGCTCTCTGCAACATCGTAACTATCTTCTTGGGCGTTACGGTTGGTGCTACAGCTCAGGGTGCTAACTTCCTCCAGTGGGATACGATCAAGATTATCTTCTTGGGTCTTATCGCTTTCGCATTCTCCACTATCGGTGGTCTTCTTATCGGTCAGGTTATGTACGCTGTATCCGGCGGAAAGATCAACCCGCTCATCGGTTCTGCCGGTGTATCTGCCGTTCCTATGGCTGCACGTGTTGCTAATAAAGAAGGACAGAAGGCTAATCCTTCCAACTTCCTCCTCATGCACGCTATGGGTCCTAACGTAGCAGGCGTTATCGGTTCTGCAGTTGCTGCAGGTATCCTTTTGAGCCTCTTCGGCGGCTGATCCTAAAACTTAGGTTTTTCAAGGCTGTCTCACATTCATGTGGGACAGCTTTTTTTTGCAGATCAACCTTCCGGTAACCCTAATGATCACTTCAGCATCTGCTCTTTTTGCTGCAGTAACCCTAATGACTATTACAGCAAAAAGGTATCAATAAGGAGTTGTCATTACGGTTACTCCTTCCTGCCATAGGTTTTACTTAATACACTTTAGGGTTACTTTAAGAAGCATCTTACGGTTTAAAGTAACCCTCATGTTGATACTTTAAGATTAATCACTCCCATAAGCATAAACGAAGTTTCTCGGATCTTGTCCCTTGAATCCAAAAAATGCACATCAGGGTTACTGCTGCATATAAGCCGATGCAGTATGTATGCACTAGGGTTACTGCAAAAAGGAGACATCAGCCGGAAATACACACTAGGGTTACTGGAAGGAAAAAACATAAAAAAGACCGATCCTTGTACAGATCGGTCATTGGAAGTTTATCTTATTTATTCCTGGAAGAGATAATCTATCATCTTACTTTCATTTTCGACACTGTTGGTAGTGTATGCGAAGAAGATGTAGTAATCACTGTCATCAGGGAGGCCAAGCTTTGCAACAGTATTCTCGTTGAGCTTAAGGCCTACCGGAACATCTTCGTCATTGTAGAAGAATGAATCCTTTGAGAACTTGCTGATGTCTGTGAGCATACCAAGATCCTGGTAGTAATCTTCATATCCGTAGTTATCTACAGCATCGTCACGAATAATGAGATATGTGTAGGTTCCTGTTGCCATCTGTGCCCTTAATGCAACATCAAGGTACTTCTCTTCATATTCGATGTCAGATTCGAAGGACAACTCTGTGTCAGCCAAACGTGCCGTACGCTTTGAAGTATCGTAACCCATGAACTTTACATAACCGTCTGTCATATACTCACGGCCTTCCTTGGAGACCTCACAGTTAATAAGGCCGCCCGTAAGAAGGATCTTGTGGTTTTGATAGATGTCATGTGCAAACCATGCAACGCCTGCTCCGAATACAAGGACCAAAAGGATCGGCGGGAGGTAATACTGTGCGAAGTATGTAGCCTTCTGCTTACCGTTAAGTTTACCGAGCTTGAGTTTCTCACGCTTGAAGAACTTAGTAAGTTTATTTCCGGTGATCTCCTCCTCTTTGATTCCTGCAAACGGATTTTCGGTTTCTTTACGGCTATCCATTACTGCACGTGCATAGGAAACCTCTCCGGTAACCGGATCGATGGCAGCTTCAGGGATCTCTTCCTTTTGAGCTTCAGCTTCAGCCGCTGCTGCCTTAGCCTCTTCTTCCATCTGTTCGCGGTTCTTTTCGAGACGATTAAATTCCTTGATAAATACCAGACACATAAAATATGTAAAGGTCGTGGTACAGAATACATAAAGTGCCGGGAACCATCTTGCGTACCATATGCAGGCGATGACTGAGCCGATGGCAAATGCTGCCAGAAGTACGAGAGGGATAAACTTGATTACAGCTACCATGAGCGCTGCTTTGAAGTATTCCATGGTTCTCATCTCGTAACGGGAGATCAGCGGGAATATCGACATCGTAATGAGCAAGACAAAGGCTGACATCACGATAACGCCAAGCTTGTAGATAAAAGGTGTAGAACCCCAACCTGACATGATGATCCAGCGCCAGTCGATAACGATAAGGAAGATAGCAGCTGCCAGTGCAAGCCAAACAATGGTGGCCTGCACGAAGTTACGCTTGAAAGCTTTGAAATACGGAACTATTACGCCATTATCCTCATCTTTGACAACCTTTATGGCTACACTGTAGTTTGCGGCCTGCGCAGCACCTATTGTAATTAAAGGGATGCTGCAGATCACCGTAAGGAGATTTAAGACGATCAGATCAGCAATCTTTGCAATCAGCCTCATCAGCGGACTGTCTGGTTTCAAAAAGTTCATTTAATATCACCTCAAAAGAAAGTCCCGAAGATCACAAAACGATCTCGGTCTCGGCAATGTCGTCACTTATAGTGAACTTAGCCGTTTTATCCATATAAGATATTATATATTCTCCTTTAAAACCTTCAACCGTTGTCATTCCGTCAGAATCGGTAGCAATTCTCTCTTCGGTTGACCATTCTTTGTGAATAAGTTCCTTAAGAGCCAAGTATGAAGGCTTCAATGAGCTGTCTTTTCTGATAAGGCCTGAAGGAGCATTAAGCCAGGCACCGTCTGCAAAATCCCAGTTGGTTATTGCCTTAACATTCGGACACTCAAAGAGAGTTCTGTACATCTCGATCAGGTTATTCTTCTGGATCTCTTCATACTCAGGAGTCGAAGGCCATTCCGTTACCTGCCAGTCATTAAGATCCTCGATATACTCAGGGACAGGTGTACCTGAAAGGATCGTATTCTCGGTAAAATGCAGCGGAAGACCGAATCTTGAAAATCTCTCCAAAACATCCATCGTCTTTTCCTTGCCCCAGTAGCCCTGATGCTGATGAGACTGGATACCGATCGCAGAGATCTCGACTCCCGCATCAAGACAACGCTCGATGAGGTCTTCGTATTTAGGTGTTGTATTAAAGTCATTCAAAAGGAGAGTTGCATTTGGATTGTACTTCCTCGCCTCATCGAAAACCTTCTTAACAAGACCTACCTGACCATACTCATTACAGATCCTGGTGACAGCATTATCATATTTATCGAAAACCGGCATTATCACTACTTCATTGATAACATCCCACATATCGATGACACCTTTGAAGTTACTTACCTCTCGCTCGATCCTTCTAAGCTGCTTTTCCATTATAGTTTCATTGTCATATTTAAGGAGCCAGTCGGCACATACCGTATGCCAGCACAAAGGATGTCCTTTTATGGTTACGCCCTTTTCTTTCAGGAATCGGGCTCCTTGCATCATAAGATCAGTATGAGGCTTTCCTTCTTCAGGCTCAAATCCACCCCAATAGAAAGGGATAGTTGCAAAGTTAAAAAGCTCAAGCCACTTATTTACTCTGTCTCTAAAGAATTCTTTCTTCTCGCCTTCAGGTGACATGAGATATGGTCCGACTTCAAATGCATTACATCCGAAAAGGAATTCATGATTAACCAGTTTGATATCAGCTTTTATCCCCGAAAAAGGCTTGCCTTCCTTATCTTTGATCTTAAGCCTGACTGATGATCTTCGATTTGACGGAATACTCATAAAATATCTCCTTTGTTTTTATGATTAAAAAAGCCTGCCTTATTTGACTAAGGCAGGCTGTAAGAGTTCTTATAAAGTTGTAAAGATTACTCTTTTACACCACCGATGGTGAGACCAGTAACGAAGTACCTCTGAAGGAATGGGTACAAAGCGATGATCGGTGCCATGGTGAGGATTGTAGCAGCAGATCTGATAGTGATCGGGATAACTGTTGCAACAGTAGCATCTGTCTGGGATGCAGCTCCTCCGCCGCCACCCTGGCCCTGAGCAGTAACAGAAGCGAGGAGCTTCTGGAGCTCGTACTGGAGTGTTGTATACTTTGTGTTTGTTCTGTTATAGAGCATTGCATCGAACCAGGAGTTCCAGTGGTAAACAGCAACGAAAAGAGCGATCGTAGCGTAAACCGGCTTACAAAGTGGGGAGATGATCTTCAAGAAGACTGTCATATAACCCGCACCTTCGAGCTGAGCAGACTCTTCGAGTGAGTCAGGGATACCTGCCATGTATGTTCTCATAACCATTACGTTAAATGCACTTACCATACCAGGGATAACATATACCCAGAATGTTCCGATAAGATTGAGAGATCTGAAGAGAACCATTGTAGGGATAAGTCCGCCGTTTGCATACATTGTGATGATCCAGAAAAGTGAGAGGCCTGACTTGAAGAGGAACCTCTTACGGCTAAGGATAAATGAAAGCAAAGCGTTTGCGATAAGTGATGAAAGTGTACCGATTACTGTTCTCAAGACTGTGATCTTAGCACCGGTAATGATACCCTCAGTCTTAATAACTGTCTTATAGCTCTTAAGTGAGAATACACGTGGCAAAAGGTGAATTCCGCCACGAACGGCATCTGAACCTTCGTTGAAGGAGATTGCCAATGTGTTCAAGATAGGATAAAGAGTTACTATCGTGAACAATACCATGATGGTTGTGTTGAAGATCGTAAAGATGAGATCTTCTGTAGCCATCTTCTTTTTCTTTGGCTTCATTGTATTGATAGACATTTTCTTCCCCCCTCTTAGAACAGACGCTCATCGCCGGTCTTCTTGGCGATCGTGTTACCTGCTACGATAAGGATCAAGGCTACGAGAGTCTTAAAGATACCGGCAGCAGTACCGAGTGAGAAGTCCATGTTTCTTCCGTTGATAGCCCAGTCGAGAACGTAGATATCGATTGTTCTGGATACGCTCTGGATAACGCCGTTACCCAAGATGTACTGAAGCTCGAAACCTGCATTGAGAACGTTACCGATGTTCATCAACAAAAGGATCATGATCGTAGGACGGATGGAAGGAAGTGTAACATACCACATCTTCTGGAAACGTCCTGCACCATCGATAGAAGCTGACTCATAGAGTGCCGGGTCGATGGAAGTGATAGCTGCAAGATAAATGATTGCGTTCCAACCTGTCTCTTTCCAGAGGTTTGTAAGAACAACCAATGGCCAGAACCAAGGCTTGCTCGCGAAGAACTGGAACGGTGAATCTATGATACCGAACTTAACAAGAAGCTCGTTGATAATTCCTGTAGAAGAAAGTGCGTCATGCACCAAGCCGCAGACAACGATCCATGAAAGGAAGTGCGGCAAGTAAGAAATAGTCTGAACGATTTTCTTACCCCAAATGTTTTTAATTTCGTTAAGTAAGATAGCAAATACGATTGCCATTACGGTGCTGAAGATCAAGTTCAAAGCACCCATACAGAATGTGTTCCTGATAACCTGCAAGAACTTTGCATCAGAGAAAAGGAACTGGAACTTTGCAAGTCCCACAAATTTAGAACCGGTGATACCGGTCTTATACTTATAATTCTGGAATGCCATTATCCAACCAGCGAGTGGAAGATAATAGAAGATAATTCCATAAATAACGTAAACAGCAGCGATAGCGATAAGTATCCACTGACGTTTAAACTCTTTCGCAGTGAACTCTACACCATTAGCTCTCTTCTTACGACGTCTAGAAGTAGATTCCGAAAGACTCATGCTTAACCATTCCCCCTTAAAAATAGTGGCAACCACAGTTTTGTTTTAAACCATGGTTGCCACCACAATTCTAAACTACTAAGTTGTTATTCCAGCTGTTAATTAGCCTTCATAACCGTTAGCTCTAGCTGTCTCAAGTCTAGCGTTAACTTCGTCCTGTGCCTCCTTGAGGAAGTCCTCAGGCTTGCAATCATTGTATGCCTTCTGATAAGCATCCCAATCAGAGTCGAAGTTCTTACTCATAACAACCTTAGGGAGCCACTCATGCTTGCACTCACCCATGTTAGCCCAAGCAACACCACCGTCAGTATCGTTACCGAGGTTGTTTGACCAAGACCAGAGTGGGTACCATGGATACTGATCACACTCAAGTGAACCAACCATGTCAGCGTATGTCTTAGCGCCGTAAGCCTGGAAGCAAGCTGCGAGAGGAGCTGCGAGGCCAGCGTAGAACTCAGATGTCTGCTCGGATGGCATCATAGCATTCTTACCATCTCTGCTGATACCGAGCCACTGTGGGCAATAACCATAAGAACAGATGTGATCCTTCTTGTAGTCATCATCCTTCCAGAGCTGTCTCATCTCTTCTGTTCTGTAGTAGAGACCATTCTCATCAACGAGGTAGTCCTCACCTTCGATACCCCAGAAACGGAGATCGTGAACATCCTGCTCGAGGAGATCGCTAAGGAACTTAAATGCTGCGTTAGGGTCCTTACAGCTTGTTGTAACAGCTACACCAGAGGACTGGTTGAGCTCATCACCGTAAGAGTGCCACTGCTGTGTCATACCATCAGCGATTGTAAGACCGAGAGGTACATAGTCACAACCGATTTCGTCAAGTCTCTTGCCGTCAAGGCTGTCGAGAGGCTGAGCGAATGGGCCAGCGAGGGAGTATGCGAAATCCCAGTACTGATCGCAGAGACCAAGAACACGACCTGTAGAAAGCATGGAGATATACTCATCGTATGTCTGGATTGCGAAGTCAGGGTTGATCATACCCTTGTTCCACTCTTCATTAAGCTTCTTGAAGTAAGCCTTTGCTGTGTCTGTTGTGTTGTAGTCTACTACCTTAGGGTTAGCAGGATCATCAACGTTTACGATACAGCAACCATCGTTCGGATAACCATCCAAGAACATTGGTGGGTTCTCGAGACAGTAGTACTTCCAACCATCGCAGAGAGCTGTGTAAGGAATGAGAGCTGTCTCACCGTCTGGCATTGTCTTGAACTCATTGTAGTAGTTCTCAAGGAGTTCGAAGTACTGATCAAGAGTCTTGATCTCTGGATAGCCAGCCCACTCGAGGACACGGCACTGAATCCAGAAAGCCTCACCATTGTGGCCAGTAGATGTATCAACACCCTTATAGTGGTTGCCAAATACGTTAGCCCAATAGATGTGACCATCGTCCATACGGAACTTATCCCACTCCTCATCAGAGTACATTTCCTTGAGGTTAGGATACATGTCAAGATAAGGATCCCATGCTACAAGCAAATCATTCTCATAGAGAGTAACAGATCCGTCACCACCATCGATCAAGTCAGGAAGATCACCGGATGCGATGATAGCACCGATAGCCTCACCTGCCTGCTGACCAGCAAGCCATGTCTCCTTGAGACGTACGCCTGTCTTCTCAGCGATCAACTCCTGGATCTTGTTACCACTGTTGATTTCTGTTCCGGCCATAGCTGCGAACATCTTCATGTCCAAGATAGCTTCCTGAGAGTAGATCTCTTCACCCTCAGCATTTGTTGTGTCTGGCTGTGGAGCTGTATCTGCTGTGAACTCTGTGTCGTCCTTGCCTGTACAAGCGGCAAAAGCAGAAACTGCCATCAATGAAGCCATAACAACTGAAAATAACTTCTTTTTCATTTAAAGCCTCCTCATTATATTTATCGCTTGCGCGATATAATTGGTAACTAAATTATACCTTGTAGCACTTTGAATAACAAACCCTATGAACTCTCACTAATTAACCGACAAATTCTACACAAAAATATGGCAATTTCTCAGTAAAAGTGAGGGAGAATTTCGCGCGAAACGTTACGTGTTTTTAGCGGTTTGTCTTACGATATTTGGACGGTGTACAGCCCTTGATCTCGATAAACTTACGGATAAAGTAGTCTGTGTCCTTATATCCGACGTCCTCTGCGATCTGGTTGATCTTCTTTTCCGTATTGATGACCTGCTTGGCTGCTTCCTTGATCCTATAATTTGTCAGGTAGTTTTTGAAAGACATTCCATACTTTTTCCTGAAGACCTGACCAAGGTAAGAACTGTTGATATGATATTTGTCCCCCAAATATCGGAGACTGATGTTTTCGGCGAAGTGTTCCTTGACCTCTGCTTCGACATCTGCAAGTATTCCGCGGGAAACACTTTTTCGAAGCTCGGAAAGATAATTGGCGTATTCCTTGGCAAAGCGCTTAAGGTGCTGGTTACTGCCTCGGTTAAGGGAATTCTCGAAAGAATGCTCGGAAATGTACTGGATTATCTCTTCCTGGTTGATACTGTCGTCCTGCTCGCTCGCGAGGTGGATGAGCTGGAAGAGAAGATAGTTAATGTTAAGGTCTGCCGTATTGCCGCTGTTGTCGCCGGAGTTCATCTCAGTGTAGAGTTTGTCCACCTCGGAATCGATCTTTTCCTGATTATTGTTTTCGATGGCGGAGATGACCTCATCGATCGTATTCTTGCAAAGTACTATGCCGTTATGACCTACCTGTACTTCATTCTCATATATATAGATCTTCTTCTGGTTATGGAAACCCTTGATACTGTTAAGTCTGCTGCAGGAGCTGTAAGACTTTGACAGGGAAGTAATATTCGGAACGAGCTTGCCGCAGAGCATCCTGATCGGCTTTGTCATGATGACCTCGATCTTGCGGAGCATCTGATTAAGGAACTCTTCTTCCGTGAGGTCACGCCTGGTCGCCATATTCTCACAATATATAAAACCTATATCATAATAATCTTCATCATAAGATACATCGAAAATAAAATGGTTGGCGTTCTCTTTAAGGACTTCCTTGCAAGCCTTGTAGAGCTGCCTTTGAACGAGACGGATGTCATAATCGTCCGTCTCCGAATTATCCGGATCATCGTAATCGTCACAAAGCTCGATGTCTATGAACCTGACGCCGCCAGTGATCTGCATGTGCTTATTTACATACTCGATATCGTCGTCATCATACTTACCCTTCAAAAGAGCGATGACATTTGTGGCAAGATAAGCATCAGCCATCTTCTCCTGACTTTCCTTGAGCTTTATCGACTCCTTGTTAAGATTCGATACCTTACGAAGGATGGAGATAAGTTCTTCCTTGATGACCGGCTTAAGGATATAGTCGAGACAGTCATTGCGGATCGCCTTCTGCATATAGGAAAAGTCATCATATCCGGTAAGTATTACGAACTTCGCATCGGATATATCGTTCTTCTTGATCGCATCCAGAAGATCCAAACCTGTCATTATAGGCATCTGAATATCGGAAATGATCAGATCCACCTTGTTTTCCTTAAGAAAATCGAGCGCATCCTTACCGTTCGACAGAACGGCTGCAATCTCATAGCCTTCACTTTCCCAATCCACCAAAACCTGAAGACCCTGAAGGATATACGGCTCATCATCTACCAGCATTACTTTCAACATAAGAATACTAACCTCTCTTTGTTAAACTCTCGATCGGGATCTTTATCACGACCGCCATGCCAACGCCTTGCTCGCTATCCACATAAAACTTTGCCTTTTCGTTAAACATCATCTTCATTCTCAAACAAGCGTTAAGGATTCCGACATGCTTATACTTTTTGATCATATCAATAGTAACCGAATTCATTCGTTCTGACAATTTCGCGACTTCTTTCTCGCTCATGCCGTCACCGGTATCCTCTACTTCGATACAGAGCATTCCCTCGTCTTCTTCCTTGTAGACCCTTACAAAGATCCAGCCCTGTGAAGACTTTGACTCGATACCGTGGACACACGCATTCTCAACAAAGGTAACAAGTGTAAGCTTCGGGATAAGGTAGTCTTCGCAGCCGTCATCGATATCGATATCGAATGACAGTCTGTCACCGAATCTGTAACTTTGAAGCTGAAGGTAAGCCTTTATGAATTCCGCCTCGTTACCTACCGTTACGGAATCATCCTGCCAGTCAACGTTCTGTCGCTCCATGACTGCAAGCTTTGCGACCATCTCGGCAGTCTCGTCCTCTCCCTTAAGAACACTGTGCATCCTTATGCTTTCGAGAGCATTAAAAAGGAAGTGCGGGTTGATCTGGCTTTGAAGTGCGAGAAGTTCGGCGTTTTTTCGAGCGATATCGGTTTCCTGCTCCTTAAGCTTCTCCTTATAAATAGTATTAGTAAGTTCATTATTAAGACGGACCATCTTGTTGTAGTTCTTCATGAGCGACGAGATCTCGTCCGAGCCGTCAATGTCCTTGATGATCCTGAAGGTCTGGTTCTTGTTCCCGACGAAAGCCTCCTGCAGCGTGTTGATCCTCTTGATTATGGAGTTCTCGATGACCTTCATGATAAGGATAGGAAGAACGAGTGTAACAAGGATGAGCATAAAGAGCGTGAGCTTGTTGTTCTTGATGACCGACAGGACCGTGTTGTCATCACTGAACGCGTAAACAGAGAACTGGGTACCGCCGAGTTCAAATGTGTTGCGGGTCTTTCCCCTTCTGCTGGTGTACTGCTCCATTACCCTTGAATACGGCACGTTATCACCGACGTTCGAGAACGGTACAAAATCATCTCCCGTACAAACGTACACGGAACTTGTTACAGGGATTCCCTTAAGTGTCTGTGAAAGCGCACTGATATCGTTACTTATCGTGATTATCTTATCGACCTTGGAATTATCGTTGGAACTCCTGACCGCATATATGAACTTCTTTTTCTCGGAGACTGCTTCGTTCTCGTCATAATATACGAGCAGTGCCTCCTTCTTTCCGGATTCGATAAACATCTGATACCACGGCTCTTTTTCCGCACGCGAAAGCTGGCAGAAATACTTACCGTTACTGATCGTCGGGTTGTCGACATATATCAGGATCTTGTCTCGCTTTAATCCCGCCAATGTCTTGAAGAATGAATCCTCTACATAGGAATAGTAAGCGCTGTAGTAATTATATGGGTCTGCATAACCGCTGTCCAAAAGGCGGTTGATGGTATCATTCTGGTCTATGGCTCTTGCAATGACCGCATCATACTCGAAAGTCTTTACGATCTCGCTCTTATAAGCAGCCGCCTCGTTCTCTCTCGAAAACCTGTAGTTATTACTCTCCTCGTTAATGAGCGCTCTAAGGATAAATCCGTCTGTCAGAACAAGCGGAATGATAACGCAAAAAACATAGATAACAACGAACTTCCTGTTCAGGTTAAGCTTGTTTAGGATACTCGAGGCAGATCCCTTGGCCATTTATGCCCCCTTAGTTTTTGGTTCTATTATTATTAAACAAATTACAGGGGTTTGCAAATCTTACGCGGCTTTTCTCCTGCCAAGTCTCATTATCAGGGCTTTGTGATCCGATAATCCGTAAGTATCCCAAACCGTTGTATCTACAGTCCTTACCCTGTTCGCAAACTTGCTGCAATACGCGTGATCAAGAACACTTCCGCCTCTTGTCGGTATTTTTCTTTCAACGCTCAGTTTTGTATTTACCATCCTGCTCTCAAGTTCTTCTATCCTGTCTTCAAAGGCTACGCCTTCTCCTGCATTCAGGTCTCCTACCAGGTAGAATTCCGTATCATCCCCTACGTTTTTCCTTATCTCTTCCATTATCTTATCCCACATCTTCCCTGCAAGTTCCTTTCTTGCTTCTGATGCGCCGTAGGTCTGGAACATCCAGGCATTAATGTATGTCATGCCATTGACGGTAAAGTAGTTGACTCTCAGCTTGCTGTCTCCCGTATCATTATGATTTCTTTCTATACTGTGCATCTTTACCTTATCTGACAAACTTTTTCGAATAAGAGTAACACAGGAGCAAAAGTCATACTCTGTATCTACATCAAAGCCTTTTGGAAGTATCGCTTCATAATCGATCTTAAGCCTCTTTTTAAGGTCATTAAGTCTGTAAAGATCCTCTCCTACTCTCATTTCCTGCAAGAAGATGAGATCAGGCAGTTCTTCATTCATCATCTTAGCAAGCTCCCTGAGCCTTTTATCAAGAACAGAAGGCTTAGCCTTATAGCCCTGAACATTCACCGAAACTGCTCTTAGCCGATCATTTTCATAAGCAGTCTTAAGGAGTATATGTGCTGCTCTTGAAAAGGTTATCTTAACGTCGTTTTGGGCAAACCTTTCTTTAATACCTTTCAGAAAAGCATATACTTCATCATCAACACGAAGTCTTCTTCCTCCCGAACTCCTTACTGTCTTGCACTCAATGCAAAATCGCTCCCAAGGAATATCGTCATCCAGAGTCTGAATCGCAAGCTTAAGTGTCTTGTTTAAGGACAGGAACTCGACGCCCTTATCTTTAAAGTACGTCATGGTGTCTTTTGAAATAACGATCTGTCTAAACATGCCTGACCTCCTTTCACTACTACAATAACAAGATTCACTTACGTAAAAATCGACAAAAAATACAAAAAGCGACAAATTCGCGGTGAAAACCCGAAAGACCTTGCTGTATCGAGATTACAATTTCTGAAAAATCTGCATTATGTGTACCGCTTCAGATTTCACGTTTCGTGAAATATACGTAGGAGTTACTCCTTCAACACCAATTTATTCCAAACTGCACACTGTGTATACTCACGGAATATTCACGTTACGTGAAATACACCGACAGGTTACTCTTTCAAATTTCACGTATTGTGAAATACACACTACGGTTACCGGAACACATTTCAAGTTTCGTGAAATACACACTAGGGTTACCGGAATCGGAAACGGATGCAGGAAGATGCACACTAGGGTTACTGCAAAAGAAGGTTCACGTTATGTGAAATCCAGAAGACCGCTTACAGCAAAAAAAGCAAAGGCGCCGAAGCAGTCACAGGCTGCGGGAGCACCGCGGAGCGGCGTGGCCTTGACGGGGACGGCGGATTTGCAGAAAAAAAGGCGGGGCGGTCTTCCGGATCCGGGCATGAAAAAGCCCCGCGAGGGATTCGCAGGGCTTGTGGTCTTTTAGTTCTGTCCGTAGTAAGCGTTTGCTCCGTGTTTGCGGAAGTAGTGCTTATCCTGGATCGTCTGAGGCGCCGGCTGTACGTCTTTGTTGAGAAGTTCGGTGCGGAAGGCCATCTTTGCGACCTCCTCGAGGACTACTGCGTTATGTACGGCTTCGTGGCCGTCCTTGCCCCAGGTAAACGGACCGTGGTTTGTGCAAAGGACGCCCGGAACTGCTTCGTAGTCGATCCCGCGGTTAGCGAACTCTGCTGCGATAACTTCGCCGGTGTTGTGCTCATACTCGCTCTCGATCTCTTCTTTGGTGAGGGAGCGGGCGCAAGGGATACTGCCGTAGAAGTAGTCAGCGTGAGTGGTTCCGTAGCACGGGATGTCACGACCGCTCTGTGCCCAGGAAGTAGCAAAGGAAGAGTGGGTGTGAACTACGCCGCCGATCTTCGGGAACTTCTTGTAAAGAAGGATGTGTGTAGGCGCATCGGAAGAAGGCTTCATGGAACCTTCAACGCGGTTGCCGTCAAGGTCGAGGACGACCATGTCTTCAGCCTTCATGGTATCGTATGGGACACCGCTCGGCTTGATGACTACAAGGCCGGATTCGCGGTCGATCTCGCTGACGTTACCCCAGGTAAATGTGATAAGTCCGTATTTTGGAAGAAGCATGTTTGCTTCGTAGACTTTTTGCTTTAATTCTTCAAGCATCTCGAAAACCTCACTTTATCATTACTTCAGTCGCACTCTTCTCTGTTGCAAGACCTGCGACGTACTTGGCTGTGAATTTGTTGAAACCTTCAACGTCTTCGGCAGAAGCCATGAGCTCTGTTGCCTTGGCGGATGCGAAGATCTCGCGGGAAAGGAAGTCCTCAAGGGATGAGTAGGAGGACTTTTTCGAGGCGTAGAGAGCGAGTACTGCGATACCCCAGGCACCGCCCTCGCCTGCTGTCGTAAGAAGGCAGATAGGTGCGTTGATGGCAGCGGAGCAAACGGTCTGGCCTGCGACAGGTGTTTTGAAGAAGCCGCCGTGGCCGTACATCTTCTTGATCGTAACCTTCTCCTCATCGGTAAGGATGTTCATGCCGATCTTGAGGGAAGCGAGTGCAGAATAAAGGTGCATCCTCATGAAGTTCGGAAGCGTGAAGCTGTCGGAAGCGCTGCGCATAAAGAGCGGAACGCCGTTCATGAAGCCTGTTACCGGCTCGCCGGAAAGGTAGTTGTAGTACAGAAGGCCGCCGCAGTCCTTGTCGCCGTCGAGAGCGCAGCCATAAAGTTTTGTGAAGATGTCGCCTTTGCTGAAGTCAGCGCCCATGAGCTTTCCGAACTGCTCAAAGATGTCTGCCCAGGCGTTGATCTCTGAAGTACAGTTGTTGCAGTGGACCATGGCAACAGGTGCGCCGGAAGGTGTGGTTACCATGTCGATCTCCTTATGAAGGGACGAGAGCGCCTTCTTAAGAACGACCATGGCAAAAACGGATGTTCCTGCGGAAATGTTACCCGTCTCAGGTGCTACGGAATTTGTAGCGACCATTCCGGTTCCCGCATCGCCTTCAGGAGGGCAAAGGAGGATCCCCGCCTCGAGGTCTCCTTCAGGGTCGAGGAGCTTGGCGCCTTCAGCTGTGAGCTTGCCAGCATCTTCGCCTGCGTTCAATACGGAAGGAAGGATGCCCTTAAGTGTCCAAGGGAAGTTCTTTTCCTTGATAAGACCCTCGAAAACGTTAAGCATTCCGGCATCGTAATCCATGGCTACCGAATCGATCGGGAACATACCCGAAGCATCGCCTACGCCAAGGACCTTGGAGCCTGTGAGCTTATAGTGAACGAGACCTGCGAGAGTAGTAAGGAAAGAAATGTCCTTAACATGATCTTCACCGTTTAAGATAGCCTGATAAAGGTGAGAGATGCTCCAGCGCTGAGGGATATTGAAGTTGAACGCTTCGGTAAGCTTATCAGCTGCTTCCTCAGTGATCGTATTTCTCCATGTCCTGAAAGGTACGAGAAGTCTGTCGTCCTTATCGAGTGCGATATAGCCGTGCATCATAGCCGAAAAGCCGATGGCTGCAAATGACTTGAGTGTAACGCCGAATTCGGATGAGACGTTTTTCTTAAGGTCTGCGTAAGCATCCTGAAGGCCGCCCCAGATAGCATCTTCCGAATATGTCCAGATGCCGTCCTTAAGCTCGTTCTCCCACATGTGGTCTCCCTGTGCTACAGGGTTTCCGCTATCATCCGTGAGGATAGCCTTGATCCTGGTGGAACCGAACTCGATTCCGAGTGCGCATTTGCCTTGGGCAAGAAGTTCTTTGATCTCCATAGTTATTTCCTCTTTCACCATTTATTGTAAGGGCATCTGCCCTTTTTAAGTGCTGCTCTGATCTCCACGAAACAACCGCAGGCAAGACATGTGCCCTGGTTGAGTCTCTCGCATTCTTTGCACACCTCAAGTCTTCTCTGAGACTCGGATCCATCGGTAAGGTCCTCCTTGGGCAGAGCCTCAAGACCGTTAAGGATTATGGCCTCGTACTGCTCGTAGCTCAGGTCCTTCAGAAGACATCGCTTACAGATCTTTGTCATACCGTAACTTCGATGTGCATGACGCTTGAAGAAGGGATCTTAAAGATAAGTTTATCACCTTCTGTCTTAAATGCGTCAAAAGATTCTTCCTTAACAACGTCAGGATCGTCAAAAGTGTTGTGGGCATCTGTCTTGCCTGCAACGACTGATCCCTTTACGGACTTGATCGCGGAACCTACAAGGTTCGTCTCGATCTCGTAAGGATCGTTTACGGAAAGGTTCGTGAGCGTGATATGGATCTTGCCGTCCTTGTCCTTGGAAACGGACTCGGTAAGGTTCGGGACCATATACTTATCCTCAAGACCGATCTGCTCGGTCTCGATGGAGCTCTCGAGAAGTTCGTTGTCCTGGTGACAGCTGTACATCTTGAAAACATGATACGTAGGTGTCTTGATCATCTTCGCACCCTCAGTGAGGATAACGGCCTGAAGAACGTTTACGACCTGTGCGATGTTGGCCATCTTTACACGCTTGCAGTGCTTATTGAAGATGTTCAGGTTGATGCCCGCGATCAATGCGTCGCGGATGGTATTCTGCTGATAAAGGAACCCCGGGTTCGTGCCTTCCTCGACATCGTACCAGGTACCCCACTCGTCGACCATAAGACCGATCTTGCAGTCAGGGTCGTATCTGTCCATGATAGCTGAATGCTTCTCGATAAACTCTTCCATGCAGAATGTTTTCGCGAGGGTCATATACCATTCCTTGTCGTTAAAACCGGTAGCACTGCCCTTCTTGTCCCAGTCATAAGGAAGTGTGTAGTAATGGAGCGTAAGGCCGTCCATGTAACCGAAGTTCTGAGGGAACGAACCCTGCTGTCTGAAGCATTCGTGGAGCAACGTCTCCGTCCATGCATAGTCCTTATCCGTAGGACCTACTGCAAGTTTCTTTATCTTCTTGTCAGGGTTGTAGTTCTTAACAAAAGTCTGATACTGCTTATAAAGGTTTGCATAATACTCAGGCACCATGTTGCCGCCGCAGCCCCAGGTCTCGTTACCTACAGCGAAGTAGTCAACGGTCCAAGGCTTTTCCCTGCCGTTTGCCCTACGAAGATCAGCCATCGGAGATACGCCGTCAAAAGTCATGTACTCGACCCACTCGCTCATCTCACGGACAGTGCCGCTTCCCAGGTTACCGTTGATATAAGTCTTACAACCGAGCTGCTCTGCAAGTTCCATGAACTCGTGCGTTCCGAAGCTGTTGTCCTCGGTAACGCCGCCCCAGTTGGTATTGATCATCTTCTTGCGAGTTTCCTTAGGTCCGATGCCGTCCTTCCAGTGATACTCATCGGCAAAACATCCGCCCGGCCAGCGAAGTACCGGGATCTTCATCTCTTTCAAGGCCTCGACAACGTCATTACGCATACCCTTTGTGTTCGGGATATCGGAATCCTCGCCTACGTAAATACCCTCGTAGATACATCTTCCGAGGTGCTCGGAAAAGTGGCCCTGGATCTCCGGATTGATATGTCCTTTTTCTTTGTTTGGATTGATTACAAGCTTAAACATATGACCTCCGCTCGAAAAAATTAGTCAGTTAATCTGTAATTTACAGAAAAGCCGATAAGATTTCAACACAACCCCGCCAAGTGGTAGATTTTCACAAGTCTTTACCTATAATTTATCCCGTTGAATAATGATTTTCACTTCCTTAATATGGATTATATCTAATATATTTCCGGGAAATGAGGAATAACTTATGCTTAAGATCGTAGATACTGCGAACGGTAAAGTTCGCGGCCTTCCGGGCAATAACACCAGGATATCAGTCTTCAAAGGAATACCTTTTGCCGCTCCTCCGACGGGCGAAAACCGTTGGCGCGCACCACAGCCGTGCGAGAACTGGGACGGCATTTTTGATGCCTACGGATTTGCTCCTATCTCCATGCAGGACCAGCCGGGCATCGGTACGGACATCTACTGCCGCGAGTGGCATGTAGATCCTGACATCCCGATGGACGAGGATTGTCTCTACCTTAACGTATGGACACCGGCCAAGACTTCTGACGACAACCTTCCTGTTCTCGTCTGGTTCTTCGGCGGCGGCTTCCAGTGGGGATACACGGCTGAGATGGAGTTCAACGGCGAGCAGCTCGCAAAGCGCGGTATCGTTGTTGTTTCCGTAAATTACAGACTCGGTGCTTTCGGTTTCCTTGCACACCCTGAGCTTTTCGAGAGCCAGCCTGATGCTCCTGCAAACTTCGGAAGCCTTGATCAGCAGGCAGGTCTTAAGTGGGTCCGTCAAAACATCCGTAACTTCGGCGGCAACCCTGATAACATCACGATCGCAGGACAGTCCGCAGGCGGCGGAAGCGTCCTTAATCATCTGACATCAAAGTCCAGCATAGGACTTTATAACAGGGCCGTCATCTTCTCCGGCATCATCGTTACACCATATGAGAAAGATACGGTCATCACTCCTAGAGACAAGGAAGATGCATGCTCATGGGGCCTTAAGTTCTTCGAGTTCCTCGGCGTAAAGACCATCGAGGAAGCACGTAAGCTCGATGCGGCTTATCTTCGAGAAAAAGCATCAGACTTCAGGAACAGCAACGGCTATTTCTTTACTCCTATGATCGATAAGGTCTTCCTTGACGACGAGCCGTTCAAGCTCTTTATCCAGGGCAAGCATGCTCATGTACCGCTCATCTCAGGTAATACTTTCGATGAGTTCCCGAGTTTCATCGTTGCCGATTCGGATGACGTTTTCGAGAAGAAGGCTAGAGAGAGGTTTGGCTCAAAGGCTGATACTTTCCTTTCTTTCCCTGAGGCCAAGAAGGTCATCAACGGTAACCTGCATGCACCTCTTCGTGGCATCGAATGCTCGGTAAAGGCGGCTTTTGCGCATAATGACCAGCCGAGTTATTACTACTGCTTCGAGCCGGATATCCCGGGCTACGATAATCCGGGTACTTTCCATTCCGTAGACCTGTGGTTCTTCTTCGACAATCTT
Organism: uncultured Clostridia bacterium; assembly: GCA_947165785.1. Lineage (GTDB taxonomy): Bacteria > Bacillota > Clostridia > Saccharofermentanales > Saccharofermentanaceae > Saccharofermentans. The sequence continues at coordinate 18,001 of CAMVBS010000006.1, read as the reverse complement.
CACGAGTGCTGGAGACCTTTTACGGGAAGACATTATGACCTTGCCCGCAAGATGAGCAATTACTTCGTTAACTTTATCAAGAATGGCGATCCTAACGGCAACGACGTAGATGATAAGCCAATGGATATGTGGAAGCCGTACTCTCCTTCCTACAAGAACGAGATGCACTTTACAGCTGACGGTACTTCAGCAAGACTTCAGGATGATAACCCGGAGTCAGGCTTCATCACATTCATAACCGAGACTCTTGAAGAATATGCTCTCGGCGAACAGGTCAAGGCTGAATCATCCTCGGTTCCTGCAGTACAGCTTTATGAAGTACCTAAGAAGCAGGCTTTCAACCCTTACCTCCCGTCATGGGAATTCGTTCCGGACGGCGAGCCGTATGTCTTCAACAACAGAGTCTACGTATACGGTTCTCACGATCATTTCGCAGGCTATGCTTTCTGCCCGGGCGATTACGTAACCTGGTCAGCACCAGTCGACGATCTTGGTAACTGGACCTACGAAGGCGTTATCTACAGAAGACTCGACGATCCTTTGAACCAGGATAACCGCGGTTGTCTCTATGCACCTGACGTAACAGTAGGACCTGACGGCCGCTACTACCTTTTCTATGTCCTCGATAACCAGAACGTGGTTTCCGTAGCAGTAAGCGATTCTCCTTCCGGAAAGTTCGAATTCTACGGTTATGTTCATTACGAGGACGGCACGCTTCTCGGCAAAAAAGAAGGCGATGAACCGCAGTTCGATCCGGGTGTTCTCACAGAAGGCGACGTTACTTACCTCTTCACCGGCTTCTGCGGTCAGGGCGATAAGAGCCGTCACGGCTGTATGAGAACAGTCCTCGGAAAGGATATGCTCACTATCACCAAAGCTCCTGAGTTCGTCATACCAAGCACACAGTACAGCCAGGGAACAGAATTCGAGAAGCATGCATTCTTCGAAGCACCATCAATCCGTAAGCGCGGCAACATGTACTACCTCATCTATTCTTCCGAGGTAATGCACGAACTCTGCTACGCATACTCCGAAGACATCCTCGGTAAGTTCACATACGGCGGTGTCGTCGTAAGTAACTGCGATATGCACATTGACTCCTATAAGCCTGCAGATAAGCCTACTGCATACGGAGCAAATAACCACGGCAGCATCGTTGAGATCAACGGACAGTGGTATATCTTCTACCATCGTCAGACAAATAATGACTGGTACTCAAGACAGGGCTGTGCCGAGAAGATCGATTTCGATGACAAGGGTCAGATCAAGCAGGTCGAGATCACTTCCTGCGGCCTTAACGGAGGTCCGCTCTCTGATAAGGGCGAATATGCTTCCTACATTGCATGTAACATCTTTGATGACAGAAACCAGCCATACGTCGGTGAGCACAAGGTTGCTTACATCACCATGGAAGGCAAGGACGGAGACGAGAACATCGGTTATGTCCGTAACATCAATGACGGCACTACAGTCGGCTTCAAATACTTCGACCTCAAGTCAGTCAAAGGCTTAAAGCTCATAACTCGCGGCTATGGCCAGGGCGACTTCGAAGTCAGGACTTCCATCGACGGTGAAGTTCTCGGTAAGATCCACGTTGACTTCTGCACTGCATGGACAGTCGGCACCTGCGATCTTTCCATACCTGACGGTGTCTATCCGCTCTACCTGACATTCAAGGGCGGCGGTAATCCGTCGATCAAGAGCTTCGAGTTCTTACATTGATCTTCTAGTAGTAGATACTTTTTTCATAATGTGCTTTCTGTCTTCTCCTCATTGACAGAAGCGAAACGCAGAGGGGGCTGACCGCCCCCTCTTTTTTTGCGACTTTGATTTCACGTTTCGTGAAACATGCCCTTCCTCCCCGCTTCCGGTAACCCTTAGGGTTACTCTTGATTATGGGTTTTTCCTTCCAGTAACCCTAAGGTGTACTTCTCTTCTTGAAACTTAAGTTGCAGTAACCCTTTTGCATACTTAGCAGCAAGCTTAAAACAGAGCCGTAACCCTGGTGATGACTTTCACTTAAACCCCTTTTGCTGAAGTAACCGTTAGGGTGACTTATAAACAGGAGTCCAAACCCGAAATCACCCTTAGGGTTACTTTAAAGACAGCAACAAAAAAGCACCCTCCGAAGAGAGTGCCTTAAGTATCGATATAAACGTCAGCGCATGAAATATACGAGACCTATGAAGTGGCAGATAGCACCGAAGTCAACAAGGAAGTGCCATACCATGTGTGCGAACTTGTACTTTCCTGCAAAGAAGATAACACCGACCGTATAGCAGATGGTTCCTGCAAGGACAAGGAAGAAGCACGGATGTGAAGCTGCATGGTAGAAACCGCCAATGTAGAATACGATGATCCAACCGAGAAGGAAGTAGACACTCCAGGAGATTATCTTGCTCGCCTTTGATTTGGAGTACATAAGCGATTTAAAAAGTATACCTGCAAGGACCAGGCACCACTGCGCGATACAAAAGCCCAGACCGACACCGCCTCCGATAAGCGACAGCCAGATCGGTGTATATGTACCTGCAATGCATACAAAGATCATGCAGTAGTCAAGTTTGTTAGTTACATATTTATGAGTAGTTCCGCGCTGTGTGGAGTGGTACCACGTCGATGCAAGGAACATAAGGAAAGATGCTACCATGTAGATTCCTATACCTACAGCATCGAGAACTTCACTGCCGGAAGGAGCGTGAGTATAGGCTCTTATGGATGCGTATGGGATCATGCCAAGGAAGAAAACAGCCATGACGGCATGAGTTACGGAGTTACCGATCTCTTCGCCTACTGTAGCAGGTGTTCTCTTAATGCTCCTTACAACACGGCTTGCGCCCTCCTGCCAGGACAAGGCTTCAAGTCCCTCTTCCATGGCATCGACGTCATGCTGAGCCTCAGCTTTGATATCCTCGCTAGTTGTAAGGTATTTCTTCCAGAATTTCTGATTCTTGGCCATTATTTATCTCCGATTAATTCTTTTGCTACACCATTCTACAAGGGAAGACAATTCTTTTCAACCCTCGCGAAAACTCATTTCCCTTCAGTTGGCGGTCCTAACTGGATGGTTCCGTTGTTCTTTGGAGCCTCGAGCTGTATCGCTTCACTCTTGGACGGTGCTCCGAGCTGGATAGCATCGTTCTTTGGCGTTTCAGGAGCGCCAAGCGGGATCGTATCAAAAGATATGTTGATGTTAGGTTTACGTACTCCCGGATTCTCGGAATGAACGCCCTCTTCAGAAGGCCTTACAGGAGGAGTCACGCGAGTCTCAGAAGAGATCTTCGGTACAGGCTCCGGTGCGCGGACCTGCTTACGTGGTTCAGGAGCAGCAACCTGTTTTGCAGCATGCTGTGGTGCCGGTGCTCTTTTGGGAGCCTGAGCCTTTGCCGGTGCAGGAGTAGCAACACGCTTGGGAGCCGGTGCAGGCGCTGCAGTTGGAGCAGGCCTTGGAGCAACTGTCTGCTGTGCCTGATTGTTTTCGGGAGTTACAGGAGCCGATATGACGGTTCCGAGAATGTCAGGTTTACGTGTAGAAGACTCGGCTTTTGGAGGCTCGCTGACAGGGATCGGTGACAGACGCTCTGAAAGATAAGCATCTCTGTAGAAGCGGAACAGCCAGATCACGCCATAGATCACGAGCGAGCACGGAAGGATGAGCTTTGGAAGGACCAAAGCGATCTTATCGCCAATAAGAGAACCGATGCCGACAAACGGCGCGTTCATCATAATGTATATATCTTTAAGGATGAATGCCTTCAAAGAAGCGCCCATGCTTACGTCAGAAGCAGCGAGAGTCGTTGTCATCTTTGAAAGGAATATACCCGGGATATAAGCGAGAAGTCCGAATCCTGCAGTTCCGAGCATGGCCCAGAGTTTTTTCTTTACTGCGGTAAATATCGGAAGCGCGACGAGGGTAATGACCGCAAAGAACGTACTTAAGATAGCTTCGATAAGACCGGCTTCACGCGGGATCACACCGTCATACGAATAGCAGGTCGGAAGAAGGCATACAAAAGAGAGCGATATTGCCATCAGCATCAGAAAAACGCATATGAAATAGTCTCTTCGCATCCTATATTACCTTCCTGCACTTTGTTTGCTCATGATATTTTATCACAACTCGCCAAAAGCTCCACCGCTCTTATAAGCGTTCCTTACAGATGAACTTAGCTTCAATGCGCAGGAGCTTAATGCCCGGCGCTGCAAAGTGGAGCCTTACGATAGCCGGCTGGCCGCTGCAGAACACTTCTACGCTTTGCATGGTCTCAAGTCCGCCGGTACCGTTCCAGGTTATAACCTTGAGCGGGATACTCGTGTAGAAGCAGGTCATCGGAACCTGAGCGATATCAGAAAGATCCGACGTTGCATAGACATTGAATGCGTAACTTCCGGGCTCCTTAACGGCAAGACCAAAGACTGCATCATGTCCGCCTACGGTATCAAATGCCGTAAGGTCAATGGAAGCTCCGTCATAGATCTCATAATAAAGATCCGTCTTAACAGGGATCGCGTCATCGGCAAACGGAGAATCGACATGCTCGATCTCCACGCCCTCACCCAGGAGTCTGTCCATGGCAGGAGTCTCAATAGCAAAATTAAGGATATTCAATGCACAACGCTGCGCCTCTACTCGCTTAAGGTCGCCTGACTTAAGTGCCGCATAAGCATCGGTAAAGTCGATCTCCTTACGCTCGACGAGCGGACAGCACATATAAAGGTCGTTTTGAGCACGGACCATCTCGCTGTGGATGCTCTTATGTCCTTCCTCGTATGGTGCGCTGTTGATATTAGCCCACCAGTCTGACATTACGATGCCCTTAAAACCGAAGTCCTCTCGAAGGATCCTTGTCGTAAGTTCGTAGTTCGAAGCGCCGTAAACGCCGTTGATCCTGTTATAGACCGTCATTACGCACTTAGCGCCGGCTTCCTTGATGGCCATCTCGAAGCCCTTAAGGTAGATCTCTCGAAGGGCACGCTCGGATACGTTGGAGCTCATGGTCTGACGGTTCTTCTCACGGTTGTTCGTACAGAAATGCTTGATACAGCCCGTGACCTTATTCTTGTGAAGAGCCTTGAGCATGCTGACAGCAACCTTGCCCGTCAGGAAAGGATCCTCGGAAAAGTACTCAAAGTTACGTCCGTTCAAAGGATGTCTGTGGATATTGATGCCAGGGCCAAGGATAACATCGATCTCGTTACTTATCATCTCAAGACCGAACATCTCGAAAAGTTCCTCGACAAGCTCCAGGTTAAAACTGCTTGCTATGCAGGTACCGTTAGGAAGCGCGAAAGCACACTTTCCGCTGTCGATCCTCATGCCTGAAGGGCCATCAGAACAGCAGCATGACGGCACACCCATGGCACGAAGCTCAGATGTCAATCCCGCGAAAGCACCGGCCGTACCGGTCGTAACCTTAGGACTTCCCATTCCCTCACCGCGTACGATCAGTGCGAGCTGCTCGTCATCAAGCTGTGACAGGAACTCCTCCATCGTATTCTTGCCGGATCTTACGTCTTCGAACCTGATACCGAGGTCACCTTTATACGGAATCTCATCCATCATTCTCGAAAACCTGTTATCGATCGCTTCAATTTCCCTCAAAGGCACATCCTCATAAGAGACCTTCATGTCCTTATCAGGAACGATCCTCTTAAATGCATCGATCGGTTTAAGAGCGGTCTCAAGTTTTTCGATGACCTTGTCTTCCGAAAGATCGATAGAACCGAGAGATGAGCAATCGCGAACGTTTTCGCCGATAAAGAACTCATATGATCCTGCTTCGAGTATCCATGAATAAGGGTAAGCCGTCTTACCGCAGTCATCATAAGAAGCAAAGTAATTTTCCTGGACCTCGATAGTGATCGACTGTGTATCTCCCGGGTTGAGAAGTGACGTTTTCGAGAAGCCGCAAAGGACTTTTGAAGGCTTTCCGAGCTTGCCCTGAGGACATGATGCGAAGATCATCGGAACGCACTTGCCCTTAAACGAGCCGGTATTTGTGACCTTGAATGAGACTACGACCTTGCCGTCATTCCAACTGCACGAAGTCTCGCTGAAACCGAACGTGGTATACGCAAGACCGAAACCGAACGGATAGAGCACCTTCTCAGGCTCGAAAGTCTCGAAGTACCTGTAGCCGAGGTAGATATCCTCCTCGAAATTATCGCGCTCGCCGTCGCCTGCTCCGAAGTTCTTGTCGGAAGGATAATCCGTAACTTCGTGGGCAACAGTATCTGTCAGGTGACCTGAAGGAGCCGTCTCACCGGTAAGGACCATAGGGATAGCATTGGCGCCGATCATGCCGGCCTGCCATACATAAAGGACTGCCGAAGGAGCATACTTGGAGACAAAGCTCATATCGATAAGTCCGCCGGAATTTATAAGGACAATGGTCTTTTTGAAGGCCGCACAAACTTTGGAGATCATTTCCTCTTCTTCGTCAGACAGCAGGAAAGCACCCTTCTCCATTACATTGTCACGGTCTTCGCCTGCAAGTCTTGCAAGGATCATAACGGCAACATCGCACTGGTCCGCCATATCGGCTACAAGGGCTTCATTAAGAGGCATCTCCTTTTGGGACCAAGGCTCGTTACCCCAGCCGACACCCTTGTCGATAGGCTGATCTTCATCGAACTTCTCATAGATCTTCTTGAGGTTCTCGTCCAAGATCAGATCCGTATATGTGTCAAAAGCTTCGCGGATAGTCACGACGTGGTTTACGTTGACCATTCCGCCTGAACCCGAGCCGCTCTTGTAGTAGTGATTTTGCATCCTGCCGAACAAGGCGATCCTTGTTCCTTGGGCAAGAGGCAGTACGCCGTTGTTTTCGAGAAGGACGATTCCCTCGGCCGACAGATCGAGCGCTGCCTTCATGTATTTATTCCAATCAAGAGTCTTTTTCATAGTTCGGGCTCCTTTTCCTTGTTTATAAATACGGAGGGCCATGAAATCATAACCCTCCGAACATTTCTATTTTATCAGTTACCAGAATATAAATACAGTATCAAATTAGCCCATTGCCTCTACTGTAGGACCGAGGTCGCCATATGGGACGATCCTTGCTGCGATGCACTTGTCGACGAACTCTTCGCTTCGCGTGAAACTGTATACGAGCTCTGTTCTGCTCATGCCGCTGTTAAGCCTTCCCATCCAGTAGTTATAGCCTTCTGTTTCAGGCGATCTGCCCATAAATGTCTTATACAGTCTTGTAAGATACTCATCATTTGAAAGTCCGAGACCTTCCATCTCATCACAAAGGAAGAAAAAAGAACCTACAAACTCGCCTGTCATCTCGTAATTGGAAAGGCTCAAAGCCCAGTAGTTAAGTCCTTCCTCGTCGTAGTCTCTTCCCAGAGCATCTTTATAGATCCTCTTTACAAAATCATAAGTAGCAGACGTAGGCGGGATAGCAATCTCGAATTTAGCCAAGCTTCCCGAGAGGATACCGAAATCATTACAGGTATCAGCCCACTCCTGAGAATCGATAAATCTCTGAACTACTTCCTGCCTGGACATTCCGCTTCTTAGTTCACCCAGCCAGTAGTTGTAACCTGACGGATCTTCTGCAGCAGATCTCGAGAAGAAAGTCGAATACAAGATCTCGACATATGTTTCATCAGAAAGATTTCTGCCGGTCATCTCAGGGCTCATGAACATGTCCAAAGCAACCTGACCGCCAGTACGCTTGTATGTATAAAGTTCATTTGTCCAGAAGTTCATACCGCCTTCATCAGATGTTCTGCAAAGTACCAGGGTATATAGTCTTTCTACAAACTCTCTGATAAGATGATCGTCACCGACAACAACAGGATCGTCATATTCAGGCGCTGTCGTAGGAGGCGGTGTGACCGGCTTTTCCGTAGGAGGAGGTGTTGAAGATTTCTTCTCAAATACCGCTTTTATCTCATAATCAACATAAGTGCCGTGTCCGAATGTATATGGATTATCCTTAACCTGACCGTCACCTACATCCCAGTACAAAAAATTATAATCCTTATTGGCAGTAGCTGTAAGAGAGTATGTACCCGCCTCGCATGCCTCGCTTATACTTGCTCCGGAAGCGATCTGCGACCCGTCTTGCGTGAGTTTGATCGTTCCTGCCCCACTCATGTTCGGGTTTACAACGATCTTCTTGTAATCTTTTTCAAAATTGGCTGTTAAAGTTACGCCGAAGTTTACAACACCTGAAATTGTCGAATTCTTAGAGGTGGATGATCCAGACCAACCTGTAAACCTGTATCCGTGCATCGCTTTTACGGAAACTTCGTAGGTATTGCTAGAATATGTTCCTACACTTAATACCTTGCCCGTTGAATTTACCTTTCCGCTTATCTTAAGTGTGATCTCACCCGCACCGATTATATTGCTATCTATATAAACGTTCTTTAATTTGCTTGGTATCGGTTCAAAATTTGCGTATAAATCCAAATCGTAATATAGACCCTCAAAAGTAAGAACATTGTTGACATCCGTCATTTCCGAATCTGTCCAATTTACAAATCTGTAGCCCTTTTTCGGTATGGCCTCAAGTTTAATATATTCTCCATATGGCAATATCCTGTTTACGTATGTCCATGGCCCATCCGTTCCTTCGGATGTAGTAAAAAGAAAACTACCGCCTGACCCGTTCGATTGAACTTTTATCTTGCGGTCACCTACCGCGCTTACATCTGTTGATGGCATAGCAAATATTGCGAGCACCAACGACAGGACCAAAAGCATACATGTAATACTTTTCCTTCTCATAAGACACCTCCAATTCAATTCAACATTTACATTATAACTTAAAGATCTTTTATACGACAATCAAAGAGCACTCCCCGTTATCATCTTCAAGTAACCCTAATGTGTATTCCGAAGTATAAGACTCACCTTAGAGTAACCCTTGTGTGTATTCTGCAAAAGTACGGATAGAAAAAGATAACCCCTAGGGTTACTTCCCCTTAAAGCCTTTTTGGTGCAGTGATCATTAGGGTTACTGCAGAAAAAGGAGCAGACATTAAAGTGCACATTAGGGTTACTCGAAGGCAGAAAATAAAAAAGGATGCCTTGAAAGCATCCTTGGTAGTATCAGATCTCGAGGAGAGAAGGGTTCGCGCCGGTATAGCGCATTATCTCTTCCATTCGCGCCTTGTCTGTAAAGGAGACGAGGCTGTAGGCTTTGCCGCACTTGCCGGCGCGGGCGGTCCTGCCGATCCTGTGAAGGTAAAACTCGTTGTCGGTAGGAATGTCGTAGTTAAAGACTGCTTCGATATCATCAACGTCGATACCGCGAGCTACGACGTCGGTAGCAACGAGGATCTCGAACTTCTCGTGCCTGAAGGCGTCCATCATCCTATTGCGCGCACCCTGACCCATGTTGCCCTGAAGGCAGCCGCACTTAAAACCTGCGGCCTGCAAAGTAGCGTATACGGCCTCGGTCTGGCGCTTTGTATTGCAGAAGACGATGGTCTTGTGGAAGTCCTCTTTCTTGATAAGGCGGATGATCGCGAGAGTCTTGTCTTTCTGCGGAACCTCGATCATGTACTCGTCGATGTTCGGGCGATCTTCGGCCTTAGGCATAACGTCGATCTCTTTGGCGCCCTGCATGAAAGACCATGTGATGTTGAGGACTTCACGCGGCATGGTTGCGGAAAAGAGCGCGATCTGCTTGTCGCGAGGTGTTATCCTCATGATCTCCTGAATGCTCTTGATAAAGCCCATCTTGAGCATCTCGTCGGCCTCGTCGAGGACGAGAGTGTAGATCTTGCGGATGTCGATGATGCGGCGCTCGTATAGATCCAGGAGACGACCGGGTGTAGCTACGACGATCTGAGGATGCTTAGCTATCCTCTCAGCCTGAAGTTTCATGCTCTGACCGCCTATGATCGCGCAGACGTTGACGCCCTTGATGAAGCGGGCGAGGTTTTTGATCTCGCCGGCGATCTGGAGTGCGAGCTCACGTGTCGGGCATAAGATCAGGGCCTGGATGTCTTTGGAGTTGAGGTCAAGATATTCGAGTATCGGTATCGAAAAAGCGAATGTCTTTCCGGTTCCGGTCGGAGCTTTGGCTATGAGGCACTCATCTTTCATGAGGATCGGGATAGCCTGCTGCTGGACCGTTGTAGGCCTCGTGACCTTCATTTTTTCGAGAGAGGTTAAGATCTCCTTGGACAGGTCCATATCCTGGAATGTGGTTTCTTTCATTAATTATCCTCTTCTTCGCTCTCCTTGGTGACTGAAGTAGTAGTGGAGTCAGCCGGGAGTGCATCTGTTGTCTCGAGAGAACGCTTGTACTTCAGCGCCTCATAGAATGGTATGTCGAAAATATAAGATGCTCTGTTGTCCTTGCCGAAAACGTTATTGTACTCGAGAACCGAATAGTAGTTCCAAAGGTCCTTATGGAGCATCTCAAGTGTTCCGCCTAAGTAGTTGCCGTCCTTGTCGCAGATACCCATTGTCGTGACTACAGGGTATACCTCGTAAAGATCGGAAAGGAACATCTGATATTCGGACATCGGAAGTCCTGCGACCTGCATAACGAGAGTGGACAGGTAGTTAAGTGAGATAGCCTTGATGTCTTTTTCAGGGATATCGTAGTTAGCCCAGATGAAATAGTCTGTGATGTAGAGCTTCTGCATCTGCTCAGGCGTAAGCTCGGAAATGTCCTTAACGCCGAGGATCTCCTCGTAGAAGCCGTCCTTGAGGCTCGGGAGGTGATCGCCGAAGAAGCAGATCACAGTAGGCTCATCTACATTCGAAAAATAGTTGATGAGCTTCTCGACGGCAGCATCGGATTTGTGCGCTACAGAAAAATACTGCTCTGCCTGAGGGAATGCGCCCGGATTCTTGACATAGCTAACGTCAGGCTCGAAGTTGGCGTATGTCTTTGTGTAAGAACCGTGGTTCTGCATCGTTACGTTGAATACGAAGAGCGGGTTCGTGTTGTTTCTCTCGTGCTCTTCATAAAGCTCGATGACCTTGTTATAAGAGCAGTTGTCGCTGATGTAGGATCTGACGAACTCAGGCTCCTTGAAATCGTCGATGGAATAGAATGCATCGAAGTTCATGTACTTATATACGTCAGGTCTGTTCCATCCGCTCGCAAGATACGGGTGAACAGCATAAGCCGTGTAGCCGTAACTCTTAAGGAGTCTGGAGAGCGAACCGGCGTCGCTTGTGATGTACTGCTGATACGGGATACTGCCGTTCGGCATACAGATCATGGAGTTACCAGTAAGGAACTCAAACTCTGAGTTTGCCGTTCCGCCGCCGTAAGTCGATACGTAACATTCGCCTTTGATGGTGTTTTCGGTAAGAGAATCCATGAAAGGGTTATAGTCCTGGCTGAGCTCGATCTCGCCGAACTGGGAGAAATCGGAGTAGGACTCGTTCATGATGCAGATGATGTTCGGCTTCTCGTTATTAAGGACTCTCCTTCTCATGTTGACGGAAAGCTTTTGATCCGTGAGCATATTCGTACCGTAGTTATCGGAGATATCCTGCTCGACGTCCTTAAGTCCCTGCTCGCTGTATACGGACGGCGGGCTGACTTTCAGGTACTGCGCATTCATGGTGATCGCAACGATCATGCCGTTATCGGTATAGTTCAGCGGCTGGTTCCAGACATTGTTGACGATACCGAGCTTCTTCATGATGGAATTCTTGGTCGTTGAATATCTGTCCGTATCGAAAAGGGCGAATACAGTGAGTGTGCCGAGAAGGATGCAAAGAGCTCCGATAGCTATCCTCGATCTCTTTCTCCTCATCCTGTATCTGAATCTGGATACGACAGCAGTAACCAGCATGAAAAGGCATGCCGTCATGATAACGATATAACTGAGCTTTACTTCATATTCGCCTGCAACGTTCATGGCAGTCTTCAGCGAAGCGATATCAGACAGTGATACAGGCTCACCTCTGAATTCGAGCTTGTAGAAGTTGATGATACCGATGAAGAAGATAACCGTGTTCGAGAAAAGGACCGCGAACCTCAATCTGTTCGTGATCGCGAAGAACAGGCAGTATATAAGGAAGTACAGGATGTAATTGACAAAATAGGCTGCAAAGATCTTGCCCGTGATGGAGTTGGCGTTCAAGATCTCAACGAGAAGGAACGATACACCAGGCATGATGGCAAGAACGAGGTAGCAGATGACCTTACGTCTTCTGGAATCGATATGAAGTACGAGAAGTGCGGTAAATGCTGCTATAAAGACACATGTAAAAGAGATGATATATGCAGCGTAATGGAACTGAGCGTATCCGATCTCTGTGGATGCCTGCATCCTGATATTAGGGTCGTAGCCGAAATAAGTTACGTTACCGCACTCGTCGGCAATGTTGTTGGAGATCCAGACTCTCGGGGCATGAAGGTCTACCATGCCTTCACTGAGGACTGTGTAGTAATACTTCTGACCCGGCTTTACGTTAAGTTCAACGTTGAATCTGTAGTACTCATCGCTTTGCAGATCTGCGACATTGACTGTCTTTGTGTAAAGCTGCTCTTCACTGCTCTTCTTGTATACGGTAAAAGTTAACGTTCCTTCGTTGTAGTCGCAGTTCGCGAAACGAAGCTCGATATAGTTGATCTTCGGTCCCGTAGGAGTAAAAGGCTGAACAAGAGGAGCACCAAGTGTTCTTCCTGAACGCTCACCTCTGGTACCGGCACATGATGATACTCTCTCATCTTTAAAACGCGGGAAAAACAGGGCAAGTAATGTTACGAGCACAGCAAGAACAACGCCGACTGCTATCCAGCGCTTCTTGTTTCTCGTTATTGAAACCAGACGTCCAAACTTACTCGTTCTTTTCATAGCGATTAAATTGTAGTTTAAATTCGCACTAAAATAAAGAAAGCCCCGCTTGTCACTTTGACGAAGATAAGCATATAACGTGTGATTTCCTTGTCAAAAAGCCCATCGTGACAAGTCCTGTTCCAATAAAAACCGGTCCCCTGCGAAAGCAGGAAACCGGCTGTTTTTATACTGTCTCAGAAAAGGATTACTTAGTAGAGATAGAGATGCTTCTCTGTGAATCCCTGTAGCTGTAGCCGTTATTCGTTCTGTGACTCATAAGTACAGAGAATGAATTAGACGGGAGGTAGAGTGATCTGAGGTTCGGATTATCATAAACAAGTATTCTTGTGAGAGTATTGAAGTTCATGACATTGAGATTAAGGCTCTCGATCTTTGTTCTGGTACACTCGATGTACTTAAGGTTTGCACCCTTGTTGAACCTGACACCTGTGCAGTTAAGATCAAGGAGTTCAACATGCTCAAGATAAGGAGATGCATTAAGGTCGACAGTACCCCTGAACTTTGTGTTTCTTATGAACTTAAATGTCTCGAGATTGTATGATCTGGAAAGATCAAGTGAAGAGAGCTTTGTACAGAAAGACAGTTCAAGATACTCAAGACCCCATCCGCCTGTAAAAGAAGTAAGCTGATTTGTGCAAATGATATTTGCATACTCGATGTTATCGCACTTACTGAGATTGATAGTCTCCATATCACCTTCAAATACGATGAGTCTTGTTGTGTACTTGAGCTTGTCGATACCTGTGAGATCTTCAACGCAGTCTTCAGACCAGATGCTGAGCTCTGTGAACTTCTTCATCTCGGCGAGACTCAAAGTGCCGTTTTTGTCCTTGTCATACTTGCTGACGACCTTCTGGAGATTCTTGTCAGGGAATGTCTTGGCAATGTTAACACTTGTCTCTGCTGCAAATGACGTAGAACCGATACCTGCAACGACTGCTGCTGTCAATGCGAATGACACTAGCTTTTTCAAAATGTTCATTTTATATCCTCCTTCGACGCATAATGCGCCTACATAATAATTTTTGGAAGGCAAAACAAACATAAGGGAAAGTTAGACTTTCTCTCATTTCTTTTATCTTCCATCGTGTATTGTAACATATATTTGAGAAATGCACAAATCGTTTCGCTTTTTCGAGAAGACAAAGGTTTGTAACATAATTTCCTTACTCGAAAAAGCCCTGTTAACGTATAATATACTCAAAAGTCTAATTCACCAGGAGGGCGATCATGGCAAAGAGAACATTCCTTGTCGTTCTTGACAGCTTCGGCATCGGAGAAGCCGCCGACGCAGACCTTTTCGGCGATCTCGGCAGCAACACGCTCGCGGCAGTATGCGACGTAAAAGGCCTTAAGCTTCCGAATCTCACAAAGCTCGGTCTGTTCAGCATCGAAGGGCACAAGGACCCTCGCATCCTTTCTTATCTCGAAAAAACCGACCCCGTCACACCGATAGGTTCCTACGGCCGTCTGGCGGAAGTCTCCCGCGGCAAAGACACCACGATAGGGCACTGGGAGATCGCAGGTCTCGTCTCGAACGAACCTCTCCCGACCTACCCGAACGGCTTTCCCGAGGAGGTGCTTGCTGCCCTTAAAGAAGCGACCGGCCGCGATATCCTCTGCAACAGACCATACAGCGGAACCGATGTCATCCGCGATTACGGCGACGAACATGTAAAGACAGGTGCTCTCATAGTCTATACTTCAGCTGACAGCGTTCTTCAGATCGCGGCACACGAGGATGTCATCCCCGTTCCTGAGCTTTACGACATCTGCACCAAAGCCCGCGCGATCATGACAGGCAAACACGCCGTCGGAAGGATCATCGCCCGCCCGTTCATCGGCACATCAGGCGATTACAAGAGAACATCCAACCGCCACGATTTCTCGCTCGAGCCTTCACGCGACACGATGCTCGACGTCCTCAAGGCCCGCGGCAAGGATGTTATCTCAGTCGGCAAGATCGTTGATATCTTCGCCGGAAGAGGCATTACCGAAGCCATAAGGACTTCAGGTAATACTGAGGGTATCAAGGTAATGCTCGAGATGCAAGAGCGTGATTTTGACGGTCTTTGCTTCATCAACCTCGTTGATTTTGACATGCTCTACGGTCACAGAAATGACCCTGTCGGCTATGCCAACGCACTGATGGAATTCGACGAAGCACTCGGCAGATTCCTTGCCGGTATGCGCGACGACGATCTTCTCATCATCACGGCTGATCACGGCTGCGATCCGTCCACGCCTTCAACGGACCATTCCAGGGAGAACACCCCGCTTCTTATGTACCGCAAGGGACAGGAAGGTCAGGACCTCGGGTTCCACCGCGGGTTCTTCCTTATTTCTTCATATATTTTCGATAATCATTCAAAGGAGCCATCTATGGACAACATAATGAGTTACGTCGACATGACGAATCTTAAGACAAATGCTACTTTCGAGGACATCAAAGCCCTGATCGACAAGGCTGTTTCCGTCAATGCCGCATCAGTCTGCATCCAGCCGTGCTTTGTAAAGCAGGCATACGAATACGCGGGCGGCAAGCTTCCGATCTGCACCGTGATCGGTTTTCCGAACGGATACCACACATCCTACATCAAGCTCGCAGAAGCAATCGAGGCATGCGATAACGGCGCCAAAGAGATCGACATGGTCATCAACAACTGTTATGTAAAAGAAGGAAAGTTCGACCTCGTTGAAGAAGAGATCAAGGCCCTCGCTTCAGGCGTTCACGCCAAGGGCGCCATCTTAAAGGTCATCATCGAGACATGCCTTTTGAACGAGGAAGAAAAGATAAAGCTCTGTAAGATCGTCACCAAAGCAGGCGCCGACTTCATAAAGACAAGCACGGGCTTCGGCTCCATGGGTGCGACCATCGAGGATGTTAAGCTCATGAAAGCTAACGTCGGCGGCAACGTCAAGGTCAAGGCTGCAGGCGGTATCCGCACCAAGGAACTTGCCGCGCAGATGATCGAGGCCGGCGCGAGCAGGATCGGCGCATCAAACCTCAACTGATATTCTTCTCGACAAAATCAGCCACGGTCTTAAAGTATTCAAATCTTATAGGCTCATGCATAAGCTCATGTCTGTAGGGTCCGAAGTCCTTTTCTTCAAGAGGGACTTTGTGAGCCTTAAAGATCTCTATGACCTTTTTTACGCCCTTTCCATAAGATCCTACAGGGTCTTCATCGGCATACAGGAACTGACACGGCTTACCGCACAGGCCCTCCTCCGCTTCCTTGCTCTGGATGAACTTAACGAGCTTAAAAAGGTCATAGTATCCCTTGTTCGTGAAAAGGTAATTGCAGAGCGGATCGTTGGCGTACTTAGTAACTTCCGTCTCGTCGGTGCTGATCCAGTCATACATATTCTTCTTGTTCTTGACCCGCTTATTATAGCTTCCGAAGGCTATCAGGCTTAAAAGTCCTCCGCTCTTTTTCGATCTTCCGAAAAAGCATATGATGCTCGCGAGCACTATACCTATACCCGCCAAAGGCTCCGGTCCCTTGGTCGAAGATATGATGAAAGCGTCGTAATTATCAGAGTATCTCTTGATCGAGTACATCATCCTCACCACAAAAGACCCCATACTGTGTCCGTAAAGGATCGTCGGCGCCTGACCAGTAGTCTTCTCCACCAATTCCCGGAAGATAAGGTTATCCTCAGCCAGGGTCTTATAGGTGTCCTTCTCATCTCCCATATACCCCAGAGGATCGCTGTTTTTTGCCTGCGTGCGGCCGTGCCCCTGCATATCGATGCCGCACACGGTATATCCGAGCTTATTGAAGTACTCCGCGAACTCGAGGTACCTTTCAAAATACTCGCTCATTCCGTGACAGACCTGGATCGTCGCCTTAGGCTCTTGGGCCTCGCAGATAAAGCCGACGGTCTTCTTACCCGGACCCGATACTGAATCAAACTCAACTATCTTCATCTTCTTCTGTTCCCTCGCATCACGAAAAGCCTTAAAAGCGTAACGCCTGCGGACGCTAGTGCGATAACATAAGTCCTTCCTGCTGCCCTCAGGACTTTCTTACAAGCCTTCAGCTGATCGTCACCGACAAGTCCTTCTTCTTTTATGATCTTGAGGGCCCTGTTGCTGGCATTATACTCGACCGGAACCATTACAAGATAGAAAAGAAAAGCTACAAAATAAACACAGATTCCCACGGTGATGATGTTATATGCAAGGTTGTAGTATCCCGCATACTCTGCTGCGTTAGTTCCAAGCAAGAACGCGAGTCCTGCCATGGCTATATAAACTCCTGCTCTCGAAGCGATCCCGGCGATCGGAGCCAGGAACTGCCTAAACCTGTAAAACCACCAGTTCTGTGCATCCTGGATCGCATGTCCACACTCATGTGCCGCAACAGCAACAGCAGCTATGGATCGCTGACCATAAACAGTCTGCGACAGATTGATCGTACCGTCCTTAGGATTGTAGTGGTCCGTAAGGCTGCCCTTAACAGGCTTTATCACAAGTCCGCTTACACCCGCGCCATTCAGGATGCGCTTTGCTGCTTCATCGGCAGACATTCCTCGAGTCGACATAACTTTTGAGTATTTGTTAAACGTACTAGTAAGTCGCGCCTGAATGATCATGCTAAACACATATACTGCAATAGCTAATATATAAAACATCCTTCAAGCCCCCGTTTTTCTTACATTATACACCCTGTCTGCTACCGTTTTTGCCTTCCAGTAACCCTAGTGTGTACTTTAAGTCAGTACCAATCTTGAAGCATCACCCTTAGGGTTACTCGAGGATGAGAACCGCTTCTTCCAGTAACCCTAGCGTGTATCAAAAGATGCAGAGTCCTTGTTAAAGTAACCCTAATGTGTACCTTAGGAAAGTGCAGATCTTCAGGAGTAACCCTTATGTGTATTACAAATTAATGCAAAAAAAACCGTCCCGCATACACGGGACGGCAATTGGTTTTAGATCTGTAGACTTATGATCAAGCGTTGCAGATAACTGCGAAATCCTCAGCCTTCAAAGAAGCACCGCCGACGAGACCGCCGTTGATGTCTGGCTGTGCGAAGAGACCTGCAGCATTCTTAGCATTGCAGGATCCGCCGTACTGGATTGTCATAGCAGCTGCGCACTTGTCGCAGTAGAGCTCAGCGATAACGCCACGGATGAACTTACAAACTTCCTCAGCCTGCTCGTCTGTAGCTGTCTTACCTGTGCCGATAGCCCAGA
>CAMVBS010000005.1 GCA_947165785.1 uncultured Clostridia bacterium | reverse complement strand
TACTATCGGTACGGAAATGATAAAGGCAAACACGGAAAGATGCTTCTCCCTGCCCTTCAGAAAGCGGAACACATAAGCATAGAAAGGGAATATCACCATGCACAAGGCCGCATTCATTGCATGACCGCTGTAAAAAGATGCCAGGTCATCGATCTTTAGATCGTACAAAGACCTGAGTTCCCTGCCGTTTTTAAGATGCTCATAAACGGGAACGAACCCTATCCCCTCATATCCTTCCACTGCAACCCGGTACCTCGGGCGCATGACAAGATACTTTATAAGGTAAGAGGAAAAAGGTGCTATTGTCATAACCGTAAGAAGCAGGATCATCTTTCTCGAAAAAGTTCTGTCATGGCGTTTACCGTTAGCCAAGATACCAAGAGGAAACAGCGGGAGATAAAGGTAAAGGCCGGAAGTCAGGTAGGCTTTAAGCGAGTGCTCAACTTTTTCGAGAAGAAGACCGCATACGGAATCACTGAGGATCGCGGCTGCACCATAGGTAGAAGTAGATAAAGCCATGTATGTAAATATGATGCATATCAAGAGTTTGGAGATCTTCCTTTGGGCAGAGTTAAACAGCTGCCTGCATAAAACGCCAAAGAAGAACACAAACGAACCGTAATAAGCATAAAGTCCGATCACGCTCAAAGCGACCGCCGCGATGTCATTTCTTCTATATATAATCCTTGCCAGGTCATGATCGCAGACTACCCCTACGAAAAAGCAGATAAGCCACAGAACCGCGACAGGCAAAAACATCAGAGAACTGCACTTATTTCTTGTCGTAGACATGTCTTGTAACATTCATGATATCCCCCGTGGTAATGATCCCTATAACATCCTTGGCATACGAAACGATCGGAGGGACGAACACGATCTCCTTAATTTCATATCCTCCATATCGAAGCCTGATATCAGCCCTCGTAAGATTAGTAAAGCTCATGTCTCTTATCTTTTTCCCGTATCCCAGGTACCCTGCAACCATGGAGACAAAACCGTTATCGGTAAA
Source organism: uncultured Clostridia bacterium (assembly GCA_947165785.1). GTDB lineage: Bacteria > Bacillota > Clostridia > Saccharofermentanales > Saccharofermentanaceae > Saccharofermentans. The sequence continues at coordinate 62,648 of CAMVBS010000005.1, read as the reverse complement.
CCCTGCTCTGTTGAGGTTTAAGGCGTCCTTCAAAGTCGGCTCCAGATGCCTCATGAACTGCAAAGAGAGATAGCGGCGACGCGGGTCAGAAAGTTTCTTTCTCATCAGATGATCTACCCGCCTTGCATTATCTTCGAACGACTTTCTGTTATCATATCTGACCTTTATCGCGATACCCGTTACCTGATTTCCCATTGACCTGTTATCGTCCTGCCTGCCGTCAGCAGCGATACCGATCGACATCTTCTTACCCGAATCCTTGATGAAACCGGTGATCATATAAGATGTCAGCGATATGCCTATAGCCTTTGACTTTCTGAGCAAGGCATCAAGTTCATCCTTTTCATATCTTCTTACACTGACCCGGGTCTTACGATCTTTCCAAAATCCGCTGTATTCGTCGTCCATGTCCTGAAATGTGCAGATACGCTCTTGCCCCGTCCATTTGCGATTCCAGTATCTTGTAAGGAGCCTGTATCCGAAGGACAGTCTGCTTATAACGGGAATGTCATCAAACGGAAGATTTCTGAAAGGAACTTCATGAACTTCTTCATTTGCAAGACACTTCATGAACGTCTCGATGAAATAGAGTAAAGACTTACCGTCTCCTCCGAGATGATGCATCATGAAAACAAGTCCGTCAGGAGACAGAAACGCTCTTATATATTCGCCTTCTTCGATCCTGAACCTTCGTCTTTCATTGTTACAGATGAGTTCCTCCATTGAACTGTCTGTCCGGATGATAGAATTATGCGGCTCATCATTATCGACGTAATAAGCTTCACCCGAAGGTTCGATCACTACTTTGGATCTTAATACTTCATGAAGCTTACATGCTCTCTCGAACGAGGTCTTGAGTTCTTCAAACGGAACTTCCTTATCGATCTTCACATTCATGACTATCAATATATTCGCATCAAAAAGATCGACTCTCTCTGTTTCAAGCCTGTATCTCATAAATACTTTCTTATCCCTGCAACCCACTGCTTCATGACGATGCTTGTCGGCGTTATCTTCGAATAGATCCTGAAGTACTGTGCGAAGAAGCCCGGAACCGACATGTCCTTTCCTTTACTGCTGTCCTTAAGGGCTTTATCCACCACAAGATCAGTACTTACCATGCCGGGATAGTTTATCTTCTTTCCGTCTCTTTCTCTCGGGAGCATTCCCGTATCGACCCAGTATGGGCAGACACTCGTTACCGTTATCTTTCTGTTCTTAAGTTCCACGTTCAAGGCCCTTGAGAGGTTCTTAAGATACGCCTTGCTCGCGGAATACATGGAAAGATAAGGATTAGGCTGAAAGGATGACGCTGATGAGATATTCAGAATCTTCGAGCCTTCATGCATATATGGAAGGCATATTGCCATAAGTTCAGAAGGAGCACTGCAGTTAACCTTACAAAAACTCCGGATCTTATCTTCCGTCATCTTCTCGAAATCACCCATATAAGCGACACCCGCGTTATTTATGAGCATCCTGATATCAGGTGATACCTGTTTTATCAGTTCTTCTATGATATCTATCCCGTCTTCCCCGATATCTGCCTCAACGGTCATTACCTTGGGGCAGGATGCTTTTAATCTTTCAAGCTTTTCCCTGCTTCTTCCGACTGCCCAAACTTCTTCTATATCATCCATCAGGCTTATCCTTTGGATAAACTTCTCCCCTATGCCGCCTGTCGCACCGGTCACTATCGCAACCTTAGTCATCTCACACCTCCAGGAGACGCGAAAGTGTCTCCTTAGTAACCAACTTACAATCATTTACGAATAGTCTTTTAAGCGCATACATGTAAACTGTTCCCCAGTAAAGGTCTGCCAGATAGATCGGATCACCCTTAACTACCGAACCTTCCTTCTGACCCTGCTTTATGATCTTGGCCATGTGCTTGTACAGATCATTACCGTAGAGTGTTTCTTCATGTTCCAGCATGAGCTGGGATACGATCGTTATCTTAACAACATAATCCTCATCATTTCTGAGCCTTCGTTCCATCTCGGAAGAGATCATGTCGATCTTGGCCTTCGCCGGTAATGGAAGCTTGGATATCTTCTCGAGTGACTTTACCTGATCTTTGTTATCGGCATTCTTCCTTATCTCCTCGAAAAGTTCCTCCTTGGACTTAAAGTAAAGATAGATCGTTCCCTGTCCGATACCGATGTGTTTGGCAAGATCTCCGATCTTCGTATCACCGAATCCGTTCCTCGCAAAATACAAAGATGCGTTCTTAAGGATCCTGCTCCTCATATCTTCCCTGAGCTGCTTACACTGTTCTTCTGTCTTTGGCATATCCCGTCCTCCATTTTTGACTGAACGAATATTCATTCATAAAGCGAATATACCACGGACATATTTCCGTGTCAAGAACAAGGACCCGCCGCATGAATTACGACAGGTCCTCAAGATCTACAATGATATTGGTTCATTTACGCGATGTCTTTTTAAGAAAGCAGACGATCATAAGTATGTAGCAGATGGTCTTCGGGAGCATCAGCATCCCCAGCATCGGAACGATTCCCGCGCCGACTGCCACCGGAATATAAAATGCAAATGACAGTAAGATCAAGAGCCAGAGAAATCTGAACGTTCGGTCACTTTTTCGAGAGAGGAAAAAGAGAACACAGATAATGGCGCCGAGGATCACGAACGGAACGTTACGGATAATGCCCCAGGCAACATCGCTGCTGTTTGATAGCCAACCGTTTTGAGGGAGCATGCAAAGTACGACCCTTATTGCAGCAAGACTCCAGATCACGATACTCACGGCCTTCTTATCAGGAGCCCCATAAACTTGGCGCCAAATGTAGTAAAGAAGCACATAAAAGACCGTCATGGTAACCGAAGTAACGAGCTTTCCTATGCCGAGAGCCGTGGTAAGATCAGAATCAAGAAAGTAGTTCATGACTCGAGGAACGAGGTGAAAAGCATCACCAAGACCCAAGATCAAGGAAGCAAGACCCATGAGCCTGCCCTCTTTATCCGAGGCACGACGAAGCATTACGATGCCGCTTATTATCGCGAACAGAAGATACAGTATGTCAAATGTGGATTCGCCGTATTTCATAAGCAAAACTCCTTATCCTCCAAACTTGAGGATGTAATACGATTCGTGTAACATAGCCCTGTGACTTGATTATACTTCATTAAGCGGGGAGGAAGAATATGCGGACAAAAATGATCATCTCATTTATCATCGCGCTGCTGTTTCTTTGTTTCTTCTTTTGGAGCATGAACAATCTGTCATATATTGCGATCCTTTTATCAGTCGTCATTGCTTCCCTGTTTCTTTATAACGCAGCGAGGCTTATGGGACGGCTTCACCCAGAGCGTGAGAAGACTGTGATAACGGTTTATGTCTGGTGTACGTTCATTCTTTATCTGATATTTCTTTTCAGTCTGACATTTCGTGTCGACAGAAATGACGCCAGGTTTATCTTCTCCGATAAGGACCTGCCGCGGATATATCTCGAGCACAGGACGAACTTTGTTCCGTTCAGATCGATAGTCGGTTCCTTTAAGATCGGAGGCGATTACTTCCTGATAAATTATCTCGGAAACATCGCGGCTCTCTCGCCTATGGGATTTTTCCTGCCGAGGATTTTACGTCCTGCAAGAAAGCTTCTGCCTTTTACGCTTTTTACGACACTCATAGTCATCTTCATAGAATTTACCCAATTCCTGTTCACGGTAGGCTCAGTCGATATCGACGATCTGATCTTGAACGTAGCGGGCGCGGTAATTGTGTTCCTGATACTTAGGATCCGTCCCGTAGACGGGCTGCTTCGTAGACTCTTCCCGTGAAGAAAAACTTAAATAAGGCATAAACAGGGGAGCCCCTAAGGACTCCCCTTAAACATCTGCGTAAAGCCGGCTAATGTGAAGGATAACCAATCAGGAAGGATCAATAGGCCGGTTCAATCAAACCGTAATTGCCGTCCTTACGCTTGTAAATTACACTTACTACGTTAGTATCAGCATCCAGATAGACCAGGAAATTGTGTCCGAGCATCTCCATCTGGAGTATTGCATCTTCGGAAGACATCGGGCGCAACTCAAAAGTCTTTCTCTTAATGATCTTCTTCTCTTCTTCTTCATCCTCAAAATCGAAATCTGTATCTGCCTCATCCTCGAGGAAGCTTACGATCTGCGGATAATCTTTCTTCTGCTTTAAGAATTTTGTCTTCTGCTTTCTTATCTGAGATTCAAGCTTATCTATTGTTCTGTCAACTGCTGTGAGGATCTCCTCATCCCTGGACTCAGCTCTGTAAATCTTGTTATTGAGCTTCAATGTGATCTCAACGACCATCTGGTCTCCCTCAGGTCTGATTCGTACGTTAAAGGTGCCTTCCTCACCAAAGTACTTATCGAATTTGCTCATCTTATCCTCGATCTTACCTTCGAGCCTTGTACCGATACGAATGCCTTTTCCCTGTGTGGTGATCTTCATAGAATCACATCCTTCCTGTGATATAGTTCTGTAGGAATTGCTTCCTATAAAGATTATAGTTCACAACTTGTTTACAGTATGTAACGGACATCACCGCAAAAATTCTCAAAGTTTGTTATAATAAAAAAGATGGGGCTTAAGAGTACTTAAGTCCCATCTTTTATCGTCAAATTTCAGATCACTCAGCCTTGTTCTCTTCAGCCTCAGAAGCTTCGGAAGTTTCTTCCTTTACCTCAGGTTCAGAAGGTGCTTCTTCTGCCTTTGTCTCAGCAACAGCCTCGACCTTCTCTTCAGGCTTCTCGGTCTTTACGGCACCCGGAGCGCTCTCGGAACCTGCCTCGAACTTCGCGCCGCATGCAAAACAGAATGCATAAGCGAGCATGTTTTCCTTACCGCAATTAGGACAAAGCTTAAGTCCCTTCTCGAAAAGGATCTTCAACTCACAATCCTTGATCTCGTTATAAAGTTCAGATACAGCCTCACAACGAGCGTTGATATCCTTCGTTACGTCAACGGACATATCCTTGTACTGACCATAATATAATCTGCCGATCTGATCGTAATACTTAGCGATCACTCGGTTCTTCTCATCGATGGATCTCTGGTATCCTGCGATTACCTTTGTCTTAGGATCGAAAATTGCCATGTGAAACAATCCTCCTTGTAGGAAATATGAACATTATACACTATCGTAACGTTTTTTTCTCTAGGTTTATTCTTTTTCGGAAAGGGCTGCGACGAATGTTTCCATGTACCTTTCCTTTTGTCTTCTTGCCATGATTATTCCGCCTGCCATAACAGATATACTGATGAGGATACCTACAAAAGAAGCAACGGCAGCAGAATCCGCAAGTTCAAAATAAGAACAGGAAGTATAGATTACCGGAACGATCGACAGCATCGCATCTACGATACCGATGATCTTCATGACACGGACGATAGGCGTCATCTTGCTCCTCGTTACTATTACACCGTATATCGCAAAGACATTCTTTATTACCGCGAATACGATAAACCAATATACGAGAAGGCCTCCGATAAGGACGACGTCACCGACGAAGTACATCCTCATGCAAAGAGCAAAGTAAGCTACGCCGATAAGAAAGATGATCCCGCCGCTCCTGTTATGGATATCGAATTCCAGATCGTATCTCTGTATCGGGTTGGTGATCGTTTTCGCGTAGATGTAATTTCTCATGGTCCTGTAGCGGGCGATCGCGAGTATGACAAAATAGACGGCGTGAAGAACGAGCCAGAACGACTCGACATAGAAACCGAATATTATCTTGAAGAACGCCATGATCGTATTTACGACAATGGAAGTCGCGATAAGGGATACATTAATGTCCTTATCGTCGATCCTGGCTTTTATCCTGTCAAAGATATTGAGTTTAAAACACCTGTTCATTTGCCCTTATACCAACATAAAATACTCACAATAATATTATGGAAATACAACTTCTCAAAGGCAAGACGTCAAAATAAGTGAAAAACCGACCAAAGTATCGGATTTGTTGAGCATAATGTCTATTGCTTAAAGAACTTATTCTCGAAATTAAAAACCGTCAAAGGCTTGCCGTAGTAATAGCCCTGAAGCACGTCGGCGCCCATATCACGAATAACCTTAGCCTGGTTCTCGTTCTCTACGCCCTCAACGCAGACCTGCTTCTTGATGGAGTGCGCAAGCATCGTTATAGCCGAGATAAACGATCTGTTAAATGCGACCGTATCCATGTCATCAACAAACGCCTTATCGATCTTGATCTCATCTACAGGAAGCTCCCTTAAGTAGTTGAAGGAAGAATAACCAGTTCCGAAGTCATCAAGAGCGATCCTGACGTTCTCGTTACGCAGCCTTATGAGATTTTGACGGCACATCGCAATGTTTCTCATGAGGGATGTCTCAGTGATCTCCAGAAGGATGTTCTTAGGAGAGAGATTATATCTTGCAAGTACATTAAGAACGTCGTTGGCAAAATCCCTTCTTACAAGGTCGTCTGCCGTTACGTTGATATGAACATAGAAGTTAGGATCAGCACCGTTGGAAAGCCACTGTGCACACTGACAGATAGCCTTATCAAGGATCCAGGAACCTATGGTCTCCATCTGATCCGTGGACTCGAGAGCATTAACTACTCGCTCAGGGTTAACAAGTTCACCGCTTGGAGCTACCCAGCGAAGGAGAGCCTCTGCTCCGCCCAGTGTCTCTGTCTTGGCGTTCATCAAAGGCTGGTAATAAAGCTGGAAGCTTTCCATGTTATTACGGATCGACTGAGTGATCTGAAGCTCAAAGTCGAGTCTTTCCTTAAGTTCACGCTTATCGACAGGCGAATAGATCGCATATTTAAGTTTCTTATCCTGCTTGACCTTATGAAGAGCGATCTCGGCGTTGACGAGAAGCTCGTCTATAACGGAACCGCATGAAGGATAGATGGCAGCTGATAATCCGTAAGTTACGAAGAACGATCCTCTTGCCATCTCCAATGGCTGGATGCTCTCCTCCTGAAGATAGCTCATGTATTCGGCTACCTTGATCCTCGAAGCATGCGGCCAGAGGATACAGAATGTATCAACACCTATGTGATAGATTGAAGATCCGTCAGGAAGATGCTTCTGGAGCATATTACCGACAGCGATAAGTATCTCGTTACCAGCAGATCTTCCGTAACGGTCATTGAATGAATGGAAGCCGTTGATATCGACAAGGACAACAGCGGCAGACAAAAGATCCTTGTTACGGAATACACCCTCTGCATCAGCAAGAAGCCTCTCTCTTGTTGGAAAACCCGTAAGTTCATGGCATGAAGCATTACGCTCTACGCCTTCCCTTACCTCGTTCATTCTGGTCAGGTCAAAGATCGTTCCGACGAGCATGAGCGAATGCCTTGAAGAATCGTAGAAACTCTTGCCTCGGCATGCGATCCAGATGCTCCTGTCATCCACACCGATAACACGGAACTCAACTGAGAACTTTTCCTCCTGTCCGTCTACGATCTGGTGCATTATATCCCTGAACCTCTTACGGTCTTCAGGTACGATCCTTGTAGCGATGACCTCGATAAGATCACCGTTCTGTTCTGTCTCGATATCAGGAAGTATCTCATGGATATTCTCGGAGAAGACGATCTTTCCGATCCTGTAGTCAGCATAGAAAGTGATGGCAGATGTTCCCTCGATAAGGTTGGTCCTTATGGATTCGTCTTCCACAAAGCCCGTGATATCGCTGAAGCAGCCTGTAACATACTGTGAATCCCCGCCCGGATTTCCGTCCTTGTCGGCATCTGATATTCCGTTCGCACGAAGATGAAGTTCTCCTCTGTTCGTTGACAGGAACCTGTAATCGCCTTCAAAGCCGAAAGCCTCATGATGCAGGAACTGGCGGAAGTTTCTTACGAATCTGTCGGAATCATCCGGATGGATAAACCTCAATATCTCAGTAGAGGCATTCTTTATCCTGTTGGTATCAAGATCAAAGTCTTCCATGAACTTGCTGTTCACGCGCAAGACGTCGTTTATTACATCGTAATTGAAGATATACTCATTGATGCCGTCACTGAAGAGCTGACAAGCGATCCTGTCCATAAGGGACCTTGATCTGTCAACCATTATGCCGACGATGTAATTTTCCTTATCGACATTGAGAAGCTGCATATGCGTCTCGACCTCAAGTATCTCGTACTGAGATTTAACAAGGCTGTGAGATATCACTACACTGTCAACATTGGAAAAGACAAGATCCTTAAAGGCATTCTGATACTTTAAGGTAATATCATCCCTCTCATCTTCAGGCACATACTGCATGAATGAAGGAAGAAGGATATCGTGAGAAGCCTGGGCACCCAGGACATCTTTCATCTTATCGGTGAAATAGAGTCTTTCTTCTCTCGGGATAACAACAAACTTACACAAAGCCAGAGAGGAAAAGACAGGTTTCATCTCTTCCATTGCAGTCATATCCAAGATCCTGAGCATTTCATCTCTTGATCTGTAAAGATCGGATTGCATCTCTTCCACAGCTGTTTCTCCCATAACCTCTCGTAGTAAAGATTATTTTATCAGATTTAATACGTAAGAGTACATATCTTTTTTGTTACGTCCCGTGAGTTCCGCCAGGCGCGCGGCTGTCTGCTTGGTAGAACATCCTTCTGAGATAAGGCTTCTAGCCATGGACTCGATCTCATCTTCAGAAAGTTCCTTTTCTTCCTTCTGCTCGAAAACGGGTTTCAAACAGATAACGAATTCACCCTTCGGCGGAACCTCCGTAAAATACGCTTTTGCCTCCGAGATCTTAAGCCTTACGACCTGCTCATACTTCTTGGTAAGTTCCCTGCAAAATGCCGCTTCACAGTCCGAAAAGCCGGCTTCAATAAGATCGTCGATCGTCTTAAGGAGCCTATGGGGAGCTTCATAGATGACGACTGTCTCGTTATATCTCTTAAGAGCTTCGATCCTTGCCTTACGCTCTTTGTTATCAACAGGGATAAAACCTTCAAAGTGATAATATCTCGTATCAAGGCCGCTCAAGACCAGTGCCGTTATGGCGGCAACAGGACCCGGAACACAGGTAACAGGGATATCTTCCTCGATACAGAGTTTAACAAGATCAGACCCGGGGTCACTTATGCAGGGCATACCCGCATCAGAGACCTGAACTACGTTAAGTCCTTCCTTGAGTTTTTGTATGAGAACATTTCCCTTGGATGCTTTGTTATGTTCGTGATATGAGGTGAGGTTACCCTTGATCCCCAGGTTTGAAAGAAGAAGGCCTGTCCTTCGTGTATCTTCACAGGCGATCAGATCTGCTGAAGATAAGACCTCAACGGCCCTCTCAGAGATATCGCCCATGTTTCCTATAGGAGTTCCGACCAGATAAAGCAAATTTTGTCACCTCATGAAGGATTTTCAATGATTATAACATCAAATGAAGCATTCGTCGTGAACGTCATTATAGATGTGTGCGGCTTCGGAAGTTAAGACTGCTTCGCCGTCTTTTCTCTCGTTGATTATGAGAGGCGGAAGGATCTTAAGATCTCCTCCCTTTGTGCCCTTTTTGCCCGCCAAAAGGATCATGGATGCCTGTTTATCGGCAAACGAGTGAACTGTCATGAGTCTTTCGGGATTAATGCCGGCTCTCGTAAATGTTTCCAGACAGTCCTTTAACCTGTTGCCCTTCATTATCATGACCACAAATCCGGAAGAAGGGATGACCCTCGAAGATGCGACATTCACAAAATCCTGAAGGCTGCCGTTCTCTTCGAACCTGCCGTTAAGTCTTTCAACGGACTTTTCCTCTGAAGCGATGGTCCCCTTCTCCTTAAGAAAGAACGGCGGATTAAACACCACCAGATCATACTGCCTGTTCTTTACCTCGGGGCACAGTTCTCTTATATCGCAGTTATATGCTCTTAAACGGTCGGAAAGACCGTTGAGCTTAATATTCTCGTTTAATACCTCATAGGGGAGCTTCATGAGTTCCACGGCATCTACCGAGGTATTCTTTCTCCTTCCGAGTATCAGGAGTGAACAGGCTCCGCAACCGCTTCCGAGTTCAAGGACCTTGCATGGCTTGGCCGTGACCTTTCCGCTGTTGGAACTGCTGCCCGTTCTTACAAAACAAGAGGCGAACCAGGCAAGAAGCGCGGTATCCGTACCGAACCTGAAACCTTCTTTAAGCTGATACATCGTAAGACCTTCGCGTTCGAGATCTTCCAGAGTGCATAAAGCCTTGATATCAGTTTCTTCCATGGTTACCTCCTCGATGATTTTCTTCTAAACTAAAACAGGGACTGTCTCATAAGAAACAGTCCCTGCGCAAAATCGCATTTATTATTCAGCAGAGATTGCAGATACAGGACAATTAGCCTCGCAAGCGCCACACTCGACACAAGCTGAAGAATCGATATTGTACTGTGTATCACCCTGGGAAATTGCACCAACAGGGCATCCCTCTGCGCAGCTTCCGCAAGAAATGCATGCATCAGAAATTACATATGCCATAGATATTACCTCCTGAAAGTTTTATCACAATCTGATTATACACTATTTGTTTAGAAAAATTCAAAACAATTTGTAACAGATGCGGAATGGTTACTCCTCAGGCTCATCTTCGAAGTTGGCACATCTGCTCTTGCAGTTCTCGCAATCGCCGTGATTGCAGGTAAATTCAGGCTTTTCACCCTGTTTTCCCTGTCCCTCATGCGAGTTCAAAGGTTCGAGCTGAGCCCAGTCAAATACCTCGATCTCGGCGCCTTCTTCGTTCTCGAACTTGACTGTAACTTTTTCGAGAAGGAGATTGACATCAGATACGATGCCCGTACCGTGCGGTGTCCTGATCTTCTTGCCGTTTCTCGGAAGTCTCTTATGTGCATCCTCGTAGGCTTCCTTCTCGAACTGAAGGCAGCACATGAGTCTTCCGCATGCGCCGTTAAGCTTTGTAGGATTAAGGGAAAGACCCTGATCACGTGCCATACGAAGGGACACCGGAGCAAAATGCTCGAGGAATGTACAGCAGCAAAGTTCCCTGCCGCATACACCGATGCCGCCGACGAGCTTAGCCTGGTCACGGGATCCGATCTGACGAAGCTCGATCCTGGCCTTAAATGCTGCAGCCAGGTCTTTGACGAGTTCACGGAAATCTACTCTGTTATCTGATGTAAAGAAGAAGACGATCTTCTTGCCGTCGAATGCAAAGACTGCATCAACGAGGTTCATGTTGAGCTTGCGCTTCTCGATGAACATCTGGCATTTCTCGTATGCCTCCCTCTCCTTTTCCTTCTTGACGGAATATCTCTCGACTTCCTTGTCTGTCGCGATCCTCAAGATAGGAACGATCTCTTCGCCTACGCTTGCCGTATCAAGTTCGTACGGATCTTCGACTACATGAGCGAGGTCCAGTCCGAGGGACGTCTCGACCATGACGGCATCACCGATCTTGAGCTTGAAGCCTTCGCAGGAGAACTTGTAGCTCTTTCCCGCGTCATGGAAACGCACATTTACTATCTTTGTCATTATGTTAACTCCTTCTTGATCCCCAAGAGCATATCGCCCACGGCATAGAGAAAATTCACATTAAGATCGAGTCTTTTGAAGACCGTGGTAATGTGACCTGCCGCTTTAGAGATCTTATTAAGATCGACTGAAGGGTTGTCATCCAGGAACTTGAGCATGACATCCCTCTTGTCAGTATTGGTTATATTTTTATTGTTCCTGTCCTTTTTAAGGATGCTCAGATCACCAAAGATCCAGAGCATCAGGAGCAAGATCTCTCTTATATTATCAGCATTCGCATCAAAATACGAATACCTGTCGGTAAGAGTCGCGCAATAGCCCTCTTTGCCGATGTTCGTGATGATCTCGAAGCACTTGTCCCTCATAGAAGGCAGCTCCTCGTCTCCGAGAAGGTCCAAAGCCTTACCAAGGACGTTGGACGAGAACTCACATGTAAACTTAAGTTCGTCTTCGGAATACTTACCGTCGAACTCTTCCTTATTCTTACTTCGAAGAGCATCCATTATCTCATCTTTGGAATAACTGGACAGCTTATACTCCACGGTCCTCGACAATACCGTCGGAAGGAGCTTTTCACTGTCCTCGCAGATGAGGATGAATATTATGTTTGCAGGCGGTTCCTCAAGGGATTTCAAAAGCGCATTCTGGCCTGCTTCATTAAGCTCGTCACCTTCGATGAGGTAGACTTTGCGCCTGGAGATCTGAGGGCATATCTTAACATCCGATACGACCTTATTTCTTACCTCATCGACCTTGATGGTCTTCTTGTTGGGATCTGCAAGAACGATCAGGTCAGGATGCGTTCCTGCGTCAAAATATGTGCAGTTATTGCACTTACCGCACGCACCGTCATCAGTCGGAGAAGAACACATCAATGCCTTTGCATATTCGCGTGCGAACTCATGACGTCCGCTTCCCTTGGCACCCGTAAAGATCGCCGCATGATTAGGATCGCCCAGGTATTCGTGCTTCAGGCGTATCTTAAGATCTTTCTGTCCAATCAGTCTTTGAAAGCTCACTTTAGTGCCTCGTAATATTCCTTAACCTTCTCGAAAACGTCATCCGGCGTACTGTTTCCGTCGATGACCTTGATCCTTGATGACTTGGAAGCAGCCTCAAGATAACCTTTTCTTACTTCTTCCTGAAAAGATGTTCCCAAAGCTTCCATCCTGTCATCAGCTTCTCCCCTCTTGCCGCGCCTTTCAAGAGCGACACTTACCGGGATATCGATAAGGAATGTGATATCAGGCTCGAGCCCGCCGGTGGCAAGCTTATTGAGCATATCTGTAGTATCTGTACCGAGTTTACGTGCATAGCCCTGATAAGCATAAGTAGAATCGAAGAACCTGTCGCAAAGGACGGATATGCCCTTCTCGATATTAGGCTTTATGACCTCTTCCGTGATCTGGGCTCTTGCAGCCTCAAAAAGGAAAAGTTCGGTCATTGGGACCATGCTGTCGTTCTTTTTACTAAGGAGGATCTCCCTGATCTTTTCTCCGATCACGGTTCCGCCCGGCTCACGCACAACGATAAACTTCTCTCCCTTGGAGAGCAGATATTCCTTGAGCATCTCGAACTGGGTACTCTTGCCGCAGCCGTCGATACCTTCAAATGTAATGAATAGCCCTTTTCCCAAAATATGCTCCTTATCAGTCCAGCTTAACGTTACGGATATCAGCGATCTCGAGCCATATCTCTTTCTCGATACGCTCGATGTCCTTATGGATATCGTCTATTGTCTCAACGGCCTTAGGCTTAGGCTGTTCCTTCTGCTTATTGAAGTTATTGCTCTTGTAGCCGTCGTTTCCGCCGTTATTATTTTTCTTTCTATCGCCGTCCTTCTGGAAATTCTTCTGGCGGCGGTAGTTGTTATTGTTATTACCGTTATTGTTGTTATTGTTAGTATTCTTCTCGCCCGTTACTTCCCTATCCTTCTGGGCACCGTTTTCCTTGCCGCCCTGATAGTTGTTATTGTGGCGATTTCTGTTATTCCTTCTTCTGTAGTTATTCCTGTTACCACGCTGGGAATTGTTATTACCGTTATTCGGAGCCTGGTTGTTGGTATTTTCTGCCATTTTTCCCTCCTGGATCAGATTCACTGCTTCTGTTGATTATATATTTTAACCTTTAAAAGGTAAACTTTCCTATTTTCCTGACGCTCTTATCCTCCGGAATCTTAACGTCTACTTCCTTAAGTTCCGACAGCGGGATAAGTACGAAAGCCCGCTCGTACATCCTCTCGTGAGGAATGATGAGTCTTTGTGTCCTGACCTTACGATCACCGAACAGAAGGATATCAAGATCGATGGTCCTCGGACCGTTCCTTATGGTCTTCACCCTTCGAAGTTCCTTCTCGATCGACTGTGTGATATCAAGAAGTTCCATCGGCTCGAGATCCGTCGTAAACGAGATACAGATATTGTAGAAATACCCCTGATCATCGTATCCTACGGGTTCTGTCTCATACAAGGAAGAACACTTGATGTCGAAGACCCTGCCACAGTCCTTAAGAAGGTTTACGGCCTTTTTTAAGTTGTCTTCACGGTCGCCCAGATTGCTGCCGAGCGACATGAAGCAAAGTTCCTTATCCATTACTGTCCCTCTCTATGCGTACTTCCATGGAGCCGAACGAACCTGCTATCGGCGCCTCAGGCTTTGATACGGTGATGATGGTCTTTTTGATCCTCTTATCATAATCAAGGACCTTATCGGCTATCGCCTGCGCAAGCCTTTCTATCAGGTCAAACTCGGCTTCTTCCACCGTTGATCTTATGAGATCGAAGATGACCGAGTAGTCCACGGTATCCTCGAGTTTATCCGTATAACATCCTTTTATGGAAGGCTCGAAAAACATTTCACAGGTGACATAGAAATTCTGACCCTGATCCTTCTCTGATTCAAGGCATCCTACATAACCGAAAAACTTCATGTCTTTCATTATTATGCTGTCCATATCAAACCTCCATAACTGCCTTATATGTCTTAAGAGCATCAACCGTCTGTCTTACATCGTGAACCCTTACGACCTTAACGCCCTTAGCAGCTGCTGCAAGTGCGATACCTACCGATCCTGCGGCACGCTCCTTCGGAAGAGTTCCTCCGCCGAGAAGATGATCGACGATCCTTTTTCGAGATACTCCCAAAAGGATATTGTCCTCATTTCCGAGAGCTCTCATGAGCTTAAGGTCCTCATCACGGTCAGTCCCGAATCCTACACCCGGATCAAGAAGGATCATGTCATCTGTGATCCCTGCCTGGTGGGCGATCTCCAGTGATGTACTTAAGAAATCATCCTTGAACTTAAGGATATCCGCACCGTTATTCATGGTGGCATTTGCCATAAGGACTGCACCTGCTTCGTAATCCTTTACTGCGGTCGCTATATCCGTCTCTTTCTGAAATCCGAAGACGTCATTTACGATATGCGCTCCTGCCTTAAGAGCTTCCCTCGCGGTAGCTGCCTTGTATGTGTCAACCGAGATCCACACTTCGAGATTTGAAGCGATCCCTTCGATGACAGGTACTACACGCTCGATCTCTTCCTGCTCGCTTACGATATCTGCTCCGGGTCTTGTCGATTCGCCTCCGACGTCGATGATTACCGCGCCGTCTCTTACCATCTTTTCTGCCGTCTTCAAAGCGGCATCGAGCTCATTATGATCTCCGCCGTCTGAGAAAGAGTCAGGCGTCACGTTAAGGATACCCATGACAAGCGGCCCGTTCGAAAGATCTATAAGACCGTTTCTTACTTTCCATTTATCCACTTTAGCCACCTATACGCTGTCTGTTGATAAGTGCAAGGGCTTCGTTTCTTGTTCTTGCATCTGTTCGGCAGCCACCTCTCATGGCAGATGTTACTGTTTTGGAACCCGGCTTTCTGATGCCTCTCATAGTCATGCAAAGATGCTCTGCTTCGATGACTACACAGACTGAAGCGGCATCTACCGATTCGATGATCTGATCGGCGATCTCGGAAGTAAGTCTTTCCTGAAGCTGAGGCTTACGGGAAAGTGTATCTACGATCCTTGCTACCTTGGAAAGTCCGAGGATCTTGCCGTCTCTGGGGATATAGACTACATGAGCCTTGCCGTGGAACGGAAGCAAATGATGCTCGCACATTGAATAGAACGGGATGTCTCCGATGAGGATCATCTCATCATTGCCCTTTTCCGTAAATGTCTTGATATCCTTGGAGATATCACGATGAAGTCCCGAGAATACCTCCGCATACATTCTTGCGACACGTACGGGAGTATCCTGAAGGCCTTCTCTTTCAGGGTCTTCGCCGATGCCTTCGAGGATCATCCTAACGGCTGCCTCGATCTTCGGGAGATCCATGTTCTTAAGACTTTCTTCAGGGATCCTCGGATCCGATTCATAATCATACATTTTACGTATTCCTCTTTTTCTTAAAGATTTTGTTTATGTCTTCTGTATTCCATAGGAGTCATGCCGGTCTGTTTCCTGAACGCGACATTAAATCTTTGCGGGCTCGAAAAGCCTGTCTGAGCGGCAACTCCGGATACTTTTATCTCATTGTTCTCGAGAAGCTCGCATGCCTTCTCGATCCTCTTTTTCATGAGGTATGCCATCGGGCTTATGAGAAGTTCATCCCTGAACGCTCTCGTGAAATAACCCTGACTTAAGAAAACATATGAAGCAGCATCTGCAACCGAGATACCGCGGTCAAAGTTCCTGTCGATATATTCCTTGGCGATGAGAACGAGCTCACGTGCCTTACCGTTCTTAACTCTGAGGCTTTCCTCCCACTCGCTCTTCATGGCTCTTGCAAGAGTGACCATGAGCTCGACCGTCATGATCTGCATCATGAGTTCCTTATTAAGGAGCTGATTCTTGCTCTCTTCAACGATCCTCTCGACTATCGCGGTGATGTTCTTCTTGAACGCTCCCGAGATGATGATGTACTTGCTCTTGGAAGGGTCCATATCATCATCACCTGCGGCGAAGTCAATAAAGCTCTCGAGAGGAGTCTGTGCCATGATGTACGGAACTGCAACCGAAGGACCGCTGTGAGGCTTGTCGCTCTCAACGCCCTTAGGCTGGCTCATCTGAGTGATCGCCTTGCTCGCTACTTCAACGTCTCTTGAAAAGCCGAAGTAGAGAACGAACATGTCAGCCTGTCCCGAGAGGACCTTAACAGCATGATCGGTGTTCGGACGGATGATAAGGATGGAACCTTTCTCCAGCACAAAAGTATGTCTTCCGTCGATCGTAAATTCGCATCTTCCGCTTCTGAGGCAAAGAAGCTCATGTGAGCTGTGCCTGCTCGAAGTAGCGACAGGAGTAGTCTTTTCCAGAGTGTGCTCGATACCCTCGAAGATGACCGGCAAAGCACCGGAAGCAGATACTATCGAGTTTTCGATGGCAGGTAATAATTCTTCAAACATTGGCTCCTCCTTAGATAAAGATGATGTTGTCTATGTAGATCTCGCCGTTCCTGGATGAATCCATGATGTAGATCTTAAGTTCGTCGAGCTTGATATTTCCGTCCTCTTCGTAATCGAGGATGAGTGTCTGCCAGGTAAGCTGCGGCTTGATCTCCGCTTCACCCTTGAATCCGTCGATCCTGAGCTTCTTACGTGTCTGTTCAGGGTTAAATACGTCGATGGAGATCCTCTTTCTTCTCGGAAGCTCGATAGGTCCCATGAGCGAAGCATATGAAAGGACAGGCTCAAATCCGTAAAGGCTGTTCTCGGTCTCATACTTGATATGAAGAGAACTGCTGCCCTCGGTCTTGTTCATCGTATCGATGTCGATCGCGCCATTACCCTTGAAGGTCCTATAGACCTTAAGTTTCTCGAATTCGGAATCCCTGTCTTTCTTACCGACGAATGTGAGCTTATCGCAGGATGTAAAGAACAGATCAGGCGAATAGAAAGCTGCATCCCTGTCAAAACGGAACGGCAGGACCGGAAGATCCATGAGGTTCTTGAACGTCGACTCGTGAGGGAACGGATTAAATCCGTAGGTTACGCTTGAAGGCTCCCTTATATCGTCACGCCATACCATTACGCGGACTCCGTGAAGGATCTTGGCCTTAGCAGGATAAAATACCCTGTCGGCACCGCAGATCGAGAATCCGCGAAGGATCGTCTCGTTTTCCGCGAGCCTTAAGCCGTCAGCGAGATTATCAAAGCTCAGGATGAGCTTGTTGCCGGCTCTCTCTGCCGCGATACACTCAGGGCAGGACTTAGGCATCTTCTGCGTAAAATGATTACCGAGAGCTACGACCGACAGTCTTCTTCCGAGGATGAAGCTCTTCGTCTTATCAGGAAGGAGAAGGTCGTGGCAGCTTACGATACCCGTAGGCATCGTGAGCCTTCTTAAAAATGCACTCAGGTTCTCGTTAAATTCAAGTACCGCATAAGGCTCGTCGATATCGACTGCATCAGGATGCATTGAAACTACAAAAAATGACGGAAGCAGCTCTTCTTCCATTACTTCCTTCGGCTCGAAAACGCTGACCAGCGTCTCAAGAAGACCCATAAGGAGCAGGTCATATCTCGAAAACTTGCACTCCTCGTTATTCGGTGCAAAGCACATTCCTCTTATCGTAAGTTTGCTAAGCGGAGCAAGCTTACTGTTGTACATTGTAGAAGGACGGAATTTAGGCTTGATATAGCGGATCTTCTCCTTCTTCTCGGAAGGCTTCTTCTCAGTCTCGAAAAGGTTAAAATCAAGTGCCATTGCAGCATTCTTTGAAAGAGGCTCGGAAGGCTTCTCTTCCTTCTTGGCCGAGTCCTTATTCGAGTTAGGAAAATCAAGTTCACCCGCATCAGTCGGAACACCCTTAAGTTCGTCAAGTCTTTCCTTCTTCTCGAGGTCCAGGTCCATGACTTCCTTGTTCTTCTCAAGATCTACACTTAACTTCTCGATCTGCTTTCTTTCCTTGTCCTCATCGAGGAGTTCCTCATAATCAGCCTTGGAAAGAATGAGACCTTGTGAATCAAGAAGGTCGTATACTGCAACTTCATGTTCGATCGCTTCTCTGGAGATCCATGAAAGGATGGATGAATCTTCACAGGAAAGATCGACGACTCCTACAGGATAATGGATCTGCTCAGCAAGCTCATAAGCAAACGAGAAAGCACTGGAGGAAACTTCGGAAAGTTCCTTGGTATCAGTAACCTTGATCCATGATGCATCCTTGTAGTATGACATCGGCTCATACGGGATATCCTTGGCATCGCCGTAGATTCCGCTTCTCTTTGGAGTCAGGAACCTTAAAAGGCTCATTACGTTTCTCTTCATAGGTGCTGCAGGTGCATTTGCCTTGCAGATCGGGACCGAGAGAAGCTCGGAACCGAGAAAGACCCATACGTCACCGCATCTTATGTCTTTGATCGTTACGTTCTCCGAAAAGCACGTAAAGATAAACGTGTATGTATCCGTTGAAGCCTTATAAGGCGGAACCTTGAATTCGAAGTGTCCCTTTCCTGAAGTTGTCGTCTCCAGGCTCAAGATAACACCGTACTCCGTATCGAGCTTGGAAACTCTTCTGCCGTCAGTAGGATCCTTAACGATCTCCAGTGTGATCGTGGCACTTGGTGCCGCATAACCGTCTATTACAAGTTCAACGCCCTGCTGGAATACGCTCTTTTCCGTAAGCCAGCTCGGCAAAACGATCGGGTTGATATCCATTAACTTTACATCCTTTACACAAACTATTCCTCTAACTTATTATTATACATAAAGGCGCGCGTTTTTTATAAAAAATATTTTTGGTGGTTCCGATGACAAATTTATGATAATTTTTTCGAAAAATCGACGTAAAACAATTGGAAATAAGGACAAAACGTGATATATTTTTTACAAAATTGTGAAAATGGGTTTTGGGTTTTGCTTTTGGGTCAGAAGTTGTAAGGAGGCTTCATATGATTTCAGAACCTTATATCTATGCCAAGAGAAGCTTTGTCGAAGGCATTCCTTATGAGAATGTGCGCAAGGAAAAACACACTGACTTCTTCTGTTTCCTGTCTGACTTTGACAGGACGGATGTTTACCACAGGCCACTCATCGAACCGCATTACCAAGCCTATCTCGAGCTCATCTACGTAGTATCGGGCGAACTTAAGTCCGTGATAAACGACGAGGTGATCATGGGATATTCGGGCGATCTTATCGTTATCGCTCCGGGCGAAGTCCATTCCTTTGAACGTAAGAGAGGATGTAAGTACATCTGCATCCAGGTAGATCTGCCGTTTATCTTCAGCGGCATCCTCTCACCTGTCGAATTTAAGTATCTCCTGCCTTTTGACAACACGGCGCTGTCGCTTACGCATCTTTTCAAGGCAGAGACCATCGACCAGACTGACATTCCGAAGCACATAAGAAACGTCTATCACGAGAACGAGAGCAAAGAGCGTCTTTCAAGGCTTTCCATCAGGACGAGCCTTTCAGCCGTCTGTCTTTACATCTTGAAAAAGTGGGAGGACATGAACAAGTCCACCGATCAGGAACCAAAGAATTCGAAGCTTCTTAAGCTTGCTCCTGTCCTCGAGGTCGTCAATCAGGATTACAGCAACAACATAAAATCATCCGACATGGCTAAGCTCGTTCATATGAGCACGAGTTATTTCTCACGCTACTTCAGCGCGGCTGTCGGAATGGGATTTACGGAATATCTTAACTTCGTCAGGATCCACGAGGCAGAAAGACTTCTGGTATCGACAGATGATACCATCTCAGAGATCTCCATGAACGTGGGATTCTCGAATACGAGTTATTTCATAACGCAGTTTAAGAGGCAGTTCCAGACTTCTCCGAAGAAGTACAGACAGCGTTTCTCAAACAAGTGATCACTTGGCGATGATCACGTTTACGCCGTGCTTGTGGAACTCTTCCACGGCCTCAGGCTTGATCTTGGAATCAGTGATGAGATAGTCGATCCTCTCGATCGGGATAAATGCAGATGCTGAATCGGCACCGATCTTCGTAGAGTCGACAAGAGCTACTATGTGCTTACATCTTTCAGCACACATCCTCTTAAGCTCCAGCTCGAAAAAGTTATTGCCCGAAAGACCGATATCGGCAGAGCAGCCGTTACCGGATACGAAATAATAATCTCCGCTCAAACGATTGACCATCTCGCGGCTTACGACACCTTCGATGGCACCGGAGTGCGGTCTTAACATTCCTCCAATGAGGATTATGGACTTAAAGTTATTGTGATGCTGAAGTTCCATAGCAGTATGGATTCCGTTGGTAACTACGGTAACGTCATCAGTAAACTTAAGATACGGGATCATATGAAAAGTCGTCGAGCTCGCATCCATGAAGATCGTATCGCCTGAACCAACGAGTTCAGCTGCCGCACGACCGATGGCCGTCTTCTCGTCAACGTGGGTAATGGAACGCACCATATAGTTCTCGGTGAACTCCTCATGCTTTTCCTGAGGAAGCTTGACACCGCCGTGATAACGAACGATAGCGCCCTCCCTGGCGAGATCACGAAGATCTGTACGGATGGTCGCTCCGGTAACTCCAAGCCTGTCGGAAAGCTCGGTAGTCTTTATGGTTCCGACCTCTGCAAGAAGGTCGAGTATCTGTTTTCTACGCTCCAAATTGATCATGCAGTCATAATAGCTTGGTGTTTTTACTTTGTCAATCAAATCTTTCATTTGTTTTCACTTGATAACAAAGATCTACATTTTCACCAAAACTTATGAAAAAAGACATGTATGATCTGTCCCTGATCTGATCAGCGGATCAGTATATCCCCGGGGATCTCCTTTTCCCAGTCAAAGGACACTTCAACACCTGACATACACGCGATCGACGCCAGTCCGTGAACGGAGGACCAGAGTTGTAAAAGGTCTATCTCTTTTTCTTTTTTGGTCTTTTTAAGACCGTGTTCCTTAAGATATTTCAGATAGTGTTCCTTGAGAAAAAGAAACGGCGGATAGTCATTCTCATCATCGGAACCAAGGTGAGCCGTTATATTCTGGCTGCTGAACAGGAACTTGAAATAATCCGGATTCTTAACGAAGAAATCAACGTATCTCTTACCCATGTTGACCAGGGCTTCATCCGCATTGGATGAGTCTTTTACAGAATCTTTGAGTTCGCTCATGAACCTGTCGGTCACATTATTCTTGATCGCATCGAGAAGTTCTTCCTTGTCCTTAAAATGAGCATACGGAGCCGCGTGCGACACATTGCAGGAAGCCGCAACTTTACGAAGGGAAAGTCTTCCCTCACCTTCTTCGTTGATTATCCTTATGCCCGCATCTATCAATGCCTGGCGAAGATTACCGTGATGATAGCTGTCACTCATATGAACTTCTCCTTTATCTGTTTAAGGATATCACATGTTTCCTTTGGATTCTCCCACAAAGGGCTATGAGCCGAATCCGATATCAGATAAAATCCCTTGTCCGGAGCGTCGATCAGATCAAAGTATTCTTCGACGAGTTCCCAAGGACAGTTATAGTCCGTATCACCGCTTATGAAATATACAGGTATCTCAAGCGACGTTATCGTTTTTCTGTAATCGAAGTCATTAAGTTCCTCTTCCAGAGGCGTTTTCCTGTACATCTTCATTGCAGGAACATAATTAAGTTTCTCCTTGACCGTATAACATCTGCTCAAGATTATCGGTACGACGATCCCTTCAAATTCCGTCTTATCCTTTATGGTCCCGCCGCCAGCTTTATGGACGAGCACAACGAAGTTATACCAATCCTTACAGCTTATCCTGCCGTCATCGGATCTTGTTATCGAATCCTCAAGTTTCTTAAGAGAAGACCTGTCATTTCCGGAGGTAAAGACGTCCTTCATAAACTCATACATGAGTTCGTCACGGTCAGGTCCGTCAGTAACGCACTGCGCCATGTTTATCAGTGCATGATAATCTTCAGGATGTGCCTTCGCAGCTCTTAACGCAATATGCGTTCCGCCCGAAAACCCCATGATAAAGATCTTTTCTTTCCCGAATCTCTCCTTCAGATAATCCGTTACCGCTTTGGCATCATCAAGGATATTGTCGAGTGTGATCTTCTCCGTATCGAACGAAGGATCATAAGCTATCCCCATGTCCCTGTAGTCCCAGTAAACGACCGTGAACTCCTCTTCCAGATCCATGTCCTTATATCTGTCCGTGAAGACGTAATCGTCAGTTCCGGGGCCGCTCGATACAAAGAGCAGAACGGGATTCTCCGTATCCTTGCTGTTAATGAAAAAGCCGTTAGGAGCGCCGTTTACATCCATCACAAACTTCTCGGACAGGCTCTTATCACCTTCATATTCCCGGATCTTACCCGGGCTTATGATCACAAAGACCGCCGACATCAGGACCGGGATCGCCAACAGGCATATCAGTATGACCATAAGTATCCTCCGCTTTTTATTCACTGTCCCGGCCTCCAATCTTTACACTGTCAAGATGATTATAGCAAGAAACTTTACACTGTCAAGATTTTTCTTCTCGAAAAAGCGGGATACGAGATCATCAACTGTCTCAGAGGAAAAACGGCAAAAAAAACTGCAAGCCTCAGATGAGTCTTGCAGCTGTATGGCTGCCGAACTAGGATTCGAACCCAGACAGACGGTGCCAGAAACCGGAGTGCTACCCTTACACAATTCGGCAATGTTGACTTAATCAACGGCACTAAGTATAGCAAAGAGCCAAAATAAAATCAATAGGCTTTTGAAACAAGTCTTAAAACTGAAGTCACTTTTTCGAGAATAGCGATAAGTAAGATCAGTTTACGGGATTGATAGGCGCTGAAGGCTTTATGAGGTTGAGCTCAACAAGGCGGTTATAGACCTTCTCGAAGTCCTCCATCATGGGAACCTTCATCTTCGGATTACGAAGAGCGTATGCAGGGTGATATGTAGTCATGATCTCATAGCCGTTTCTTACGGTGAAATTACCCCTGACCTGCCCCATCAGCGGCTTCTCGTTAAAGAAACCCTCATAAGCCGTGGATCCGCAAAGAAGGATGATCTTAGGCTTAACGAGCCTGAACTGCTCGGCAAGATGAGTCTTGCACGCCTTGATCTCAGACGGCTCAGGCCTTCTGTTCTCCGGAGGACGGCACTTGCAGATGTTGCAGATGTGATAATCTTCCTCGCTGATACCGAAGGAATTGATGAGGTTTTGAAGAAGCTTACCGGATCTTCCGACGAACGGCTTGCCTTCAAGATCCTCGCTCTCGCCGGGGGCTTCACCGATGATCATCAAAGGCGCTTTCCTGCTTCCACGGTAGATAACGACATTGGTCCTGTTCTTACAAAGATCGCACGACTCACAGCTTCTGCAGGAAGACTCGAACTCTTCCCATTTCTTATCAAAGTCATCCATATAAAGACTCATCCTTTAATGTTTTTATATAGTTTATCATATGCTACAATCTTCTACATGAGACTCGACAAAATGCTTGCAAATTCAGGATACGGTACAAGGAGCGAAGTAAGAAAACTTATCTCGCGAGGACTTGTCCGCGTTAATGATACGGTTATCAAGGACATCGGTTACGGTGTAAGCGAAGACGATGATGTTACCATCGGTGACAACAAGATCGAGTCGAAGACTTTCCTTTACTTTAAGATCGATAAGCCTGACTGTGTCCTTACCGCCATGGAAGATAAGCGTCTTAAGACAGTTGCGGATCTTATACCGGATAACCTTAAGACAAAGAGACTAAGTCCTGTCGGAAGACTCGATTACCATACAACCGGGCTTCTTATCCTTACAAATGACGGTGAGATGTCCCACAGGCTCACAAGCCCCAAATATAATATCGAGAAGACATACCTTGTAACTTATGAGGGAGAACCTCTGACCGAAGAGCACGTGCAGCTTTTCAAGGAGGGCCTGACCCTTGACGATACCGATGAGAGGATAGAACTTAAACCTGCGCAGCTTAAGCTTCTTGACGGCAACAGGTGCATGCTCACGATAACGGAAGGTAAGACTCATCAGGTAAGACGGATGATATCAAAATTCGGAAGAAGCGTACTTGAACTTCGAAGGCTTCAGATAGGAAACATCACTGTTCCCGAAGCCGAAGGCGTACTCGAAGAACTTACGGAAGATGAACTTCAGGGCATCAGGAAACTTCTCTCAATATTGATGTGAGGAACTTCTGAGCTTCCTCTTTATTGTCACCTTTAACACCGAAACTGAAGATCAATGTCGCGTCAGATGAAGGCCAGAGATTTTTGTATCCGAGAGCAGTCATCAGATCTTCATCCTTTATCTCGAGGCCTACAAGAACAGGCTCCTGACTTGCTGCTTCAAGATCCGAATAATCAATGTTTCCCGCTCCCTGATCTTCCTGATATTTTACTGACAGGAGCTCGGCATCATATTCACTGTAATATACAGGTGTTATCTTCTCCAATGTCTCAGCAGGAAGTTCTTCTTTAAGTTCCTCATAGTAAGGAGCCATATCGGCCATGTTCCCGTAGAAATAAAGGAGCGTAGCTTCGTCAGTTACGACAAGTTCCGGATTTGAAAGGAACAATACCGATGAGGACTGGGAAGCATATGCATTGGACGTCTGTCCCTGATCATTCGGGACTGCGATATCGACCTCAGCGACATAGGGATTCTTAAATCCGCTGTCACGAAGCCTTGCATCCATGATATCTGTATCCACCTTAAAATGGCCTACTGAAAGCACTCCGATATCTTCATCGGGAGTAAAGATGATCCTTTTAACGATAAGGACTGCACACACGATAATGAAAAGGACGATGAGATATTTATACCAGGTATAACCGAAATAGTTCTTCCACTCACCTTTTGTCTTTCCCAGGTACTTAGGTTCCGCCTCACGCTCTCTTAAAGCCCTGATCCTTTCCTGCTCTTTACCCGTTGCCACATCATACGCATATGTGATATCGATGATCTTCTGCTCACGCTCTTTATCATCGCTTATACCTCTGGCATTCTTGGAAAGCTGCCAGAACTTATCATCTATCTCGAAATCATTTGCATCAGGCTTAAGACCCAGATATTCAAGGGCCTTTTCCTTACTCATTCCTATCAGTTCTTCAGATGCGCCTGATTCATGTTCGATGTCATTAGCCAAAGTCAGTTACCTGCTTTCAAAGTTCTGTTTCTTCGTATCCCCATTCATATCTGTCCAGATAGTCTTCAAAGTAAGGCTGGTCTCCATGAATATAATCCATGGTATATAGGAATAATATGACAACCATAAGTATCATCATAAGACTCGAGATGATAATGCCTGTAATACCAATGCCTTTGCCGACCGATGCCATTGTTCCCCGATATCCCATCTTACGGGACTTTGAAGATTTTACAACACCCACTATGGACAGCACAAGTCCGACAATGGCCAAATACCAGACAAACGAGAAACCAAGTCCTATTGCACTTAATATTACGGAAGTCCTCGCTTTGCCAAGTGCTTCCACCGCCTGAGGATCTGTTTGCTGCGGCTGTACATACATAGGTTGGGACTGATATTGAACCCGAGGCTGAACAGGATCAGGAACAGGATCATTCATCCGCGGAACAAAGGCTATCGGCGCTCCGCAGTTTTGACAGAACCTGTCATTTTGATCAAATTCGTTTCCGCATCTTCCGCAGATCATTTCACACCTCCGCTTTTTTCCTGCCTGGAACAACAAAGAGCAAGACTGTAACGACAGAGAGGATAACCGTCATGACAAGGCCACCCTCAAATCCGAACGAACCGCCCGTAATAAGATCGCTTCCCGTGATGGTACATTTGAATAATGAAACACCCTGCTCCATTCCGCTTACCTCGACACCGATTATGTTGCCCTGGAAGAAGTTCCATGCAGCATGAGCGGCACAGGCTATCCACAGATTATCAAATCTCAGTACCAGAGCCGAGAAGAATAATCCTGAGAGGAAAAGGTTGAAAAATGAAAGAGCCGTCATCCCCGGATTAAGCGAATGGAGAAGTGCAAATACAAGAGCGGATACGAATACGGATATCCATATACCGTGATCGCTCTTGATGGAATTACGTAATGAGATCATGAGAAAGCCTCTGCAAAGGACTTCCTCAGACATACCCTGAACTATATAGCCGAGGAAATATAAGATGATCAGTGCGTTAATGTTTCCAAGACTCATGTCACAAGCCCGAATCGCCCATGTCACAAGACATGTAAGAACGAGAACGCCTGCTCCAATAAGATAACCGAGGCCATAGTTAGAAGCTATCTTATGTTTACGGAATCCCACGGAAGCAAAAGATCTTCCCTCGATCTTTGTTGCAAATATCAAAGCAGCGATAGTCGTAAAGACAGTGCTGAAAAGATTCGCGATAAATACATACGGAGGCATGGAAGCCGCAAGTTTCATGAGTTCCTCAAAACTCAATGCGGTAACATCGATCTCACGAAGCTTCGGAAGGATCTCAGTATCCATCCAGACCACCATGAAAGGTGCAGTAACGACAGCCGAAAGAGCCTGTCCCACGTCAAAAACCAGAATAAAGAACAGCATGACAAGAAACGGATTAAAACGGCGCTTGCCCTTGGCTGCTTCTTCGAACATCACATTACTTCTGCAATCTATCATATATACCTCCGATTTCCTAAGGCTTATATTAACATCACGGGTAGTTCTTAGCAAACAAAACCCCATAAAATAGATAACCGCCTCACTAATGTGAGACGGTCACCAGGGGGTTACAATTCACTACTATGAATCTGTCTTTTGCTTATTCCTTGTTTAATTACAATAATAGTTTATAATCAAACACAGAGGAATATAGTCGATTTCCATGCGATTTACGTCATTTATTCCCTTCCTTAATCAAAAATAGCATCGAACGGAGTAACAAAATGGGAAGAAAGTCAATCAAAGAGAATAAGAACATCTATCAGTTAAGTCGTGAAGCCGTCAATCTTACAAGAGAGAAGGCATCCATGGAATTGCAGTTCATCTCAGCAGACAGGATCGAGAAGATCGAGAGCGAGAAATCATATCCGCACCCTGACGAGATCATGGCTATGGCTAAGTGCTACAAGAATCCTTCCCTTTGCAATTACTTCTGCTCTCACGAGTGTCCTATCGGTATCGACTCCGTTCCTGAGATCGAAGTTAAGGAACTCTCGCAGATCACTTTGGAGATGATCTCAACATTGAACAGACTTTATAAGGATAAGGATCGTCTTATCGAGATCACTGTTGACGGTGCTATCACATCAGATGAAGCACGCGAGTTCAGAGAGATCCAGAATACATTGGAGCAGATGTCTGCTGCTATCGCTTCCCTTAAGCTATGGGTAGATAACACAATTGCTTCCGGTAAAGCAGACAGGAGCCTTTTCGATAAGAGATAATATCAAGAAGGTATAAAATCATCCGGCAATCCGACCCTGAAGACTTTCTCTTCGGGGTCTTTTATTATGAGCTCGCCGCAGAAGAGCCTTATGTATCCTTTGACCCTGCTTCCGTATTTGCCGTCGCCGATCAATGGATGCTTGCGGGATGCAAACTGCACGCGGATCTGGTGAGTCCTTCCGGTAAACAGCTTTATCTTAAGGAGGGTATATTCCTCCCCTTCATACTCGAAAACGTCCTGCGAACTGTACCACAGCTTCGCATCCTTAACGCCCTTACGCTCTCTTTTAACAACGAAGGATTTATTCTTATTCCTGTCATGAAGGAGCAGATCTTCAAGGATACCTTCTCCCTCTATCCTTCCAAGGGCGACCGCATAATAGACCTTATCGAAGTTCTCCTTCGTCGACAGAGCGGAGGCGGTCTTTTTATCCTTGGCAAACAGCACAAGGCCTCCCACAGGCTTATCGAGCCTGTTTATGACATGAAGTCCCGGAGCCATCTTCTCGCTGTCCTCACCCGGTTTTTTTAGTTCTATCAGGATCTTGTCGTCTTCGTAAAACATAACGCCTCAACAGATATAAGTAGTAATAACGTCGGTGCCGCCGTTAAGGAATACCTCGACCACACCATCATCTTCGAGTATCTTCATCGAGGGCTCACATGCAAGCTGCTTACGAAGCACTGTCCTTCCCTCAAAGGCGATCCTCAGAAGTCCGTCATTATAGGTTACGAACCTGCTCTCATCCTTGACATACGGCCTGATCTCCTTTATGGGATTCATGGTTAGCCTGCCGCTCTTGTCAAAGGACAGTTCTCTCGGGATCGTGAAAGCACCCACATGCGTCTTTCCCATCGGTACAGTCCTAGACCAGTTATACATCCATCCGATGACTATGATCCTGCCGTCAGGCGCCTCAAAGGCCTGCGGAGCATAAAAATCTGGTCCCGTCTCCAAAGGAAAGAACGGGTCTTCATCCAGATACAGTCTCTTGCCGTCAAAATCACAGACCGCGAAATTGACTCTGTGCGGGAGCGCCTTGATCGAAGAAAACATAAGAATGAACCTGTTCTCGAGCCTTATCAGATTAGGACATTCAAGACAAGGTCCGAACATCGGATCCGATATGAGCTCTCCGTCATATTCCCAGTTAAAAAGGTCATCAGAAGTAAATAAAAGGATCTTACCGATATTATCCTTACCGGCGCCTACGACCATCTTGTAACTGTTGCCGTATCTTATCACCTTGGGATCCCTGAACTCCCTGCTGTCGCCCAAAGGAGACGTTATTACAGGATTTCCCTCATACTTTTCAAACTTGATCCCGTCTCTCGAAAAAGCCACCGACTGTGTCTGACCGAGTTCATGAGAAACGCTTGTATAAAAAAGATACAGGATATCGTCTTTAACGATCGCAGAGCCCGAAAAACAGCCACCGTCGTCTTCGTATGGCTGATCGGGATATAAGGCAATATCCAGTTCTTCCCAATTTATGAGATCATCGCTTACGGCGTGACCCCAGTGCATCTGTCCCCAGTGAGTCGCCAATGGGTAATGCTGAAAGAACGCGTGATATCTTCCCTTGAAGAACACAAGTCCGTTCGGATCGTTCATCCAACCCTTCTTATTCTCAAAATGATATTTCAAATCCAATCTCCCCGTTGTAAAAAAAATGAGGTATCACACCCCTGTAATACCTCTAAACTTCATACCCATGCCCAAACAGACACAAATCATTAACTAGGTGTATTTTACCCTATAAGGATAGTGTATGCAAGGTTTTTGCCACAATTTTCCCTCAAATGCCTGTGTGAGCGTGGTTTGAAGCAGCCTTGGATCGCTGATCACTGCGGGACGACCAGATCGAGAACCTCATGGATCTGTTCATCATCAAGATTTTCAAACCATATGAATCCTGTGTGGTTGTCATAGGAGATCACAACAAAACGACGTGTCTCAGATCCGGTATCATCAACTATGGTAAAGTTGACTCCGGCCGAATTTACATATTCTCTCGGATTTGCCGTCTCTCCACTGGTTACTATCTCGTAATAATCAATATCATTGGAAGTGTCTTCTATATATACATCTCCGCCCTTATAACAATATTGTATGGTCAGGCTTTTTGACAGAAAGTACCAATCATCGGTAAAATCTTTGCTTATCGTGGCCTCAACAAATTCTCCACCCGGAATATCCTCGAGATAGAAAGAACACTTATAATCATTTAAGGCCTTCGAGATATCATCATATACAAATTCCTGTAAGATCAAGCCGTCTAATTCGATCGTAGACTTAGAGATCCAGTTCGTATCCTCATTGCCTTCGATACGCTCATCAGGATTATCCATATCAACAATCTGCTCATCGGATTCCGCGGGATCTGAACTTTCTACCGGCTTACGCCCAACCCACACTGAATGAGTCTCGACCGTGACTTTCTTTAACTCTTTTCCTCGCACCGTCGCTACTACTCCGACAGTTCCGATGATAATGAAAGCCAGCGCTACCGCTGCGATCCCTGAAACCTTCTTAAGTGGCATAACAGATGCTTTCTTAAACGTCATGGCTTCATCAATATAGCAGTCATTTATCTCATTAACTGCAGTTTCAAGTTTATTGGTTTTCATATAACTTCTCCTTGATAAGATAATCCTTGAGTTTCTCACGGGTCCTGTGTAGACGCACATTGATATACCTGTTGCTAAAACCTGTTTCTTCAGCTATCTGAGCAACATCCTCAGCAAACCAGTATCTTTTGACGAACAGCACTCTGTCCACCTTCTTGATCTTTCCCAGGAACCTGTCGAGCGCCTCCTTCAATTCATTACCGTCAATATCATCTTCAACGTTAACCGAACTTTTGAGGCAATCCTCCAATTCTTCCAATGATGCATCGTAATATGTATTTCTCTTCTCCGCGGAATTGTATCTCAACCGTTTGAGCGATAAGTTCTTAACGACCCTGCATGCATAAGCGCCAAACGGATCCGGTGCCTGAGGCGGTATCGAATCCCAAAGTGCGAGATACGCGTCATTCACGCACTCATCGGCATCCTCACCGTTACCCAGAACATTTCCGGCGATCTTTCTCAAGAGGCTGCCGTACTTATCTGATGTAGCGGTTATCGCCTCTTCGGATCTCTCGTTAAACAATTTAAGTATCAGTTTATCTTCCATTTCTTTCCTCCCTATCTATATACTACCCTTTTGTCATATGAGGATTTCACTTTTTCGAAAAAAAGCACAAAAAAAGATCTGCCGAAGCAGATCTTTTAATTATTCAACTATAAACTTATCAGTCTACAAACTCAAGAAGTGAGATCCTGTTGATGCAGTCAACCTTGGAGAGCTCATCAATGATCTCAGCAGGGATCTTCTGCTCTGTAGCAACGAAGGACTGAGCCTTCTTGGAATCGCCTTCTTTTCTGCCCCAGTGCATGCTTACGATATTGATGTTGTGGTTGCCGAGGATAGTAGCGATCTTTCCGATAACACCCGGAACATCATCGTTCTGCATAGCGATGATATAGTCTGTGATCTCAACGTTCATCTCATAACCGAAGAATGTAACGAGAACGAGTGTATCCTTACCGAATACTGTACCGTCGAGCTCGAGTGTACGTCCGTCGTCTGTATAGAACTTAACGTTGATGAGATTATTGTACTTAGTAACCTTTGACTCTTTGTTCTCAACTACTTCGATGCCGCACTCATTGATAGCAGCCTCTGTATTTACGTAAGATACGTGATCATTGCCCATACCTACGAGCATACCCTTGAGAAGGCTCAATGTGATAAGACCTGTATCCTGGGAAGCAAGCTCACCGCTATATGTAACTTCAACCTTCTTAACAGGTGTCTTCTCAGCCTGGAAGTAAAGCTTGCCAAGCTTCTCAGCAAGTTCTGTATAAGGCTTGATGGTAGCCATATCGCCGGAGAAAGCAGGCATGTTGATAGCTGCAACGAGCTCGCCCTTCAATACCTTGGAAACAAGCTCTGTAACCTGAGCACCTACGTTGTGGTTAGCCTCAAATGTGGAAGCACCGAGGTGTGGTGTTATAGTACAGTTAGGAGCATCGATAAGAACGTTCTTGAAGTTCTGTGAACCCGGCTCCTTGTTGTAGGAAGGCTCTACGTCAAATACGTCGATAGCAGCTGCAGCAACCTTACCGCTCTTAAGAGCCTCAGCAAGGTCAGCCTCATTGATAAGACCGCCACGAGCTGCGTTAACGATCCTTACGCCGTCCTTACACTTATCGAGCTGCTCTTTAGCGATAATGTTATATGTTTCCTTGTTCTTTGGTGTGTGGATAGTGATGAGGTCAGCTTCCTTAAGAAGATCATCGAGTTCCTTGCATCTTCTTACACCGCAGTTGTCGAACTTCTCCTGTGGAATGTGTGGATCGTAAGCGATAACTGTCATTCCGATTCCCTTGAGCTTTCTTGCTACGATGGAACCGATACGTCCGAGACCGATGATACCTGCTGTCTTACCCTCGAGCTCATTTCCGATCCAGTTTCCTCTTCTGAAATCGTCTGTGTGAACGCCGTGGTTAGCAGCACAGATGTTTCTGAAGATAGCGAATGCATGAGCTACTGCAAGCTCACCTGCTGCCATGATGTTTGCTGTAGGAGTATTTACTGCTACAACACCCTTAGCTGTACAAGCCTTAACATCGATATTGTCGATACCGTTACCTGCACGACCAACTACCTTAAGGCAATCTGCGTTAGCGAGCAATGCCTCATTTACCTTAGTTGCGGAGCGAACGATCAAAGCATCAAATCCCTTGATATACTGCTCGATCTCTTCCTGCTTGTGGCCGAGATATTCCTCAACCTCAAAACCCTGATCCTTCAAATACTGAATGGCATCCTTAGCGATGCTCTCTGTAACCAAAATTTTCATATCTGACCTCCGTTGTCGTGAAGCTTACTTATTTGCCTGAAGTTCTGCGATCGTCTCTTCAAGATCCTTAAGAAGTGTCTTGATATCATCGATCGTCGTGTCTGCCATATGAGCGATCCTGAATGTCTTGTCCTTAAGATCACCGTAACCGTTACTGATGAGGTAACCCTTCTCACCCATAGCCTTGTTAAGCTCTGCGAATGGGATTCCTGTTGTATTAGTGATACATGTAACTGTTACTGAGAGATGATCAGGATTGGAGTAAAGAGCACAGTTCTTTCTAGCCCAGTCACGAACGATCTCTGCCATCTCGCAGTGTCTCTTATATCTGTTCTCGATACCCTCTGCGAGGATCCTGTCGAGCTGATAATCAAGAGCATACATATGAGAGAGTGAAGGAGTTGAAGGATACTGGAAAGGCTTCTCCTTAACGAACTTAACAAGTTCAACATAGTCAAAGTAAAGACCTCTGTTCTCAACTGTCTTAGCCTTCTCAACAGCTCTGTCGCTTACTGAAGCGATAGACATTCCCGGAGGAAGTCCGAGACACTTCTGAGTTGAAGTGATGCAGACATCGATACCGAGCTCATCTACAGGGATATAGTCACCTGCCATTGAGGAGACTGTATCTACGCAGACGATAACATCAGGATACTTAGCCTTAACTACGTCCATGATAGCCTTGATCGGATTATGGATACCTGTTGATGTCTCGTTGTGTGTGATAGTCATGCAGTCATACTTTCCTGTGGAAAGAGCCTCATCTACCATCTCAGGTGTAGTAGGCTGACCGAGCTCTGACTCGAATATATCTGCAGCAACGCCGTTAGCTGTGCACATCTTGTACCATCTCTTACCGAAGGCACCGATCGAGAATACTGCGCATCTTGTCTTGGTAAAACATCGAACTGCACCTTCCATGAGACCGCTTCCTGATGAAGTTGAGAGAACGATAGTATTCTTTGTTCCCATAACTTTCTGGAGTTTCTCGGAGATACCCTGCTGGAGAGCAGAAGCATCTTTTGTTCTGTGTCCGATCATTGGCTTAGCCATCTGATCCAAAACATCCTGTCTTACTTCGACAGGTCCAGGAATGTACAATTTCTTATGCATATTCTCCTCACTGTTTAACGACTTTGCAGTCGATTATCTTATTAAAAAGCATATCTATGTTATTCTACACGCCTATAACATTTTTTGAAACATCCTTTATGAATTCTAAGAGCCGAAAAACGCTCCTAAAGAACGATCTTTTATGGGAATTCTGACCAATGATTTTTACTTTGTCTATTTTGAAGTAATAAAAAGAGGCACCATCTGCAAAATGATGCCTCTATCAAACTTAGCATTTTAAACTTAAGCGCTTGTCTCAGGAGTAGCTTCTGTCTCGCCTGATCCCTCAAGTGAAGGCTCACCGCTTAATGTTCCGTCAGCCTGAGTCTCAGTTGTCTCGGCTGAAGAGCCGTCAAGTTTAACGGAACCGTTGATGACCTCGATAGGAGGAAGAATGAGCTTATCTCCAGAAGCAGGCATGTAACTCGAATCAACGCCGTTATACTGTCTGATGATCTCGATCCTGGAATCTGTATCTCCCTCGATCTCGATATTGTAGACCTTGGTGAAGAGATCCCACCATGTTCTGTAACCTGTGTAATCAGAGAACTGGAATGCGCCGATAGGAGCTGTAGGATCAACCTCAACAACCGGTGCAGGTGTTGTCTCGATAACAACCTCCGTAGCCTCCGTCTCCTTTGTAGCCTCTGCTTCCTTCTTCTTATCGGAACTGCATGACTTAGCGATCAAGACAATGATAAGGATAAGTGCGAGGAAAAGCACACCTACAAATACGAGGAAGATAGCGCCGTTACGGCTGAGCTTAAACGGCTTGTTATTACCGCCTCGTCCGCCGTTACCGCCTCTGCCAGGCTGTGGACGTGACTGAGGAGAACCAGCAGGTCTTCTCTGTCCGCCGGCACCCGAACCACCTGCAGAAGATCTCTGCTGAGGTCTAGGACGGCTCTGAGCACCCGGTCTTTGTGGTGGTGGTGCTATAGGTTCATCAGAACCGGAATCTATCAAACTGTTGATCCAATCATCATCAAGAGATGCTGATGCAGCACTTGCCGCGGAAGCAGCTGCAGTTGTTGCCGCAGCAGCCTCAAAATCAGGCTGTTCACTGTATGCTCCATTCTCATATGTCTGAGGTGCAGGCTCTGCGTACTGTTCAGGCTCTGCATAAGATGGCTGCTCCTGATATGAAGGTTGAGCATACTGCTCGGCATATGGATCAGAAGCTGCATAAGGATCTTCATTAACTGCTGTTTCAGGCTCGAAGGATTCGCTGCCATAAGACTGATATGGAGCAGGCTCCGGTGCCATATCTTCGTTCTCTTCGTAACTGCCTACTTCGTATGCGTCGATGGAATCATCTCCTGCAGGCTGTTCAGAGTTAACTGCATATACCGGTGAATCATAAGACTGACTTCCGAATACTGGCATATCAGGGATATCATCCTGTACAGGAGCTGCTTCAGGCTCTGCATATACGGCATTCTCGAATGGAATTACAAAATCATTGTCAGATACAGGTGCCGCAGGCTGAGGTGCCGGCTGAACAGGAGCTGTTTCCTGCTGTGACAACGGGAAGCTTACGTTCTCAACCGGGTTGACCGTAGCATTCTCAGGTACGATCTTAAATTCAGGCACTGGTACTTCATCCGACAATGGCTGATCAGGTAATCCTTCTTCCTTCCAGTCGAACGAAGGTTCATTCAAGTTGTTCTCATTATCACTCATTGCAGAATCACCTCCGGTTGCATTATTTTCCTGTGTCGAAAGGTCAAATCCGCCAAAATCACCGGCCGGGAAAACTACTGACTTATTGTCCTCAATATCATCAGTATTTCCTACACTATACGGATCAAACGGCTTGTCTTCTTTGACTTCCTCTTTAAACGACTCAACCTTCTCTCCCATAGAGAAGACGATCTCATCGTTATTAACCGTTACAGGCATTGCCTGTGGTTTCTCTTCAACTGTTTCTTCCTTCTTTTCTTCGGAAACAGTCTCTACCTTAACTTCTTCCTTAACTTCTTCGGCCTTATCTTCTGCCTTGACCTCTTCGTCGGTCTCCTCAGAAGACTTTGTGGCATCAACTTCCTCCTTGAGTTCCTTCAATGCGGCAGCAATTATTCCGTCGCTTGCAATACCGGACTCTTTCTTAACCTGGTTTGCAAACAAAGACTCAAAGGAACTTACCGTCTTAGTATCCATCATGCTGTCATCAGTTTCCGGCTCGAAAGCAGTCTCCGATACTTTCTCCATCTCGGATTCCTTAACCTCAGGCGGATTCTCAAACGGATTGAAAGCAGATACGAATGGGGAATCTGAAGGGATCTCCGGTGTCTCAGGTACCGTAGTGATACCTTCCGTGATCTTTCCAAGAGGCTCTTCGGATACATCACTTACAACAGGTGCCGGTGTGGCATCTGCCTGCTTAGCGATCTCCTCAGCCTTCTTCTGTATATCAAGGCCTTCCTTCTTGGACTCATTCATCTGACCGACCAGAGTCTTCATAAGATCATCTGCAGAAACTTCTTCGATAACAGGCTTTTCAACGGATGTATCCAGGAACTCAACCTTAGGTGCATCCTTATCAGGAGCAGCAGGCTCTTCAGGCACAACAAAATTCGAGAAGCTTACCGAATCAAGATCAGGGATCACTGCTGTCTTAGGCATGTCGGAATCTCCAAACGAAACACCTGCAGCCTCGCCGGCAGCTTCAGCCGCAGCTCCTGCTTCAACAGCTTCATCAATGCCGGAAACAAAACCCGCACCTGCAATAGCCTCAGCAGCCGCACCTATGATGCCGCCGTCCACAGTAGACTTGATACTCATGTTGGAAGTATCTTCTTCCTTGTTCTTCTTCCTGAATCCGAACAGACCCTTTTTCTCATCAGCAGTAATGCTCTCGACAAACGAGATGGAGAACTGCATCGGGATGTTAGGCATATTGGCAGCAGCCTGTGTAATGACTGTTCCTGCCGCATCGCACTGATCGTCAGCCTCATCGAGGATCCTCAAAAGTTCCCTCTGACCGAGCGCATCGTATACAGCCTTATTACAAAGGATGATACAGTCATCTACCGACAAAGTAGTAATGTTTGACCAAAGTGCATTTGCTGTCTTGGAAGAAACGTAATTATAGAAATCTCCGACCCTGTTACCATATGCATCGATAGGCTCCATAGGGATACCTGCATCAGTAAGAGGATACAAAGTGTCATTTCTGTACAGAAAAGCAAGACCGGAACCGATAGTTACTGCAAAAGCCTCGGCATCATGAACGATGATACCTGAGAAGTATGGTGCTCTGCTGTCCTGCTCCTGAAGCTTCATTTTTCCCGTGATATCGACAGCGGTCGTAAGAAAACCCGATATCATCGCATCGATCGGCTTTCTGCCGAACTTAACCTCATTACAGATACCACGAAGCTGTGGTTCATAAGGTGGGATCATACCGGGTTCATAACCCTGAATAGTCGGATGGGAAAATACGGAGAAAAAGAATCCTTTCTCCTCTTTATCTATTGTGATATCGGCATTTCTTACTTCTCTTTTGTTAGTAAGTCTGCCGTCCATATAAAACGCATCTGTATATACTTTGGAAGGATAATATCTCGCTATCAAAGTGCTAGCGAGACGAGTTATCTTGGCCATGAAAAACTCCTCCGAACTAATATTCATAACTATTATAACATAATGAAATTTTACACAAATATTTTTTTGAATTATTTTGAAAGTTGGTCAAAACCGCGGTATTTCAGTATTTTCGAGCAAAAAAAGGACCTGCTTCTTTGCAGAAACAGGTCCTATTATCATCATATTCTGATATTACTTGCCAAGCTCACGCTTTACTGTCTCATAGATCTGCTCGAACGTACCTGTCTGAGCATCGAGATAAAGCTTGTGGATATCCTTAAGTGAGAGATCAGGATCAAGTTCAGCGATCTTATCAAAAGTATCGACTGTAAGGATATAACCTACACCGTACTTAACTGAATATCCCGGATCAACTGCAACAAGCTCATATGCATCAGCGATAGTGTCAGCAGAAATGATAGGGAATCCGAGAAGATCGTTAATATACTGAGCAGCTTCTTCCTTTGTCCATCCCTCATAACCTACACCGATATCGATACGAGTCATAAGATAAAGATCAAGAAGAGTTTCTGCCTCATATACTTCAGCTTCTTCCTCTGTTGCGTCAAAGAAAAGTGAAGCAGCCTTAACCTGAACATACTGTGCCCAACCTTCCTTATAACCTGTAGAGCCTACGATGCTCATATAAGGATGTGTTGCAACGCTTCTTGTATAAACAGACTGATACATGTGACCCGGATAACCCTCATGAGCAAGAGTAGCACCAAGATCGCCTTCTGCTTTGGAAGAGTTAACAAGGATCATGTTGGAATCATATGTATCAAGGTGATAACCGAGATAAGCTGCAGGACTGAAGCTGTCAGCAAAGACCTCAGGAACTTCCTTAAAGACATACTTATGATCAGGGATCTCAGGGAAGTACTCGAAGATCTTTCCGTAAAGGTAATCAAGATTCTGCTGGATATCACCTGCTGTATAATCGTGCTGCAAACCTGCTGAACCGGAAGAAGCTGCCTCAAGGTAAACGTTAAAACAATCTACCAATGCAGCATCTACTCTTTCAGCTGCCTCCTCAGGTGTGATCTGAGAATTAGTAAGAGAACGTGTGATCGCTGCATAGAGGTCTTTACCTCCGTCAAAAGCTGCGATACCGCTATCGTTGGAACCCTTGCCCTTAAGTGCTCTCATTCTGTCTGCGCACTCCTGGAACTCAGGGAAGAAATAGTCCTTCATTGCTGCTTCGTGTTCTTCGATGAGAGCAGCCTTCTCATCCTCTGTGATACCATCGATAGCATCGAGTCTTTCTGCGAATGAATCGTAGAGGAAACAATCATCTGTCTGCTCAACGAGTGAATCAAAAGTAAGTGCTATGTTCTCATATGCATCAGATGTAAGACCATAGCCGTACTCTACCCTCTCCTCCTCAAATGCGCAGAGGTCATCATAGTATCTGTCTGTATCGATAAGGAGCTTTATGTAGTTCTCGGCATCCTCTGTTGTCTCAAATGACAATACGTCAAGGATAAAGAGGATATCGCACTGGGAACTTGTAAGAGAATTAAATACAGGTGTCAGATAATTGAAGCCAGGATACTGTGCAAGGTACTTACTCTCTTCAAGATCATAAAGGAACTTATCGTAGAAGATCCTGTCTCCTTCATCAAGTGATTCGTAGTCGATCTCGTAAAGTCTGTCGATATAGCTCTGAGCCATCTCAAGATCGCCCTCCGGATCGATATCCGTATCTCCCCAGGAAGGATTCTCTGCCGTAAGGCCGTATGCCTCATAATCATCGAAAAGGATAACTATATCAACGTAATCATCCTGAAGACTTTCCTTGATATAATCGAGCTCGATGTTGCTGAGTTCTTCCTTTGCCTCATCGCCTGTGATGTTGCCAGGCTCATGATATGGATGAACCTTGTCGTAAGAATACGGTTCATTCGGGAAGATGAGCTTATCATTAGCCGGCATAACCGTCGGCTCAAGAGAAGGCTCCGGCTCAGGTTCTGATTCGGTTGTCTCGGTAGTCTCTACCGGATCATCGTCATCATCGTCGTCCTCATCGTCATCATCGTCGTCCTCATCGTCATCATCGTCTTTATCTTTGTGACGTACTGTTCTTTCAGATTCTTTATCTCCGAACTTTTCCTTGATGGCGGAACATCCGGCTACGGATGCCATCATGGAAAGAACAACGAGAAGCGAAAGAAATCTGATCGCAAATTTTTTCATTATGCTTTCCTCCTAAACATTATTCCAGGATGTAACAATAGCATTAAAACAAGGAAAAATAAAGAAAAAGTTAAGAAAATATAATGATTTCGTCTAGTGTTGCTCAGCCATCTCAGCTACAACCTGCTTATAATCAGTCTCTCCTACTCCGTTTTTCGGAAGCGAAGCACGGTATTCGATCTTGGAAGGTCTCTGATACTCCAAAAGGAGCATATTACACTCCATCTCGATGCTGTCTTTAAGTTGAACAAGCTTATCATTGTCGAAAAGAAACCTGTCGTTCGGAACAACAAGTGCAACAAGGATAGTGTTTCCGTTCTCGTCTGCCTGGTCGATGACGCATACATCTTCAACACCGTATACATTTTTCACAGTGTCTTCGACAGCCTTAAGGGATACGGATCTTCCTCCGATATTGGCACACCTTTTTTTCATATAGTCAAAATAGAAATAACCGTCATCATCCATGTGTCCGATATCGCCTGTATGGATCCAGGTCCTGCCGTCCCTGTGCTTACGCAGGATGGAATCAGTTGCCGACTGATCATTATTCACATAGGCCATGGATGTCGGCGAACAAACACAGATCTCTCCCTGCCTGCCGGAAGGAAGTTCGACCATGGTATTCGGATCAACTATCTTCATCAAGACACCCGGAAGCGGTATTCCCATCGAGTTATCTCTGGCCTTGAAAAGAGGGGTCAGCGAACATACGGAAAGACATTCGGTAAGGCCATATGCTTCCTGCATTTCAACTCCGCAATTATGCTTATCCAGGAACACATCGAACTTCTTGCGTTCGCCAATAGGAAAAGAATCACCCATCGAGATGGCTGTATCCAAAAATGCCATGCTCTTTCTCATATAGGCACTCGTCGTCTCGATCTTTTCCATGAGGTTAATGTACATACTCGGATAACCGAATAAGATACTGGGCTTACGATAGAAAAGGACTCCGGCAAAATTTCCAGGATTATAGTAAGGCATGAGGATAACTTCTACTCCCAGGCACAACATGCTGTGAAAAGAGATGGTCAAGACCATGCTGTAGTTATTGTTGACCGCAGAAAGTGAACTCTTGTCGTTATTATCATTTTTATCAAGAGCAAGTCCAAGACTGACGATAGACACGGCCGAAGTAATGTTTTCATTCGTAAAGACTTCGATCATGTGCTCACCTGTCGCAGATCCCGAATTCAGGAAAAAAGCGGGATCTGTCCCCTCTACTGTTTCGGTTGAAACTTTACAAGAGATCTCCTGGCCGTAAAATTGTACCCAACTTACGATCTTCCTGTTCTTGAACTTTGGAAGCTCCTGCCTCTTTCCTCTCAACTCAGGCGGAGTAGAAAAATACAGGTTAAACCTGTCGATAAAATTAACATAATCACCGTCATTACAAACTAAGACCAATGATATTTCAGTATCTCTAAGAGCATCATCAAGTCTTGGAAGTTTGCTTTGGTTTATCACAAGACCTTTGCACGAGCACTCACGGATCACGGAATTGATCATTGCATAAGTTGACTGATAATTCAAAACTGTCACGATAAGTCCCAGCTTATTGGCAGCATAAAACAAGAAGAAAAAAACAGGGATATTCGGAATACAGATAAGGATGTTGTCTCCTTTACGGAATCCTTCCTGCCACAAAAGATCAGCTGTTTTATCGATCTTCGTGATCAGTTCCTTAAAAGTGAGAGTGTAAGAAAAG
The DNA here is from genome assembly GCA_947165785.1 of uncultured Clostridia bacterium. Classification (GTDB taxonomy): domain Bacteria; phylum Bacillota; class Clostridia; order Saccharofermentanales; family Saccharofermentanaceae; genus Saccharofermentans. Next base: position 21,351 of record CAMVBS010000005.1, on the reverse strand, counting down.
AGATTCAGTGCATAATTACCCGGGACCTCAGAAGCCTTCTTTTTCAACTGCTCATATGCCGATCCTTTGAAAAATTCAAGCCTGTTTTCGATATCACCGTCATATTGTTTCATCCACGGCTTATCCATACTTTCCCAAAACTCCCCCAAAGATTTTTTACAGTATACTCCAACTGTACGTATTTTGTCGAAAACCCAGTGATATAATTGTTAAAAATATTAACTTGGAAGTGCAGATATGGCTAAGAAAAACATCTCTTTTTTTTGCAGTGAATGCGGTTTTGAGACAACAGGCTGGTCAGGAAAATGTCCGTCATGCGGGGCATGGAATACGATGACAGAATCAACCAGGGTAACAGGCAGCGATAAGAAAGGGCTCAAGGATAGCCCTGTCCATTCCGCCAACCAGTTTTCCTGGACAGACAGCAAGACAACCGTCAAGCTCAAAGATGCCGAGAAAGATAACTATGTAAGGATCAGTTCGGGCCTTCCTGCCATCGATACCATCTTAGGAGGCGGAATAACCGAAGGAAGCATAACTTTGATAGGCGGAGAACCAGGTATAGGTAAATCAACATTACTGCTCCAACTTGCCGGAACTTTCGATTCATCAAAGGGTGATGTCTTTTATGTCTCAGGCGAAGAATCAGCCAGTCAGATCGCACTTCGTGCAGACAGGCTCGGGATCGACAAAGAAGGCATTACGATCTGTTCTCTCACATGCTTTGAAAGGATTGCCGAGGAACTTTTGAAGGTACAGCCTTCCCTTTGTATCATCGACTCCATCCAAACACTTTATTCAGAGAACATTCAAGGCACTCCGGGCAGTGTTTCCCAAGCACGAGAAGTCACCGCAGGACTTGTAAGGATCGCCAAGACGAACAATATCCCGATATTCCTTGTCGGTCACATTACCAAGGACGGAAATATCGCAGGTCCTAAGACATTGGAACACATGGTAGATACGGTCCTTTACTTCGAAGGTGAAGACCTGGGCGCATTAAGACTTCTCAGATCCATTAAGAACAGGTTCGGAAAGAGCGGAGAGATCTGTTTTTTCGAGATGACGGAGAAAGGACTTGTACCGGTAAAGGATTTCCAGTCGATACTCATAAGCGGGCATCCGGTCAATGTTCCGGGGTCCTCGCTTACAGCTGCGATCGAAGGAACAAAGGCAGTCGCAGTCGAGATACAGGCTTTGATGACCGCATCCGGTTATTCCAACGCTCAAAGGATGTGTACAGGACTTGAAAAAAACAGGGTTACAATGCTTCTTGCTGTAGCAGATAAATTCCTTAAGCTCAACACCCCTTCGTTCGATTCATTCATTAACGTTGTAGGAGGTCTTAAGGTCTCCGATCCCGCTCTGGATCTTGCAATTCTTGCAGCGGTCATTTCATCTGTCAGAGGAATACCTGTCAAGGCTGATACGATGATCCTCGGCGAAGTCGGATTAACGGGAGAACTCCGTCCCGTAAGCCAGCTTTCACAGAGGATCGACTGTGCTTCAAAATCCGGCATAACTACCCTGATATTGCCTTCATCTTGTAAAAAAACAGTCGAAAAATCAGGCGTTTCAAAAGATAAAAATGTTTTATTTAAAAATAATGACAAATCAACAAATAATTGTGATAAAATCTCCTCGTTGGAATGCATATATGCAGACAATCTGTCAGAGGCAGTAGACATACTGTTTTCCTGATGAAAAGTAAGAAAGGTAAATGTTTATGAGTCCGGTAACACCTAACAAGATCAAGAATGCTAACATCAACAGAATCTTCGTTATTATTCCGGCCGCGGGTCTGAGCACCAGAATGGAATCCGATGAGAACAAGCAGGTTATGGAGATCGACGGCTCTACCGTCATCGAGAGAACCCTTGGAGCTTTCCAGACATTTTCTGATAACCTGGCACCTGCAGGAATTACGATTCGTGCTGTAGTAGTTACAAGTGATCAATTGGTATACAGAGTTAACGGAATGGTCCGTTACAACAAATTCGATTTTGTTCAAGCAGTAATCACTGGCGGTTCCAGCAGAATGGAATCCGTATGGAAAGGTATCGAAGCATTGGCTGACCTTCCATTCCCGCCAAACGACAATGATATAGTCTTTATTCACGACGGAGCAAGATGTCTTGTTGACCAGCCTACTCTCGAGCGTTGTCTTGAGGGAGCTTTGCAGTATGATATCTGTGCTGCAGCTGTTCCGGTCAAGAGCACGATCAAACAGACAAGGATCGACACCGCTGAAGAGGCTCCAAGAACAAGAGTTGCTCCAAGATCAGCTGCTGCAAGCGCAAGCCTTGCACAAGACGATGATATATTCAGTTCCATCCCTACAGTAGGTAAGGAAGAACCTGAGATCCCTGCTGATGAAGCAGTTGAAGAGACAGTAGAGGAGCCTGTAGAAGAAGTTCGTGAAGATCCTACTCCTGCTGCACCTACTTTCTCATCTCTTACAGAACTTATGGAAAGCAGAAGACTCGGAGCAAACAATCCGAATATCGCTGCTACTCCTTCTGCACCGTCACCATTCACACCTTATAAGGCACCGGAACCGGAGCCGGAGGTCAATCCGTTTCAAGCTCCAAAAAATTACGATGATGGTGACATAAGACTTGAAAAGTTCGTTTCCAGACCGGCCGATGAGCTTACTCCTCAAAAGAAGCCTATGCTCGGACTTGGAATGGATTATATTTCCAAGCTTCCTTCCCTCGCTGAGAGACTTGGCGGTGCTGTTATGAATGCAGCTAATAAAGAGGAACTTAGAAGAGCAGCTGCAGAACTCGTTAAGAAGGAAAAGGAAGAGGCTGAAAAGCCTAAGGTTGAGCCTAAGAAACCTTATGTAAGACCTGATTCTCCATTCAAGAGGATCGATATCAGTACCATCAACCCGGATGAGGAACCTGCAAGACCTGTTGAACCTGAAGAAGAAGTTGCTAAGGAAGAACCGGAGGTTCCAAACAATTCTCCATTTAAGAGATATGATCCGCCGAAGGAGACAGCTGCTCCTGTACAGAATCAGAACAGACCTGTTAACCAGAGACCTCCTGTTAAGAGACAGGCAGGTGCTGTAAGACCTGGTGAGAGACCTGCAAATGCTCCGGCATCCAGACCAGCTGCAAGACCGGCTGCGACAAGACCTGCAGTTAACAGACCTGCTGCTGCAACGAGGCCTGCTGCAACGAGGCCTGCTGCAAGACCGGCTGCGACAAGACCTGCGGCTAATGCTTCACCATTCAAGTCTCCTGAAGTTGTTTCCACACCTGCAAGAGACGAGCTTATGGAAGTTCAGACACCACAAGTCTTCAGATTTGATAAGCTTATCAAGTCATATGTTAACGGAATCCAGAATAATATCGAAGCAACTGATGATACATCACTTGCTGAGGCAATCCATCTTAAGGTACATCTTGTTGAGGGTTCTTACTCCAACATCAAAATCACTACCAAAGAGGATATCGATTACGCAGAATTGATCCTTAAGCGTCAGGCAGCTGAGAGCGGAAACTAATAAGGGATATAACCTGAATCCCTTCTCCCCTGCCAAATCCGGTAAGACCTTCTCCTGTCGTTGCAGTAATGCCGATATGAGAGGCCTGGATATCAAGAAGAGTACTAAGACTCAAGCGCATCTTCTCAATATGAGGAGAGAGCTTGGGTCTTTTACATTCTATGGTCATTGAAACATGGACAATACTTGCCCCTTTGATCTTTTTCAGATCCTCAAGTGCTACCTTCAGGTATTCCCTGCTGTCTTTTATACCCTGCTCAAGGCACATCTTATCTGCAACACCTCCAAGGATGTTGCGGCATGTGAATCCCGAGATAGCATTTGTGAGAGAATGCAGCACAACATCACCGTCGCTGTTGGCTATGTACGGATGAGCATTCGGTATCTCGATCGCTCCGAGCATTATATTTGCCTCGCCCTTTGTCATGTCGAAAGCATGACTGTCCTGTCCGATAGTTGTGATGTATGCGTATTCCATGAGATCTTTATACTCCTTCGTTTATAAGCCAATTATACACGTCAGTTGTCGTCCAGTAATCGTAATCTATCGCATTGAAGGAAGATTTAACATTGTTACCCTGTACCAAAACGAAATCCGGAACGTACTGTACCTTAAATCTTGAAGCCACATCTCTAAGCCTCATGATGTCGACTGACAAAACTATGACTCTTCCGTCGAGTTTTTGGGCAATATCTTCAACGCCTGCAGTTACGCCTGCTACATCTGTTGCCGTAGAAGAATAAAAATATATCATTACCGGCACAGTGGAATTATTGAGCACCGCATCCATGTCTTCTATCTCTCGGTAGACGATACCGGGTTCTTCCTCATCCTCCACTTCCTCCATGGACATGACGAGCATGGGAGCATCATAAGAGATGTCCCCGTAGAATCTTTCAACGGAATTCTTTTCTTTCTTACAAGAAACTGCCGTCAACGCAACAACAAGTGTTGCGATAATGACGGCAGTCTTTAATAACTTTTTCAAATATGTACGACGCATCAGCCTTCGAGCATGCTCTCAACAAGAGCAACCGTACCATCGAGGTTTCCTGATGGAACCTTCTCGATCTCACCTGCATCAACGAGTTTTGTGATATCAGGATCGAGCGGGAGCTTATCAAGAACCTTGCAGCCCATTTCAGCAGCAGCCTTGGCAACATTTTCCTTGTCACCGAAGAGCTTGATCTCCTCGCCGCACTTTCCGCACTTAACATAACTCATGTTCTCAACAAATCCCAAAACCTTGACCTGCATCATCAAAGCCATGTTTCTTGCTTTGTTAACGATCATGGAAACGAGATCTTGTGGTGTAGATACCAAAACGATACCGTCGACAGGGATCGACTGGAATACTGTAAGAGGTACATCACCTGTGCCCGGAGGCATATCGATAAGAAGAACATCGAGTGTTCCCCAATTTACATCTGTCCAGAACTGCTTAACAAGACCTGCGATGACCGGTCCTCTCCAGAGAACAGGAGCGTCAGCGTTTTCGAGAAGAAGGTTTACGCTTACTGCCTTGATTCCCGAATGTGTTACTGCAGGGATGATGTTCTTGTTCTCGTCGCCTTTAAGAGAACCCTTAAGGCCAAATGCCTGTGGGATGGAAGGTCCTGTGATATCAGCGTCGAGAATACCTACGTTATAACCGTCTCTTGCAAGTCTTGCTGCAAGGATGGATGTTACCAAAGACTTACCGACGCCGCCTTTACCGCTGCATACGCCGATAACCTTCTTTACTGACGAATACTTATTGATCTCCTCAATGAGACTTGTCTGTTCGTTTGATGATGACTCGCCATTAGCTGACGGACATGTGCTCTGAGAAGTGCAAGATGCCTTTGATGGGCATGAATCACATGATGACATAATGATTCCTCCAAATTTAAACTTCTGATAGATTATACATCGATTGATATTTTTTTCAAACTTTATCGGAATTACTGATGCTGTTGATCCTGACAAGATAATAAGTAGGCGCCGCAAAAACCACTCTTCCCGCTACGATAAGAAGCGCATATAAGATCGCATCTATATAGTATGGAAAGTATGTCAGCAGCATATCCTTCTCATTCGAGAATCTCGAAAAAATGCCGTAGAGTCCCAAAGCCCTGACAAAATACGGATCGTTTATATTGGCGATGCAGCAGATGGCAATGACATTGACCGGAATACCTATAAGCCATATTACGGGATTTTGGTGTCTCAAAAGATAGCAGCTCAGGAAATGTGCCGCCAAAAGAAAGACCGACAAAGCGGAGATCCAGATCCAACTGTCTGCGACGCTTGCAAGAGCCGGCGCAAAAACAAAAACCGTAAGGATGGAATATAGTTCAACGAAGATCACAAAAAAGATCCCGTATATAGTATTATGTTTGCCGCTTACCTTAGCTCTCATCGTTTAATGCCTCCAAGGGTTAATTATATAACGGTTTGAGCGTAAGGTCACCATTTTCGATGATGATATAAGAAGGAACGGTTCCGTTCTTGGGTATCGAAGGAGAACCCGGGTTCATGGTACGGATCCCTTCCTTGACCTCATCACAGGCTACATGAGTGTGTCCATACAAAAATACCGTGTTCTTCGGGAGCATGGAAAGGTCATTGAACTTGTGACCGTGTGTTGCAAAGATCGTAGTCTCTCCTGATACGAGATAGATGTAATCAGCCATGATCGGAAACTCGAGGACCATCTGATCGACTTCCGTATCGCAATTACCGCGAACTGCCAGGATCTCGTCCTTTATCTCATTTAACATGGCGATGACCTTCTTGGGTTCATAAGAAGCCGGGAGGTCGTTTCTCGGGCCGTGATAGAGTATGTCACCGAGAAGAAGGAGCCTGTCGGCCTTCTCCTCCCTGTATTTGTCGATAACGGCTTTACACTGAGCTGAATCACCGTGGATATCTGATGCTACGAATATCTTCATTATTATTCCTCATCTTTCTTAAGCGCACTTAATACGAGCTTATATGCATCGTTCTTGCCTGCAGCAAGTTTTCTGACCAGCGCGTGCTCTCTTCTCTTAAGTCCGTGGGACAACTGGTCGAACTTCTTGTTGATGCTTTCTTTGGAGATCTTAAGATCACCCTTCTCCTTGGCAAAGAGCTGGTCGAGAAGTTCTCTTTCCTCGTTCCTGTGTTTCTTGGCGAGAGCCTTCTCTTCTTCTCTGTGGGTATTGTAAAGTTCCTTATAGGTGTTGATGTTCTCAACCGTAGGAGCTGTCTTTGTAACGACAGTCTCAACGCCGTCATAGATATGGCCTCCGAGCTTATCGGAAACATTCCTGATCTCTTTGCTGACATCGGAAAGGATAACGAGTTTACGCTTGAATCCGATGATCGTGATGACTGTCGTGATGATGTCGACGATCAAAAGTCCGCCGAAGACGGAGAGGATCCCGACTTTGATCCATATGTGCAGATTATTCAGTATGAATACTACTGCAGGATGTAAGATCTTAAGAGCGAGAGTACATGCAGTTCCCCAATAGATGGAGAACTGAAGACATATAAATCCCTTAACGTTCAGCTTATAGTTGGAATAATCCCACCAGCGAAGATTGAATATCTTGTAAAGGATAAATCCTGCCCAGAATTCAACAAAAGTCGTTATGAACATCGAGCCGAAGAACAGCATCGCAATGTTATCCTGAAACGGCAGGAGGAGAAGTATTACCGCATAAAAACCGATACCGTATACCGGACAGAGCGGTCCGCTCAAAAATCCTCGGTTGATGAACTTACCTTCATTGATACCGTAATAGATGACTTCAATGATCCATCCTATGAAGGCATAGATAAAAAACATCGAGAAAGAATCAATAAGATCATACGGAAATATCATTTTATCGACCTCATTACTCTGTAACCTGCTTTGATATCAACTGTCTCCACGTTACCGAACAGTTCATTAAGTTTCTTCTCCGTTGAAGGAGCACCCTGCTTACGCTGAAGGACGACATATATCGCAGCACCCTCGTTCATGTGTTCATAGGATTGCTCATAAAACGCGAAAACAACATCCTTTCCAGCTCTTACCGGAGGGTTCGTTATAACAAGATCGAACATCACTTCTTCAGGAAGCGCAGAAAGGCAGTCACTTACAAGACAGTCTTTTATCGGAGTACCGTTGAGCTTTGCATTTTCCTTTGCAAGTCCCACGGCTCTGGAATTCTTATCAACGCATGTTACGGCTGCACCCTTAAAGACGGACTTCATGACGATACCGACAACTCCGTAGCCGCAACCGAGATCGAGGATCGAACCGACCTTGGCGTTCCTGTCCTTAACATCTCTTATGACAGCACCGAGCATCAGATCCGTTCCAAAGTCCACCTGAGTCTTGCTGAACACGTCAGTATCCGTCGTAAACTCGAAGTTAACGCCGTGCTGTCTGTATGTTATGACACGCTTGTTGGATTCGGTAGTAGGTTCACTGTCGTAGTAAAAAGCCATCTTAATACCCCTGTTACATTATCATCCACCTATTCTAACACACTATAAGAAAAAAGTAGTTTTTCGTAACTATTTTCCGTCGCATTGCAAATTGAGGACTTCACAGATTGAGAATATACTTTTCTTATAAAATAGTAAAAGGTAACGGTATGGAGAATAAGAAGTCACGCATAAGCCCTAAGACACAGGGAATAATCTTTATCATCATCTCGGCATTCTCATTTGCATGTATGGCCCTGTTCGTCAACATGGCAGGAGACATGCCGGTATTTCAGAAGGCATTCTTCAGGAACTGTGTTGCGATAATCCTGTCACTTGTTCTCCTCTTGCGTTCAAAAGAGAAGTTCAAGGTCAAGAAAGGAAGCCTTAAGTATCTTCTCTTAAGAGCCTCCTTCGGAACACTCGGTATCCTTTTTAACTTCTATGCGATAAGCCACATCAATCTTGCCGATGCGCAGATCCTCAATAAACTGTCGCCTTTTTTCGCTATCCTCGCGTCCATCATAATCCTTAAGGAAGTTGCGAACGGCCGTCAATGGATAAGCGTTATCGTTGCTTTCCTCGGAGCGCTCCTGGTCGTTAAGCCGACAGGCATCAGCGATCCTCAACATCTCGTTCCTTCACTCATCGGAGTCGCAGGCGGACTTGTCGCAGGTATCGCTTATACGTTTATGCGTAAGCTGAGCCTTAAGGGAGAACGAAGCGAAGTCATCGTTGCATTCTTTTCCATCTTCAGTTGCGTGGTATTAGTCCCGTTTGTTATCGCGACTTACGAACCCATCTCGGCAAAACAGCTCCTGTGCCTCATACTTGCAGGTACATTTGCCTGCAGCGGTCAGATATTTATCACTTCAGCATACGCAAGGTGCCCGGCAAAGGAGATCTCCATCTATGATTATTCCTCAGTTATCTTTGCTGCGATCCTGGGATTTCTCTTCCTCGGACAAAAGCCGGATATCTATAGTCTCATAGGTTATGTCGTCATCATCGGAGCATCCGTTTACTCTTATATCCATAACGTAAAGAAAGCCGCAAAGGCTTAAGATACAAAAAACACTTCAGGCCGTATCCGACTTGAAGTGTTTTCATATGAGTTGATCTCTTATCAGGCTGACTTAAAACGGAGAAACATAGTCATCGATACCGAAAAGTCCCCAGCAGTAAAAGAAGTCATAGTACTCTCTTCTATCGACCTTACCCTGCGCAACTTCTTGCGTGATATCAAGTCTTACAACATCACCGTTTTCTTTCTGAACATCCACAAAAGTCTCTTTATCAGTCTCACAGAACTTTACAGTCTCCTCCGGATCGATCGTTACTTCCTGCTCGGTAGCCTGACCTCCCATAACAAGAAGTCCAGTCTTTTCTTCTTCGAAGCTCACCTTATATGTATAATCATCAAACAACCAGGTATTCGAGATACGGACAGGCATTCCGTCATCTCCCACCTTATAATCCGTATATGTTCCGGCCGCTCCTCCCTGGCCTGCCGACTCACCGAGTTTGAATGATTCAGGCGAGAATTCCGACGCCATAAATGCAAAGCGGATGCCTTCGATACTTCCTACATGACTTATCTGTCCGTCCGAAACCTTATAGACATTAAGAGCATACCAGTCATCCATGAGCCCCGACTGAGTATAGATATATGTGTTTCCGCCACTCCTGACAAGATATGCCCGGGAAGTGGAGCCGACGTTATCCATAATACAATCCAGTTCGAATTCATTGTCGTCAAGTCTTATATCGATCTTGCCGATCTTAGGATCAGTAGTATGAGGGATCACAATAAGTCCCAGATCAGTCTTAAGAACCTTGTCGTAATTTTCCGTACTATGGAAATACAGTACCGGCTTATCGTCCGACAGTTCTTCTGTCTCGAGAGAATCTATATCTACAGTCTCGAACATGTACGAGATATCTTCCGATTCACTTGTAGAGCCTTCTGTCGTAACTTCAGTCGTCTCCTCAGTTGTCTCTTCCGTCGTTTCTTCGGAAGTCGGTTCAGGAGATGTTTCGGTCTCTGTTTCTTCTTCGCTTACTTCGGTCTGAGCTGTTGTCTCGGCTGTAGTCTCTTCGGTCTTCTTTTCAGAACATCCCGTAGCTGCCAAGGAACTTCCAAAGAGCATTGCTGAAGCAAGGGCAGTTGCTGCGATCTTTTTGTACTTCATGATTCCCTCCGCTCGAAAAAGTTTTTTCGAGAATAATTATACCATTTCAAGGCAGAAAAAAGCGCCTCCGAAGAGACGCTTGGAAATATATGAAACAAAACCGATCAAACATCAAGCTTAAGATCACCCTTCTTGATCCAGCCGATCTTTCTCATAAGCTCGGAAAGGCCGAGGCAGATAGCTGCAGGAAGGATAAAGTACATTACTGCGATCTCAGCAAGAACTACAACTGCAGAATGTGTGGCATTCATTGTCGCAAAAGTCTGAAGAGGACCTACAAGACCTGAAGTACCCATACCTGAACCTACAGGTGTGCTCTCCATCTTAAAGAGCATCGTTGATACAGGACCGAGGATAGCGGAAGCTACGATCGAAGGAAGCCATACTCTCGGATTTCTGATGATGTTAGGCATCTGGAGCATGGATGTTCCGAGGCCCTGGGCAAGAAGTCCGTTGACCTTGTTTTCGCGGAAAGAGATGACTGCAAAACCTATCATCTGGCAGCAGCATCCGACTGTAGCTGCACCTGCCGCGATACCGCCGAGCTGAAGCACGACACCGATAGCAGCGGAAGAGATCGGAAGTGTAAGGAAGATTCCCATGAGTACGCTTACGATGATACCCATAAGAAGAGGTGCCTGTTCAGTACCTGCATTTACGAGAGAACCGAGCCAGCCCATGAATGTTGAAACATAAGGTCCTACGAAGATACCGACTGCTGCACCCGGAAGGATGGTACAAAACGGAGTAACGATGATGTCGACCTTCGTTCTTCCGCATACAAGATGTCCGATCGCGATACCAACGATAGCAGCGATAAATGCGCCCAAAGGCTCGCCCGGAAGTGAAAGGCCTGCTTTACCGTCAATGAGCAGGGATGCTGCCGTATCAAAGAGCTTGGCATTCGCACCGATCATGCCGCATACGGCTGAAGAAATGACTACGAGAGGTTTCTCACCGAACTTAACTGCAACACCGATACCGATACCTGCACCCATAAGTGCCTGAGCCATCTTACCGATAAGCGTTACATATGTTCCGATGGAACCCGGGATATATGCACCGATCTGAACGATGATCGTACCGATGATGAGTGTACAGAAAAGACCTGTAGCCATACCCGAAAGACCGTCGATAAAGATCTTGTTCATCAAAGCCTTAAAACGTCCGCCAAAGCTCGTGTCTTTGCGGTCCGAAGGCTTGACCTTCTTGTTGTCCTTACTCATAAAACTGCCTCCTGAAAGTAACCAAAATGAATAATCATTCGTTAAATTGTGTAAATTATACAATATCGGTATTTCAAGGCAATAAAAAGAGTCCGCAATATTTTTCACAATATTATCGGACTCTGTGTGTTTTTTATATATAAAATCAACAACTCACTGTGTTGCTATGACACTGAAGAAACGAAGCGTCTCCTCACCTGTGTTTATTACGCTGTGATCATGTCCCTTAGGACAGTAATGGCAAATACCCGGACGAAGCGGCAACTGATCCTGATCATAGATAACTGTTCCTTCGCCTTCAAGGATATAGATCATCTCACTTTCATTATAGTGAGTATGAAGTCCGATCGAAGCACCCGGCTCGAGTCTTCCGATCATCACCTTGTTGATGCCGTCATTATATACTTTGTTATAGAAAGTAAGCTTACCGCCCTTAAACTCCTTATTGGCGGTCTCTACCATATCTTCAAAATTTAAGATCATTTCCGTTCCTCCCCTAATGCGTTTTCTAACTTAAATTATGAATTCTTAAGTTTATTTGTCAAGCATCACAGTTTGTACTTATCGTTCTCATCTTTGTTCTGCAGGCTCTCGAGTATCCTTACTCTGTACTGGATATCCTCAAGGATCTTACGGTTCGCAGCTATTGCATCACCCAAAAGACCTATGAGGAAACTTACCACACCCAAAAGGATCAAGATGGCAACGAGGATGAGCATCTGAACATGTCCGCCGGTCGTTCCGAATCTGGAGATGACCAGGTAATAGACACCGATACCAAAACCTATCAACGAAGATATGACACCAAGCGTCGAGAAGAACCTCATTGGCCTATACATGATAAAAGATCTGGAGATGACAGAAGCTGATCGCTTCATATACTTCCACATGCTGGTGAAAAGCCTTGAAGGTCTTGTCTCCTTATTTGTCCTTATGGGAACAGATGTCATGGTCATCTTCTCGCGGCCTGCCTGGATGATGGTCTCGAGAGTATATGTATAGTCATTTACTACGTTAAGTCGTAATGCAGCTTCTCTTGAATATGCTCGAAAACCTGACGGAGCGTCAGGGATCTTCGTATCACTTGCAACTCTTACCACCCAACTTCCCAGGTGCTGGAACTTCTTCTTTGTCCATGAGAAATGTTCAGTCTTATCGATAGGACGCTCACCGATAACGATGTCAGCCTTGCCGTCGATGATGGGACGAACGATCGTCTCGATATCCTTACCGCAATACTGGTTATCGGCATCCGTATTGACGATTATGTCGGCGCCTAAGTGAAGACATGCATCAAGACCTGCCATAAATCCTTTGGCAAGACCTTTGTTGCTCTTGAAATTGACGACATAGTTAAAGCCCAGTTCCCTGGCCTTCTCAACCGTCTTATCGGTACTGCCGTCATTGATGATCAGATATTCGATCTCATCGATACCGTCAATATGTCTCGGAAGATCATCCCAGGTCTCCTTAAGGGTCTGCTCCTCGTTCAGGCAAGGTATCTGAATTATCAGTTTCATCTAATCGATATTCCTCCGTCGGTCGTCTGTGGGTAAGTATACGGCAAAACCATACTAAAATCAATTTGTGAGCATCTCGTAGGTAACGCCGTACTTCTCTGCTATATCCTTGGCAAAACTCTGTCCCTCAGGCGGTGCGACCTCTACTTTGAACGATCTGTTGGCACCTTCGTTCTTAACTACCAAAGACGCCGCCTTAACCTTATACTCGCCCTTATTCATCTCTTCTGCATCATAGGCAAGTTTATGCATGTGAGTATTATAGATGGTCCTGATGCCCTTATTAAGGATCGCACGGACAGAGTCTCTTGCTATGTAATAGCCTTCCTCGAACGACGTTGTCGAGAATGTCTCGTTAAGGAGCATCAAGCTGTCGCCTGTCGCTTCGGTATAAAGTTCCTTAAACCTTACACACTCTTCACCGAGTCTTCCGAGATCCATGGTCTTATCTTCGTCAGCCGGAAAATGAGTATAGATACCGTCAACAGGTTTATATTCAAAACTCGTAGCAGGAACATAGATACCGCCCTGAGCCAGCACGAACAATAATCCTACTGCCTGGGTTATCGTTGTCTTACCGCCTCTGTTGGCACCTGTAAGGATATAGACCGTATGATCGGAATCGAAATCCAGATCGTTATAGACGATCTTCTCACTGTGATTACCCGAGATGGCGAGCTTAAGGTTATAAAGTCCTCTCGCCTTCATGGTAATGCCTTCTTTCATGTCATCATCGGACAAGATCCTTGCTTCACAAAAAGGCATGTCCTTCTTAAGATTAGCTTCGATAAACTCTGCGAACCTGATGTAGTAAACAAACTCCGGAATGAGCTTTGAAATGTTTACCACTGCTACATTTACATATTTGGATAACGTATCACGGAGTTTCTTTACGAGAGTATCGAGAAGCTTATTTACTATCTTATCCAGATAGAATGTAGAGCTTTCAACGCCGTCTCCCTCTGGAACGGAAGCCGTTGTTCTCTCGGCATTTTTCATGGCAACGCCGGCTATGGAAGTCTTGGTGTAGATATCGTATAAGTGATCAGCGATCGCATCTACCCCGAGGCCTGCTTCATCCACAGGTGTATAGTGCATATCGCCGTCCCATTCAGTGCCCTCATGAAGCTTGTTCTTTGACTTAAGTGCATCTGCGAAGTTACTTACGATGCCGGACTTCTTAAACGGTGTATCATTGATCGAGATCAATCCGAGACTGCTTGCCTCGAACCTCTCGTTAACATTGATGCCGACCGTTACGCTCTTGACACTCGAAGCTTCAGCCTTGATCTTCTTTATATCGGCCTTCATCTCAGCGAAGAACGAGTCCGTATAGATGGCTTTAACATATTCACGAAGGTCTATAAGTCCCTGCGACTTGAGCGGAGCGTTTCCGAGGCACTCCTGCATTGCTTCCACACACTCGATATAATCATTTATCTCATCGAGCTTATGAAGAAGATCCCAAAGTCCCATCCTCTCGGATGAGCCTCTCTTCATCGTCTTGAAATCCTTAATGTATTGGACCTTGTCGAGAAGTTCCATCATCTTTTTTCGAAGATCGGGAAGATTAAGTATATCGACAAAGACCTTTTGTCTGTATTCGGCAACTCTCGTATCGGTCGTAAGCTTCGAGAGCACGTTCATGATAAGAGCGTCTTCCTTAGGAGCCTGAGCAAGGTTACTGCACAGAACATCCATAGCCAGATCATGGCAGGAAAGACTCGAGAGCTGCTTGTAGGAAACCTCTTCACCGTACGGATACAGGATGCTTATAGGATTATTGATATCAACTGACATACGCTTTCTCCCCTATTCGAAAATATGATTACATTTTATTACTCTTGCCGGATTCTTTCACGGAAAAAGGCGCATAATTAACAAAAAGGTAATGAGACCTTACTTTTGAAACCTGAGCGGAAGTTCGAGCATGTTATCGGTAAGGAGCTTTTCATCCTTAAGTATCTCATCTCTTCCACCCACCTTAACGACCCTGCCGCCGTTCATAAGTATTATCCTGTCACAGGTATCATAAACAAGGTCGAGATCATGAGAAGCTACGATCTTGGTCGACTTTATGGAGTTAAGGGTATTTATGATCATCCTTCTGTTATGCGGATCAAGTGATGATGTCGGCTCATCGAAAAGAACGATATCAGGCTTAAGTGCGAGGATCGTCGCGATCGCTGCCATCTTGATCTCACCGCCTGACAAAGTGTGGTTATATCTGTCTCTCAGATATGAAAGGCCCAGTCTTTCCAATATCTCATCGGATATCCTGACGGCTTCTTCCCTCGAAGTACCGTAATTCAGAAGACCGAACATCACATCGTCGATGACCTTTGGCATGAACATCTGATCTTCTGATTCCTGAACAACATAACCGATCTTTTTCCTGATCTGCGCGATATTTTTCTTATCGGATATAAGACCGTCGACGGTTATCTCACCTTCAAAGTCGATAAGGCCGGTGAGTGCTTTGAACAAAGTACTCTTTCCGGCACCGTTCGCACCGATAAGGCCGACGCTTTCATTATCGCCGATCTTAATCGTCACATCCGACAGCGCCTTGAAGCCGCCCTTATATTCATATGAAAGATCCTTTATCTCAAGCATCATTACCTCACAAAAACACTTCCGATGATCGCCGGAAGATTATATAGTCTCATCCCTATAGAAAAAGTTATCAAGATAACCGCGAACAGCCAGGATGTCCTGATACCTTTTCCCACAGCATGATCAAAGTCACCGTTAAAACCGCGAAGCATCATACAGTCATAATTGCGCGATGCCTTCCCTTCACTTCTGATAATAAGTCCCCCGAGGAAAGAGCCCCATGCCGAGAACTGTATTCCCTTCTGTCCCGGAGCACGAAGAGAATAACAATCAGTCATGACGGATACCTCGTCAAGAAACAGTGAAATGTACCTGTACGTAAGAAGCAGGAGCGACACCATTATCTTAGGAACATGTATCCTTCGAAGGCTCTTGCACAGATCATCTATCGGAGTAGTAGCGATAAGAAGGAACGAAGCCATTATCGAGAACGCACCCTTCATAAGAAGCGTTAACATCGATATCATTCCAAAGCTTATCGGAACTCTTCCAATAACAACTGCAATATCCCTGTCCAAAAAAGGATTCGCGATCCCCACGAGAAGTATCGCGGGGAGCACGAATCTCATCTTACGGAAACAAAGACTTACGGGGATCGTTGACAATACGTATCCGATAAGCGGCAATAGGATCATTACGAACAATCCGTATATATCGTATCTGCCAAATGACGCCACGCAGGTTATATAGACAACAGTCAATATGAGTTTAGAAAGCGGACTCATCTTATGGACCGGAGAATCGATGGTATTAAGTTCCTCGATCGTCCTTATCTCCTGTGATGCCTGTGCCGCTTTATTCATATCAGGCTGCCTTCTTCTTTTTTCTCAAAGCACCGCCTGCTACACCGAGACCTACAGCTACGACTGCAACGATCGCAGAACCTACGATACCTGAAACAGATGTTCCGAGAGGATTTTCGTCATCACCTGCAAAAGCATAATCAGGAAGGAACGATGTCTTTTCCTGGATAAGACCTGCCTTATCGGAAACCTTACTTGATACACCGTATTCTTCCTCATCAAGACCCATATTCTCTCTTGACTCACTATATTCGGTATTACCGAACAATGCCCACTCAAGTCCGTCAGGATTGGAGCTTGCAAGAAGCGAGAATCCGCCTCCGATAGCGATGACGCAGATGAGAAGCACTGCAACAGTTGTCTTGAACGATCCGTTCTTTTTGCTGCTTACGACCTTAACAAGATCAGGTGAGGTCGACTCAACAAAGATAAGGATCGCGGAAGTAGCAAGACCTTCAACAAGACCAATGGCAAGATGGATAGGCTGCATGAGAAGGACAAACTGCTTAAACGGAAGTTCAGTGATACCTGACAAAGATGTCTCAAGAACAACCGAGAAAGCGCCCATCTGAAGCGTCAGTACACAGCCCAATACGGAGCCCAATATAAGCTTAAGCTTGGTATTGATCTTAGTCTTCATTAGCGGCTTCATAACAAGGAAATATCCGACAAAGCACCCGTAGAATGCCATATTCCAAATATTGGCACCCAGGGCCATCAGTCCTCCGTCCGCGAAGAACAGACATTGTATGACAAGGACCGCTATCATGGACAGGAAAGCGGCATAAGGTCCGAGCAATGATGTAAGAAGAAGTCCGCCGCAGATGTGACCCGAAGAACCTGTTCCCGGGATGGTATAGTTGATCATCTGACCGGCAAATACCAGAGCTGACATTACGGCCATGGTAGGAAGTTTCTTACTTGAAAAACTAAGCTGTTCATCCTCACTCTTTCTTAATTTGTAGACTGACAGTGCAGCAGCTGCCGCAGAAGCAGCATACATTGTCCCCGCAACTCCCGGTGACAACAAGGCATCAGCCATATGCATATTACAAATCCTCCTTAAAAGTATATACAGATATATCTTTGTCGTTACATATCTTACTCATGTCATCATATTCGACCTTGGTCTTAGTCACTCCGTATCCCGTAGACACCTTGGCGTTGACTTCTCCGTATGAGGTCGACAGCTTAACGTTCTTACGATCGAGAACACACCTTTGAACGACTTTTTCGCGAATACCGATGGTAGTCGTATGTTTAAAGACGGCATTTATGATGTTTTCCTTATGACCGCCGTCACAGATTATCGTTACGAGGACCCCGGGTCTGTTCTTCTTCATGTAAACAGGTGTAGTGAAGCAATCACGAGCTCCTGCTTCAAAGATCTTCTCTGTGGCAAAACCGATCTCCTCGCCTGTCATGTCGTCAACATTAAAGTTGATCTCGAAGATCTGCTCTGATATATCCGAAGTCTCACCAAGGAAGACTCGAACGCAGTTAGCTGCTTCGAAATCCTTCTTGCCCATTCCGTATCCGATCTTATCCACCTTCATTACAGGCTGGGAACCGAATTCGGAGACGAAGTGTTTCAGTATTGCAGCACCTGTAGGAGTACAAAGTTCTCCTCTGATATCGCCTGCATATGAAGGAACATCCTTAAGGATATAGGCAGTTGCAGGAGCCGGAACAGGAAGTATTCCGTGAGCACACTTAACCCTGCCGCTTCCAACGCAAACAGGTGAAGCCACTATCTTATCGACCTTAAGTTTATCGATCAGGTAGCAGCATGCGGTAATATCTGCAACTGCATCCATGGTTCCGACTTCATGGAAATGGATCTCATCAACCGGTTTACCGTGAGCAGCGCTTTCAGCCTCTGCGATGAGACCGTATATGCTCATGATATCCTGTGTAACATTGTTACAAAGCCCCAAATGATCGCGCACGATGTGTTCTATGTCATGAAGGCTTGAATGACTGTGAGTATGGTGATGTGCATACCCGGTATCATGATAATGATGATCGGGATGATGAGGGTGTTCGTGATGACGGTGATGTTCTTCCTCCTCATGATGATGCTCATGTTCATGCTCATGATCGTGATCATGCATGGACTCATCTTCCTCTTCTCCGTCAACGGTAACCGTCATATGTGTTCCGTTGATGCCGCACTTACTCATGACGGACGATTCGAATCTTACCTTCGGTATGCCGAGTGAATTAAGCTCATCTACAACCTTTTCCTTATCCTCGAAAAGCTCGAGCAAAGCAGCAGTAAGCATATCACCTGCCGCACCCATAGAACATTCAATATATAAAGTTCTCACTTCTTCACCTCCATATGATTTATCATACCGGCCAGGTATCCCGCGCCGAATCCGTTATCGATATTAACGACCGATACTCCGCTCGCACAGGAGTTGAGCATGGACAAGAGTGCCGATACGCCATTAAAAGAAGCTCCATATCCGACACTTGTCGGAACTGCGATCACAGGACAGTCAGCAAGTCCTCCGACAACACTTGCAAGAGCTCCTTCCATTCCGGCAACAGCTATGATGACAGAAGCTCCCATGATCTCATCGACATGTGAAAGGAGCCTGTGTAATCCTGCAACTCCCACATCATAGAGCCTGATGACCTCATTACCGTGAACTTCAGCAGTCAAAGCAGCTTCCTCTGCTACAGGGATATCCGATGTTCCTCCCGTAGCAACAACGATCTTACCGATACCGTCAGGCTTTTTGATCTGACCTGCGATACCGATCCTTGCTTCCTCATAGTATCTGATATCAAAATCAGGAGCGAGAGCTTCATATTTATCTTTATCTATACGTGTAATCAGTATAGTCTTAACGTCATTATCGAGCATGGTCTTAAGGATACCCGCGATCTGTTCAGGCGTCTTACCGGCGCCGTATATAACCTCAGGTGCTCCCTGCCTTATGCCTCTGTGAAGATCAATCTTAGCGTAACCGATATCTTCGAACGGCTGCTTCTTAAGAGCAAGAAGAGCTTCATCTACGGATACTTTACCCGCTTTTACTTCTTCAAGTATCTTTCTTGTATCGCTGTTCATGATGACACCTCCGTATCGAGCATGTTCTAATCTATACTCTTTAAGACCTTTCTTCTATCAGATCCATATTGAAAATATAAAGATCAGCAAATAAAAAAAGATATGCGATCTTCTGCAAAAGATCGGCATACCTCATGGTACACGTTGATCAAATTATTATCCAAGACTTCAGTCTGTTAAGGAAAGCTCATGCATTTCCGTGACTTATTTTATCAAACAATTGTGCAATAGACAATTTGAAATCATCTTTCAATCTTATAAAATAATTCCCGTACATAATTATAAGGAATAAAAGATAATGAACGATAAAGCCGATTTTACACAAGGCAGTATTACCAAAAAACTCATAGGATTCATGCTCCCGATCCTTGCAGCGCTTATTCTCCAATCAATGTACAGCGCGATCGACCTTCTGATAGTCGGAAGATTCGGAACACAGGAAGGAATATCCGGTGTCTCTACAGGTGCAAGTATCCTTCAGCTGTTTACATTCGCAACAGTAGGTCTTACCACAGGCGTTACTGTAGTAATAGGCCAATACCTCGGAACGGGAACTCCCAAGAAGATCGGAAAGCTTCTCGGAAATTCGATCATGTTCTTCATAGCATTATCGGCAATACTTTCAATAATACTCATCACTCTTGCAAGACCCATCGCGATCATAATGCAGGCACCGAAGGAAGCTTTGGATTCCACAGTTCTTTATATAAGGATCTGCGGTGCGGGTATGGTATTCGTTGTCTTTTATAATTTCATCAGCTGCATATTCAGAGGTCTCGGAAATTCAAGACTTCCACTTCTTTTTGTCGGCATAGCATGCGCTGCAAATATAATCGGTGACCTCGTATTCGTTGCAGTTCTTAAGCTCAATGTATCGGGTGCCGCACTTGCTACGATCATGTCCCAGGCGATAAGTGTCATCATCGCTTTCTTTGTGATCCGAAAACAGGATCTTCAGTTCAGGATAGAGAAGAAAGATATAGCATGGGGAAATGAGATCGGACACTTCTTTAAGATCGGTGCACCTTTGGCTCTTCAGGAGATACTTACAAACGTAACCTTTCTTGCCATATGTGCATTCGTTAACCGACTCGGACTTGAAGCATCATCAGGTTACGGAGTATCGCAAAGGATAGTCGGATTTGTAATGCTCATTCCTGCATCGATAATCCAGAGCATGTCATCATTCGTTGCACAAAATGTAGGTGCCGGAAACGAATCAAGAGCGAAGAAAGCAATGAAGACAGGAATGATAATGGGTGCCTTGATCGGTATTCCCGTTGCATTGGGAACTTTCTTCTGCGGAGATATACTGGCATCTGTATTTACGGAAGATCCTCAATATATCAGCAGAGCTGCAGAGTTCTTAAAAGGCTTTGCACCTGAGGCGATCATCACATCGATACTGTTCAGTTTCTACGGTTATTTCAACGGACATTCAAGATCGACATTTGTCATGATACAGGGTATCATTCAGTCATTTCTGATAAGACTTCCGTTCTCATACATAATGAGCATTCAGGAAAATGCATCACTCACATTTATCGGAATGGCTGCACCTCTTGCAACCATGGTCGGAATAACGATATGCGTTATCTACTATATAGTGATCAATAAAAAGATGAAAAGAAAAATGATCTGATCTGTATATTCAGGACATAAAAAAACCGAGGAGCGATCCTCGGTTTTATTCTTATCTAAAAAGCTAATCAAGATTAGAAGAGTTCTACAGACTTACCTTCTGCATCATAGATCTTCTTCTCAGCTGCAACAACATAAACATCGCCGCCGAGCTTAGCTGCCTTCTTCTCGATATCCTTGAAAGCGATCTGAGCGCCGTCAAACTCGAAGATGATCTTGCCGAGCTTCTTAACAGCCTTCTTAGCAGGCTTCTTAGCTGCCGGCTTCTTTGCTGCTGCTTTCTTAGCTGCAGGCTTCTTAGCCTCTGCCTTCTTTG
>CAMVBS010000004.1 GCA_947165785.1 uncultured Clostridia bacterium | reverse complement strand
TACGCCCCTCGGGACTTTCACCCGAGGTTCGGGACATGCCCGTCATACAGAAAAAAGAGCCACTCGGACGAGCAGCTCTTAAGATCATCAGCCGAAATTCATAAAGGCGTCTACGATCGCCTGGGCTTCATCGTTATCCGCACTGAAGGCTTCAAAGATCGAACCGTCTTCAGCCTTGGCACCGCTATGTACAACGATGATGAATTTGCCGTTAAGACCATGGATCGGGAATGTAACGGTCTTGGTATCATCCATCATGATCGGATTACCGGATGCGTCATACGAATAGAGCATCCTCTCCGCAGTAGTCATATTATGATAATTAGCAAGGTATTCATCCTGATCGAAGTTCTCGTAATCACGATAAGGGACCTTCATCGCATATTCCAGAGCGCCTGCCTGAGCAGTGTAATTATATAGAGGAGATGTCTTATCGAGTTCATAGATCTCGAAGTACGTTACCTTATCAAGGATCTGCTCCTTATCGGAATAATAGATATGGAAAGCAGTATAGTTCTTGATCGCCGACTCGCCTTCTATCTCAGCGGAACAGATCTTCTGAAGTTCGGGAACGTTATACCAGTTCTCGCCCTCGATACCGTCATAGCTCTTGGAAGAAGCAAGCCAGTTCTTTACGGCATCACTGCTTTCCATGTAGGAAACGAGATCGTCGAATGTGTAATTCTCTGACGCTCCTTCCCTGCTCTGAAAGGTCGAAGCAGTTCCCGGAGTCGTCTCAGCCGTTACGGATGCGCCTCCGTCTGATGTCACGGCAGTCGGATCTCCGGCCGCTGTTGTCGGAACAGTCTTTGTTGATTCGTAACCGCAGGCAGTCAGAAGTGTTGCGGACAATATTACTGCAGCAAGTGCTTTAAGTTTCATTCTTTCTCCTTAGAGACAGCCATATACAGATTTGCCGTATCTTGTAAGAAGCGGTTCGACCTCTTCGATAGAAATATGCTCTCTGTAGAAATTGCCGTCTACAGCCATCCAGATTAAGAGCTCATCATCGGAATCCGGGACAAGCATGATAACATCATATTCTTTTGGAGTTTCCTCGTCAAACTCGGAAAGCATCAGATCGATAAGGCCGCTTACGTCATCGGATACATCGTAAAGAGTGATCCTGGATGCCGTGTACATATCGAACATCTCGAACTCAGTTACGGTCTTTTCTTCTTCACCCTTTACTACCTTATATTCCATCCTGACGGCAATGATCCTGTCATTTGCCCTGTAATCATAGTTTACGGAAACGGTTACCTTATCAAGGACCTCACCCGTAAGATCATATTCAGCCTGTGTCTCATCACAATTACGGTTGTAGACACCTTCTGCTTCCTTATAAAAACCGTTGAGGATGAGGTTTACGGAACTTGCAGGGATATCATTATCAGCCATCGATATGAGAAGCCTTGTTCCCTCGAAAACGACAAAGCTGTCTTCCTCTAATCCGTAATTCTCGGAGAAAGCTTCCTCTTCTACCGTGAAGCCTTCGATTATCTCAGTATCCGTAAGTTCAGACAGATCCACACGTGCCTTTGGCTCGTCAGTCGGTGCCACGGTTACTGTTGGCGTAGGAGAAGGAGTAGGAGTTGCCGTAACTTCAGGAGTAGTCTCGATGGTTACTTCCGGTTCAGTTACCTTCTCTTCTTCCGTGACCTCTGTTACTTCAGTCGTCTCAGAAGGAGCAGCAGTTTCCTCAACCGCAACCTCGGTCTCCTCGGAACCGGTGACAATGTCTTTTAGTCTTTTAGTATCATTTTTAAGGCCTTCCTGATCTACGGCACAGGAAGCAAGTGCAACGGTTGACAAAACAAGAAGAGTCGCGACTCGTCTTTTAAATAAAGAACTCATAAAGCACCCCCAAAACACCGCAAAAAAGCGGGAAGTATTCATTGTGATTATACTTCCCGCTTGTTTATCTAATATTTCAATATCAAGTCATTTGTATGGCGATATTTGTCTCTTCCTCAGGCTCGTCCTCCTCAACGGTATCGAACTTACCGCCCGGCTTACGCAAACGAAGTATCGCGATGATGATTCCGATGATAAAAAGGATGACACCTGCCACGCCTACAGCCTCCATTACAAACAGCCTTTCGGTCGAAAGCTGAGCCGTTCTTTCCCAGTATGGGAATTCATAGCTTGAATACTTTGCCTGGAACTCACCCAAAGGCATTACGAAGTCATAGACCTTGTCGACCCTGAATCTTCCGGTATTGCTCGTAATGAGGTACTGCGGATCCTGCATGTTATAGGAAGGCATTGCTGCGAGCATATCGCTCCTTGCTACACCCTTTACTACCTCAGGCAGGAAAGCCTCGTAACATGTGATCGCAATATCGGGATAAGAAGCTGCTGCCTTGGAGTCATTATCAGCTTCTGCGGCTGCATCAAAATAACCTTTTTCTTTAAGATCTCTTACCGTGGAGAAATAGCAGAACAACCTCGGCTCACTTGCACCGCTGATCTTATCGATCGATGTTCTCTTCTCGCGAACTACACCGACGATGGTGCAATCCTCGCCAAATACCTGGATCTTCTCACCTACAACGGAATATGATCTGTAAAGCTTCCATGCAAGTTCGTCATTGATAACGATCTGATAAGGATCCTTTACGTCGATCGGAAGAAATCCTCCGTCCATATATTCATAAGGATGGAAGGCTGCAAAGTTACCGCCTACAGCTACTACTTCTGATTCAAACTCAACATCCGCTGTCTTGATCTCACCATTGATGGTAGCTTCCTTGGTGATATTTCCCTTTGTCATAAATGTCGTAGAGAAACAATCTTCCCATCCTCTGGGCTTGATCTGCTGTCCGGGCTTAGTAACGATCGTCTTACCGGAATCGACAGTGCCCTGGAGTTTCTTACGGATACCGTTCTCATTATCCATGACGGATTTCCACGTAAGAGACTTTTCATCGATCGCCTCGAGCGGAGCATAGATGTCTTTTCTGTTGCCCTGCGCGAAAACACTCATCTGTCTGAACGAGGTCTTACCGTCATTTTGCCAGATCTTACCGAGATCCTGATCACGCCTTGCATTCAAAGTATTGAATATAAGGATACCTGATGTGATCATCAAGGCTACGGCAATGAGGATTACCCAAAAGTGAGCTGTAAGGACCACGTTCTTAAAGGTCTTACCGGACGACTTTTTGATGTCGTGCCAGTAATCCTTAAGCCAATTGATTATTCCCATCAGCGTTACTCCTTCTTACTGTAGTCCTGAAGTCTTACACGATCTCCGTCCTTGAGCGGCTCTTCGCTTCGTGTAACATACTGGTACTTGGAGTCGAGACCGTCACCCTTGATGGCTGTTCTTGCTCCGTCCGTATCCTCAACAGTAACTTCGATCTTCTTTACCGTGTACTTTGTTCCGAGAGGAGTTGACTTCTCAACGAGAGCATATACGAACTCACCTGAATTATCCTTGATAACGGCACTGCTTGGTACGATATTCTCATAATTCTTATTTGACTTACCTGCAGTTACCTTGATCTCCTCACCCGGATAGAGATATTCTGCTTCAACAGAACACTTTACGATCCTGTTCTCTCTAGGATTAGCCTTGTCAGGCTTGATAGAGATAACAGTGATCTTGTCGACCCATGTATTCTCACATGTAAGTTCCTGGCCTACCTGCATTCCCTGAGTAGCTGAAGTGGAGAAGCTGAATTCTACCGTACATTCCATATCCGTATAATCAGGGAGAACGGAGAAGAGGACCTGACCTTCCTGGAGTTCATCACCATCGTTAACGGAAACATCATAGATGATACCTGCTGCAGGTGCCTTGATCTCAGTTGTCTCGAGATCTTCCTTCATCTGTGCGACTTCTTTCTCGAGCTTTTCTATCTTCTTCTTTTTCTTCTCAAGTGCATCAGCATTCTTCTCACTGGTGATACCTGCTGTTATCTGTGAATCAGAATAACTCTTCTGAGCATCAGAGAGATCCTTGTTTGCATCATCAAGAGCCTTCTTAGCCTTATCTTCGCTCGGAAGCTGACCTGCTGACTCGATAGTTCCTTCGGCATCCTTTATCGCGATATCGAGTTCTGCCTTCTTACCGGAAGCTTCTGCAAGTCTTGCTTCAGCATCATCAAGGTTAGTCTGAAGAGTTTCTTTCTGGTCCTCAAGAGCTGCCTTCTGAGCCTTGAGATCTTCAATGCTTCCCGGTACCGGTGTTACACTCGGATCAACAGTTGTCTCTGTTGCAGAAGACTCAGTCGGATCGGCTGTAGGGTCAGCTGTAGGATCAGCTGTAGGTTCAACAGTCGGAGTAGGAGTAGGAGAAACGGTCTCAAGGATCGTTATCTTTTCGTCGATCTTCTGGATCTGAGTATCGAGCTCAGTCATCTGCTTTTTGTATTCCTCAACTGTCTGGGAAATAGAATCAACTTCAGCCTCAGCTTCTACGAGTGAGGAAGTACTGTCTGAGATCGTCTTATTTGCATCAGCGATCGTCTGATCCTTACCCTTGGCTTCGTTATACTTCTCAGCTGCTGCATCGACGTTGTCCTTTGCAGTATCGATTGCATCCTGATAGGTATCCTGTGAAGACGTATCGCTTGGAGTCCTTGCATCATAATCGATCTCTTTCTTGAGGTCTTCAAGTTCAGTTACCTTCTCATCATATGCATCCATGTCATCTACTTCCTTGAGCTTGATGACAGTCTCGTTAAGGCCTGTTTCATCATATGTGGTAAGGACGACATCGTCTACCTTACGGCCTGCAAGACCCTTAGGAACCTTATATTCTGTCTTATTTGAGCACTCGAGGATTCCCTTCTCTGTGTTGGAGAATGAAAGGTTACCCCACTGTGCGTGTTCTGCAACGACCTTCGGGATCGTTGCGTTCATGATCGTATTTGAAAAGAACGTCAGAAGGAGCATTACTACTAGGAATGCCACTATCGCTCTTATTACCCATCTTCTTGTTTTCTTTTTGTCAGCCATTTTACTTTACGCCTCCACTAATATAGACTCTTATATTTTTACTTGATTCCCGAATGCGATATACCTTCGACGAGATACTCTTCACCCCAAAGGAATATGAGGAGCGCAGGTATCATATAAAGCGCCGAGGCCGCAAACGCAATTCCGATCTCAGCTTCATTTATCTGGGAAAGGAATACCGACAAAGGTTGTTTCTGATCATCGGTAAGAAGTACCAATGGCTGCTCAACCATGTTCCAGTAATCGATGAACAGCAGGATCGCCATAGCAAAGATAGCACTCTTACATGTAGGAAGCGCGATCTGTGTGAAGATCTGCCATTCGGTAGCACCGTCGAGTTTAGCCGCTTCGATATATGATGAAGGGATCTGTCTCATGTACTTCGTAAGAAGGAAGCAACTGAATGTTGAGAAGACACCCGGCAGTATGATCGCCCAGAAGGTATTCAGTATGTGAAGGTTCTCGGAGATCATGTAGTTTGGTACGAGAGTAACCTGGAAAGGCATCAGCATGAGGATTACGTATGAGAAGAACAATATCTCCCTTCTCCTCTTACGGTATCTCGCGAAGCTGTACGCAGCGAGCGAAGATACAACGAGCTGGCCCAAAACGATCGGTACTACCATTATTACCGAGTTCCAAAACTTAAGAAGGTACGTCGGGCTCATGAAGAGCAATGTCTTGTACTGCTCGAGCGTAACTCTCTCAGGAACCATTCGGAGTACGACCGTCTTATCAAGGTATGTCGCACCTGTATCCTTGGCATGTCCGGACAAGCTCTGGAATACTACTCCGTAGTTGTCCTTGATCTCTGCCGATGACATAAACGAATTTATAAAAGTGTAGAAGATAGGCACCAAGGCAAGTATTGCGAGACCTATTGCGATCGCTACGCCAAATCCCATGGCGATCTTGGTAAACACATTTCTTCTGGCGAGGACACCTGCGGCACGCTTACGTTCTTTTCGAAAATAAGCATCCTTCTCCTCTTGTGTCATGTGATCGAAGCGGCTCTCGAACTTCTCTGTAGTCGTAAAGACCTTACGACGTGCAAGAGTTGCCTGCATCCTTCTTCTCTCACGGATCAATTGTCTGTTCTGATCTTCCATTGCTTACTCCTCGATATCTCCGCCGAATTTCGCTTCTGCAAAGAAAAGGAAGCCGACGATAATGATCATTACGATACACATGATGATCGCACCTGATGACAACTTGGAATAATCAAGATGTCTGAACGCATTGTTCATGTAGTGCTGGAGCATATAAAGTGTATCGAACGGGTAGTCACCCGTCAGGAGGTAAACCTCACGGAATATCTTAAATGAATTGATGAGCGACATGATTCCGACAAAGAAGATCGTTGAGCTCAAGTAGTGCATCTTGATCGAGAAAAATCTTTTTACCGGACCTGCGCCGTCCATCTTGGCGGACTCGATAACCTCTGCAGGGATATTGTTGAGCGCCGCAAGGAAAAGGACCATATTGTAACCCAGGTTCTTCCATATGAACATTACCAGGATTACCACTTGCGCGTACGAGGATTTGAGCCAGTCGATCTTATCGATATGGAAAAGGCTCGCGAGCCATCCGTTGACAACACCGTTATAACTGAAGAATACCTGCCAGATAAGAACGATCGAAGCAACAGGAACCATCATAGGGTTCAAAAGGATACTTCTGAAGATACTCTTTCCCGGCATACCGCTGTTAAGCAGGAGCGCTACAAGGAGCGCCAGTACGATAGCCAGAGGAACTGCGACCACCGCGAACTTGAGAGTATTGATGGAAGCATCCTTAAAGGCCTTGTTCGTAAGGACTCTGGCATAATTGTCAAAACCTACGAAATCAGTGTTGGTTGACGACTTCTGAAAAGAAGTCTTAAGAAGCATTAACAGAGGAAGAAAGAAAAAGAGCAATACGCCCGCCAGACTCGGGAAAAGGTATGCGGTGAACACACCCCAGTCAAGCATCTTTCTTTTTCTGTGAAGGCGTCTTTTACGCTTGTTTATCTCAGCCTTTTGAAGAAGAAGTTCTCCTCTTTTGTTTTGACTTTCCGACATTTACATTACTTCCCTTTACTATATTGTTTCTTCACCATTTTACCCCATTTAACCTTCCGGAGGACTGGACTCTCCGGAAGGCCTTATTGGGACATAAAGTTTTTGTTCTTTGTGGGAACACATTATGGACGATTATTACCACCCGATTGTTTCCCGTTTAAGGCTTTTGCCTCAAAAATCACTTTCTTTCCTCGATTACGGTCTGAGCTCTGTTCTGGATAGTATCGATTACCGTATCGAGATCTTTCTGTCCTGCGAAGTATGCCTGTACTTCCTCGGTTACGATCGCAGAGATGGACTTATCACTTGTCAATACGCCGGATACGGTTCCGATCATATTCTCATATGCTTCAGGAATACCGCTGTCCTTAGGCAGGAGACCGCTTTCTGCAAGATTGTCATCACTCATAGGCATACCCATCTCTTTATACATATCTACTACTTTATCATTATATTTCATATATGACTCGATAGATTCCTTCTCTGCTGCGATGTTGATCGGAATGCTCCATGCTGCTTCGTACTTAAGGATATCCTCGCTGGCAAGTGTCTTAACAAGTTCCCATGCACCATCCTTTACATTGGACTTTGCCGAGATGGAAGTCGAGGAGTAGATCATAGCAGAAGGACCTCTTCCGTCAGAAGAAGGAAGACCCATGAGCTTACAATCGGCACCGAAATAGTTGTATGACGTAAGATTGCTGAGACAACCTACCTGAGCAATAACGCCTGCCTTCTTATCAGACATATCAATACCGTAATAGATCTCTTCATCTGTAGATGTGATACCGTCAGGGATATTTTCCTTGAAGAATGTTGCAAGATTTCTGAACTCTTCACTGTCAAAGTTTGCCTTGCCGTCCTTGATCCAGGAATCATTTGTAGCTTCCATGCATTCCTTGAAAAATGCCATCTTAGAACCTTTCAACGTGTATGGTTCCTCTCCGTTACAGTCATTCTTTACGAATTCATCGTACTGATCGAATGTGAAACCGACCTGGGATGCATCAAAATTCTTAGTATCACAGAGAACTCCGTACATATCGAATGTGTTAGGCATGAAATAGAGCTTACCGTCCGTCTTGCATGCATCGATGACATTGGAATAATACTGAGCAAGATCAAGACCGTTGTCTCCTCCGATGTATGTAGTGAGATCTTCAAGATATTCATCATTCAAGAGCTCACCGAGAGAACTTGCACCGATGAGAACATCAGGGCCATCGCCTGACATAAGGTCTACAGCAAGCTGATTAGCAAGTGAAGCCTGAACCTTCTCTCCGTTAGCCAGCAATTCATCCGAATCTTCTGTCTCTGTGTCGACATCTTCAATATCATATGTGACAAGTTTTGCAAAATAGTCCTTGTTGGTATCGTTAAATACTCTGATACCTTCTGCCTCAGCATTGCTGAGTTCGCCGCTTCCTGCTGCGACCTTGATGACCTTCTTACCGGCATTAGGATTTTCAGAAGCCCTGGTAAGTTCATAAACGATTACAGGATTGTCTTCAAGATAGTTCATTGATGCCTGTGATTCACAAATGATAATTGCAGAATCTTCTGTAACGCTAACGAGCTGTCCGTTGCTTGCCTCGCCTATATTGACATTACAATTATCAAAAGGAATAAAGTCTTCTTCCTTATCACCGTTTACCTTACGGATACCGTCCTCATCCATAACATATTCAGTGCCATCGAATGTAGAGTGTTTCTTCTTGGTTGCTTCACTTTTAGCCTCGGAATCGAGTTTGCTCGATGAACCGGATTCAGCATCGATCTCAACGCTGATAGTTCCTTTCTCACCATAGCAATTTGCTACGTACTTTCCGTTTCCTGCCGAATAAACATCCTCTACATAAAGTATCTGACCCTTTCCGATATCCTTATCAAAATCAGTTGAAGATACGATCTTACCGTCCTTGGCAAATCTCAAAGAAAAAGAAGTATTACCATCACTGTAGTTTACGCAGGTGATAACATCGTAACCGTCAATATTCTTTACATTATTAACAATATCACTGTTTGGAATATCAGCTTCTTTCTTTTCCTCGATCTTTCCTGATTCAACATTAAGGAATGCAATATAATTCGTATTCTCACCGATACCATTAGGGTCACCGCTTACATAGTAAACACAAAGTCTGTCACCTGAAGGAGTGATGGCTGTGATGTTGGATACCTTTCCCTCTTCTGCGATCTGCGAATTGATATCGATCTTCTTTTCAATATTACCTTCTTTATCATAGATAATGACATCATTGAGCATGAGCGTATTGTAATCAAAATCCTTATCGTTCATCATGTCTTTAGTCATGTTCTTCTGTCCGAGGTAAAGGATCGCATACTTATCACCTACTGAAAGAGGTGTATTGTGCTGAACGAGCAAGTATTCAGACATATCATAATCAGACTGAAGCTTGACCTTCTTGGTGTTAAACCAGAGGTCGTCTTTCTGGATAACTTCCGCTTTTTCGGATTTAGATCCGCATCCTGAGAACATCATTCCCATTCCGAAGAGCATTGTTGCTGCCATTGTGCATGCTGCGATTTTCTTAAAGTATTGCATTTTAGTTTTCTCCTTGGTTTTTGCTTTGTGTAGGTTTTGTTGTCATGCGTTCCGGACTGCACGACGCTATTTCCTTTGTCCATAAAGCATTATATGGATGAGTGTTTAAGAATTAGTTAAGAGAGCTTAAAGATTTGTTTCAAAATTCTAAAACACTGCTAAAAGCCTGATATTCCCATTTTTCAAGCCGCTCCCTTGGCTTAGAAGGGGGCGGCCTGCGACAGTTCTTTATCCATGTTATAAGCATGTAAAAGAGCTTGCGTTTCCTTTCCTTTACGTTTAAGATTATCCGCTAATATAACCCTCGTTTCCATTCTATTTACTTACAAAGATGCCCAGTTTCTTACATTTTTGTAATCAGCTCAGGATCGGGGGTTGTTCTCAATAACAAAAAAAGCCCGGGCACTGTTGATCAGTGTCCGGGAAATAATGGCGCGAAGTACGCGGTTTATTCATATTCATGCATAGCAGATAATACATTCTCACAGATGTAACTACGGATCAGGTAATAGGCCTCACTCTTCTTGAACTAGTGACTTTTCAGGAGACGTGACAAGTGGGAATTTGGAGTAGATCTCCGCTTCCCACGCGCGTTGTTCGTCTTCACTTATTCCCGAAAATTCGAACATATCTATATATCTTATATTTTCTCCAGTTATAGCAATATAATCATACATATCGCTTACATATTCTTCAGGAACAATCGGCGAAAAATGACTAAGACATGAGTAATATACAAACTGATTTTGTAGAATTCCAGGATCCCCCATGTCGTCAATGAAATAATTATCTACTTCAAATATGATTTGATAATGATCACCAGTTCTTTGTCCTAATGTAATACTCATACAGTTGTGGTGCATTTCGTCTGCTAAAAGACTGTGTGGATTATTATCAATATATTGATTGGTTAAAACCCTAATATCTTCTATGATTTTGTACTCAGGAATCTGAGTTCGTTTCTGCTCATCCTTCAAGTATGAATTCTTAAACGTAAGCGATATACTACGCTTATCGTGTACTGCAACAATAATATAATCGCCATACACATCAACGATTTGATGCTCATAATCCTCAAAACCGTCATGATACACCTGACGTTCATTATTTAACGAACACGATATACACAAAACAATTGTGAATACAAGTAAAATTAATAAAACCAGTCTCTTCAATAACTCTCCACCTAATCAACAATTTGCATTACTGCTCTAAATATTAAGACTGACAACACTAATTATCCTGTTATTACGCAAATCCATCCCTCCTCTTAGCAACTATCACCGTTATTTGATCGACGACATCAGAGAAGATCTTCTCTTCCTCTTTCCTTAAGGTGGTCGACCATGAGCTTAACATCCTGTGCCTGTTCTTTGGAACAGACAAGGATTGAATCTTCAGTCTGGACGATAACGAGGTCCTTTACTCCGATAGTAGTAATGATCTTGTCATTGGACTTGTTGAAGATTACGGTGTTCTCGGTATCAATACCTTCGTAGTCTCCTACTATTACATTGTCATCGCCGTCATGAGGAAATACTGAATCGAGCGTATCCCATGATCCTACATCGTTCCAACCGAATTCTGCAGGGATACAGTAAACATCGGATGTCTTCTCCATGATACCGTAGTCGATGGAGATCTTATCGAGTTCAGGATATACCTTCGCGATCGCATCCTTCTCGTCAGGAGTCCTCAGTGAATCAAAGATGGATTCCATCTTTGCATAAGTGTCAGGAAGGAATTTCTTGAATTCTTCGAGGATGACTGAAGCCTTCCAGATGAACATTCCCGAGTTCCAGAGGTACTTACCTGACTGGAGATATTCCTTTGCTACCGATTCACGCGGCTTCTCGACAAAACGTCTGAGATGGTAGATCTCAGAACCAGGCTCGATAGGATTGGTAGAAAATCTGATATAGCCGTAGCCCGTTGACGGGAACTTAGGCCAGATGCCGATAGTTACGATCCTGTCAGTTTCTTCTGCCGTCTTAAATGCGAGGTCGAGGATCCTCTCGTACTCCTTGATATCAGAGATATGATGATCTGCAGGAAGCACTGCCATAAGCGCATCACCGTAGAGCTTCTTAAGTGTCATGGCTGCATAGATGATGCACGGAGCTGTGTTTCTCTGAACCGGCTCGATGAGGATATGAGATCTGTCGACCTCAGGAAAAAGCACCTCATTCATGAGCTCGGCCTGCTTTTCATTTGTTACTATGAATGTGGATTCTCTTCCGATTACGTTCTCGTAATGCTTGATCGTCTCGTTGAGCATAACGTCTGTTCCGGTAAGCTTAACGAGCTGCTTAGGTGTTGCCATTCTGGATACAGGCCAAAAGCGTGTTCCGCCGCCGCCTGCCATTATAACTGCTGTTCGTTTCATTTGATGCCTCTTTTGCAACTTAATGGCACTCTTGAAAAGTGCTTGTCTGTTATTATACCCTATTACACGGATAAATAAACCGATACGAGGTCATTATGAAATACAGATACCTGTTCGCATCAGACATGGACTTCACTTTGCTCATGCCGGGAGAGGATGTAACCGAAGAGAACAAGAAGGCAATAAGGCTCCTTCGCGAAAACGGCGTTGCCTTTACGCTCGCCACCGGAAGGACTTTCTATCTGGTCAGAAAGTTCGCTGCTTCACTTGATGTGGACGTTCCGTGCATAACCAGTAACGGCGGTTCGTTATACGATCCCAAAAAGTTTGATGAAGTCTACTCGGTCAATATCGATGAAACCGTAGCAAGGGATGTTTTCGAGATGCTGCTCAGGAGGGATATCGATTTTGCGGGATATTCCGGTGAAGGCATATTCTTCGGACCTCGTAACGGACGACGTGACTTTTTCGATAAGTATAATGAAGGGCTCAAGGAAGAGGAAAAGGCGCCTCTTTATGACTTCAGCCTTGATATGAAGCCTTTCCCGAAGTTCAGTAAGATCCTGGTGGTCGGCGCAGATGAAGAGACCAAAGCCATCCTTCGCGGGAATAAGGATCTCGAATGCACCATGTCAACAGGTGTCCTCATGGATCTGACGGCGCCAGGAGCCTCCAAGGGAAATGCGCTCCTTAAGCTCGCGGAGATGCTGGAGATCCCTGAAGAAAACGTATTCGCCGCAGGGGATAACGATAATGACCTGTCTATGCTCAAGGCTGCTCCTCACTCGATCGCGATGGGCAACAGCAGTGACGAGATCAAGGCATGCTGTGAATATGTGACGACAAACTGCGAGGAAAACGGTCTTGCAAAGGCTGTCTATGACTTTATACTCCCGAGAGTGCGACCTTCTTCATGATGGCATCAAGTCTCTCGACGATGCCTTCCCAGCTGTAGTTCTCATTAACGTATTCGATGCCGTTCTCGCCCATGATCCTGCACTCATCAGGATGTGAGAGAAGGTAATCGGTTGCGCCCTCGAACTCGAGGAAATCCGTGTAATAAAGTCCGCCGTTACTCTTCAGGCAATGAGCCTTGAGAACGTCGCAGCGGCCGCTGACGAGAACGGGTCTTTTAAGTTTCATTGCTTCGAGTACTACGATCGACAGGCTCTCGAACCATGAAGGGAGTACCAGGAACTTCGAAGCCGCGATGGCATTGAACTTATCTTCCTCGGATACGAATCCCAGCGGGATGATGTCATCAGCCTCAGGGACCTTGATGACTTCCTTACCTGCGAGAACGAGCTTAAGATCGGAATCCTTGTGACGGTCCTTGTACTCTCTGAAATATCTGAAGAGCTCAGGGCAGCACTTATTCTCATCGATCCTTCCGATATAGACCATGAAATCGCCGGTGATGCCGGTCTTCTTCCTGAATGCCTCGGCATCTACAACAGGCGGAACTTCTACGCCTACGCCGCCTATACCCTTGTTATCAAGGATGTTTCCTGTCGAAAAGTATGTGTTGACGAGTTCTTTCTCTTCAGTCGTGTTATAGAAAAATGCGCCCGGGAGAGTGAACATCTTCTCAAAAAGAGGAAGATGGATAGTCCACTCGTCATGCGCAGTCGGGATAAGGACAGCTTTCTTTCCAACTGCCTTTAGGCCGAAGTATGTCGTGTAATAAAGATATGTCAGGAAAACGAAGCAGTCATAATCATCCCTGTGGGCACCGAGCCACTCGATAAGAGACGGACACTCAGGTCCCTGAAGGCGCATCCATTCCTCAAGTTCCTCGATGGAATGATCGCCGACCGCCATCTTGGATGAATATTTGTTGAAGACTTCCTGGTTACGCTCATTAACGACAGGGAACCTTCTTACCTTGATACCGTTTATGATCTCTTCGTCTTTCTCATATTCATTCTTCCAGGTCACGTAATCGATGGCCTTGGTCGTAGCAACTTCAACTTCGTGATCCGTGAGGTCATTTACGTGCTCGGCAAGCTGCTTGGCGTGAACTTCCGCACCGCCGTTTACTTCGTCACCGTATCTTTGCACAACAAAACATATTCTCATAATGCTTCACCTCTGATGAATCTTTGAAGCTGCTCCATGAAAAGAGCCGATACTTTCTCATAAGAAAAGTCTTCGAGCCTTCTTCTCTGACCTTCGATGATCTCGCTTCGCAAAGCCTCGTCATTAAGGACTTCGTGGAGCATGAACGCGGATCTTTTAAAGTCGGCATTGTCGATAAGTATTCCCGTTCCTCCCAAAGTATCAGGGACCGCAGCATTTGATGCGGCTATGATCGGGTCGTCAAAGCACATTGCCTCGATCAAAGGAACACAGAATCCCTCGTGTTCGCTCATGCATACGAAAGCATCAGCGATCTTATAATATGCAAGTATCGCCTTGAAGGATACCTGTCCGGTAAAGATCACATTATCCAGATCAAGAAGCTTTGCATAATCTTTGAGCCTTTTATCATAGTTTTCGGTTCCCGTTGGATTTCCAACCAGGAACAGACGGATCTTATCGTTATACATCTGCTTATATGCGCTCATGAGAGTAATAAGATCTTCATGCTTCTTGTTAGGCGCGATCCTTCCTACGAAGACCACGTTCTTAACGCCGTCACCGGAGTATTTGGAGATGACCTCCTGATCAGGCTCTTTTTTATAATCATCGAACGGGATGAGTATCGGCCTTATCGCCATCGGACAGGTATAACCCATCTCGCGAAGGTCTCTCATGTTATACTCAGACACCGGAAGACATGCTTCGAATGTCTGATTGAGGCTTGCCGCTTCGTTACGTCCCTTGGAACAAAGGCGTGCGGAAAGTCCCGAATACTTCGCATAGTACTTAGGCGGAGTAATGTTGTGATAGATAAGGAGCTTACGTCCGCCGAATGACTTGATCTTACGGTTAAGATCAGTACCCGTCGACAGATGATAGATCATGATATCGTCATCGTTAAGCTTCGGAAGGTCGTTTATGTCCTTGACGCCGCTTATGGATGTCATCCTGGTATCGATATGCTCGGCATATGTATTCATCTTGTAGCCGTTCTTATTGACAAGATCCATTATCGCGACGGCATCATTACTCACCGCGTCACCGAATGATAGAGTTGTAAGTACCTGAAATAATCTCATGATCTTGACTCCAGTCTTACGATCTCGGCTTCGAGCGCATTTATCCTGTTATAAAGTGACTCTCTTTCCTTGTAGAGCTTGAACAGTTCCAGGAGTGCGACCGTGAACTTATCATCGATCGAATTCTGGTCACGGACGATCGGATCGATCATGAAAGCCGTGAACTTACGAACGATCCTTCCCTTCTTATCAAGCCCGTTATATGATACTCCGCGGTTCTTGCGGATATAGTTGATGCAGTGCTTCAGGGAACCGGTGGTACCCTCGTTATTATATGCGAGCGGCACGGAATCGAACGGCTCTACCTTAACATCAGGCAGATCCTTCATCGAAGTTTCGTAACGTTCGTCCAATGTCTTACGTACGTCCATTCTTATTTCCCTGCCTTCTCCTCAAGTACCTTGACGCGCTTCTCGAGAAGTTCGGCACGCTTTTTGAGTTCCTCGTTATCGCTCTTTACCTCACCGATCGTCTCAGCCACTCTGTAGTAGTAATAGTTCAGAGTGTTCTGCTGCCTTACTACCGGAAGAACGAAGAATCCGGTGATCTTTCTGATGACCTTCTTAAAGAAGACCGCGATCTTATTACCGCCGAGCGGTGCATACGGCTGGACTTCATAGTTATAGGAGATATAATCGATCGCTTCATCGAGATCGCCGTTACGCTCCGTCGATTCAACGTCCTTGAAGGACAGCGGCTGCTTATCCTTGCCGCTTTTCACGATCTCTTCACGGATATTCTCCATGATCTTCTCGATATCTACACTGTTGTCCATCTTAAGCCTCCGTACAAAGCTCGAAAAATTCGATATATTTCTTAGTCACGACATCCCAGTCGAAGTTCGAGCGCACATATTCATATCCGTTCTCCCCCATCTTATCAGCGATGTCCTTATTGTTCACGATAAAATCAACCGCACCTTCAAAATCGAAGTAGTTCTTAAAGTAAAGTCCGCCCTTCGAGTCGATCGCAAAATGCTTGGTTACCGCACAATCTTCGTGCACGATAACAGGCCTTTTGCCGAGCCAGCTCTCCATGATGACCAACGAGAAACTCTCGTTCTTGGAAGGCTGACACAAAAGAAGTGACGCAGCTTCCGCATCTATCTTATCCTGAAGATCCACAAATCCCAGATCCCTGATCGCTCCTGATGCAACAAGATCAGCCGGAAGCTCTATGTTACCGCCTCCGATAAGGACCAGTTTCATATCCGAAGGATTGCGCTTTTTATACTCTGCGAAATACTTAACGAGCGTATGGACATTCTTGCCCTCATCTTTACGTCCCGCATAAAGGATAAACGGCTCGCTGATATCATATTTCTCCCTGAACCTTTGCGGATCACCCGTAAGACCGCAGTCCACGCCGATGCCCATGACTATCGTCTTTACATCCTTAAGATCGTAGAGCCTTTGCGCGAGTTCTTTTTCAGGCTCCGCATTAAATACAAGCCCCTTTACGCTCGCGAAAACGGGTTTCAGAACGTCCATATGAGCATATGCCTCATCGTGAAAACACGGTATGACGACTGACTTTTCAGGACACACCTTGATCCCGTTCACCGTTGTTCCGAACATATACGGCACATATACAAAAAGGCTGTAGTCATCCTTATGCTCTGCCATATACTTATAAAGCTCAGGGCTGTTTATCATCTCATCGAAAAAGATCTTCTGATCGCTCTCTTTGGGTACTCTTCCTCTCATGAGGATCCTGTTGACCCTGTCAAATTCAGCGCTGTTCCTCTTCCCTGCAGGAAACCTTATTACCTTGATGCCGCCTTCGACCGTCTCGCCCGGCTTATGAAAATTCTCGTTCCAGTTACTGTCGAACTGCTTTACGCATGTCGTAAGGATCTCGAGTTCCACACCTGCGGCATGAAGGTGCGAAGTAACGCCGCGAAGCTCCATCTCGGCGCCTCCCGGGATCTTCTCTCCATACCAAGGAACTACAAAACCCAGTTTCTTCATAATAATCAGTCAGCAAACTTCAGAAGTTCACTTACGACATGCTCCCATGAAATATTCTTCTCAGTGATCTTTGCCTTAGCCTCGACACCCATTGCGATCGCATTTTTCTTATCGCTTCCGAGTCTGTCCATCGCTTCCGCGATCGACTCAGGAGTAGGATCGCAGACAAATCCGTTAACTCCGTTATCAACGAACTCCAAAGGTCCGCCGCTGTCAGTTGCAGTAATGACAGGCTTTGAAGAAGCCATAGCTTCCAGTGTGATATAACCGTAATCCTCATCCTTCGGAATGAATACGACACCTCGACAGTTGGCGTAGAGCTCGATCTTCTTATCCTGCTCTACAAAGTCGAAGTACTTAACGCGATCTTTAAGGCCGTGCTTCTCGATCCCTTCCAAAAGCCATGTCTTCATCTGCTCATTATCAGCCGCACCGACGATATAGAGCTTGATGTTGGACTTGGTCTTCGCAAGCGCCTCGAGAGCCAGAAACTGTCTCTTGGTCATATTGATACGGCTCGGCATGAGCAGATAATCCTCAGAGTCCTTGCAGTAGAACTTATCCATGTCAGGACAAGGATGGTAAAGCGGTGTCGAATTAAGACCGCAGAACTTCTTCAGACGCTTGGAAACATTTCCGGAATTCGCGAAGATATGCTTTGCCTCAGCAAGATACTTCTCGTCTGCCTTTGTTATGATGTCGCGAAGCCTTCTGCCCTCGTCATCGTCACGGAAATTGGAATACTCCGTACCGAACAGGTCATAGGCCTGTCTGTGTTGATGCAAGATCCACATAACCTTGTTAGGGTGCGGGATCAGGTATGCAGGGAATTTCATTCCGATAACGAAATCGATCCTTCCGCCCCAGGACTCGCTTACGTCCAGAAGTCTCATGGCAACGATATGATCTTCGATCCTCGAGATAGGACCGTCGTTAAAAGGGACCGTTATGATCTCGACCTGATGGCCGGCAGCTACGAGTGCCTTACGGAGGTTTTCCACATGCATCTCCGCACCGCCTCTGATAAAAGGTATCTGTGTCGTGAGCAACGCTATCTTCATGATGATCCCTTCCTTATGAATTCTTTATGTTATCAGGCATGTGCCATTTCTGATCGATCCTGGCAATGCCGCTGTCACCGCGCTTGGAATACGTCTCGAAAACGCAAGCTTCTTTGTAGTAGTCCACCGGAATGCCTCTGCCGCACTCGATCGCGAGGTCGACTAAGTACTTGCCCGGGAGAAGATCCGCCTTCGGCATCTCTATCTCGAGCACTCCGTCTTCAATTATATCAAAGCGCTCTATCCTGTCGATTCTGGTATTGGTTCCGTAGCAGAAGACTCCGTCATTCCTGAAGATACCGATGCCGAAGACACCGTCCTCGACTTTCTTGTTGACCTTGTAAGCGATCCTCACCTTTATGGCATCACCTACGTGGAAGACGGTCTTTTCATTGCCGTCACCGTCCAGGACCTTGACGTCAGTTATCTTGGCGTCACCGTTACCCCAGCGCTTGGATTCTTCCTTCTTCTCGGCCTCTTCCTCGGCTTTTTTCTCTTCGTTCTTCTTCTCGCGGGCCTTGTCTTTCTTCTGCTGCTCGTTACGAAGACCTGCCATATAATCCATGTAGTCGAGATGGATCTCCCTCGGGACTCCGTCTGCTACGATCTTGCCGTCATTGATCCATACGGACCTGTCACAGAATGCCTCGATCTGATCGAGCGAGTGTGAAACGATGACGATCGTCGTACCCTTGGACTTGATCTCCTGAAGCTTGGCAAAACACTTTGCCTGGAAGTTGGCGTCACCTACGGCGAGGATCTCGTCGATCAGGAGCACATCAGCATCAACGTTGATGGCAACGGAGAACGCAAGTCTCATATACATACCGGAAGAATATGTCCTTACCGGGTTATCGATGAATTCTTCAAGTTCGGAGAAAGCGATGATATCGTCGAGACGACGGTCGATCTCCTTTTTCGAGAGGCCGAAGATGGAAGCATTCGTGTAGATGTTCTCCCTGCCGCTCATGTCAGGATGGAAGCCTGCACCAAGTTCGATGAGGCTCGATACGCGGCCCTGAACTTCGATGCTGCCCTTGTCCGGATAAAGGATCCTCGTCATGAGCTTGAGAAGCGTTGACTTACCGCAGCCGTTGTGTCCGATAAGACCTACGGCCTGACCCTTCTCTATGGTCAGTGAGATATCGTTTAAGACTACTCTGTCCTCGTGCCTGTTCCTGTTCTTGAAGATGATCCTCTCCTTGAAACTCTGGCCCTTGTCAAAGTAGACCTTGAACTGTTTTGTTACGTTCTTGATTACGATCGAATTTTCTGCCATATCAGAGTTCCTCCGCGAAGTGCTTCTTAAGTCTTCCGAAAATGAGGAAACCCAATACGATAAATATCGCTCCGAGTACGGTAGCCTCGAGAAGCGTCGACATATCAGGGACCGATCCGTCGTAAAGTATCCTTCTGTAGGCACTGATGATGGATGTCATCGGATTGATGTGCTCTGCACAGAACTTGATCTGCTTTGGAAGATTATCATACAAAGTCTGCGGATAAAGGACAGGCGTAAGATACATCCACGCCATCGTGATGATGCCGAGGATATGCTCGAAATCCCTGAAATAGACTGTTATCGCAGATGTGATCATGGCAATACCGAGCGCCAGGAAATATTCGACTATCATTACCACCGGAAGATATACTATTCCCAGCGGATGAACGCTCGTCTTCGAGATCAGGACGACCGCAAAAACGATGATGAAGCAGAACAGCATGTTAACAAAACAGCTCGTTACGTAAGAGATCGGCAGGACCTCTCGAGGGAAATATATCTTTTTGACAAGGTCTTTCTGCGACAGTATGGAAGTCGAGCCTCCGACGACAGCCGAAGAGAAAAAGATCCACGGGATGAGCGCTACGAACAGGAACAGATAGTACTTGTCGATACCGCTCGGAAGAAGATATGTAAATACGACAGTATAGATAATGAGCTGGAACAGAGGATTAACAAAAGTCCACAGGAATCCGAGTACAGATCCCTTATAGCGGCCTCTTAAGTCCTTACGGACAAGACTGATTATCATCTGTCGATAATCCCAGATCTCTTTTAACATCTAAGTCTCCTTATAATTGCCTGTATTCTTCGAGAACATCCTTTATCGTCTCGAAAACATCATATTCCGGTTCAAAATCACACACGCTTCTGAGCTTACTGATATCTGCCCTTACATGAACCAGTTCATCATCCGGAAGCCTTGGCGGCAAAGTAACCTTCTCCATCGCCTTCGGGCTCAGCTCAACGAGTTTTCCGATGATGTCCCTGATGTAAAAACTCTTACCGGAACCGATGTTATAGATCTCGTTCTTGACGCCGTTTTCAGCAATGAGCCTATAGGCTCTTACTACGTCTCTTACATCAGAGAAATCACGCCATGAATCGAGATTACCGAATGTGAAGGTATCGATCTCGCCTCTTTCAAGGGAAACGATCCTCTTGCAGTAGTCGGTAACTACAAAGCCAGGTCTTTGACCAGGACCTATATGATTGAAAGATCTTGTCATGATGACATCCAGGTCATATCTTCTGACCATCATCCTTACAAGTTCTTCCTGAGTATTCTTCGATATATCATATGGCGACGTGTTATTAAGCGGCGTCTCCTCAGAGATGACACCGTCTGCCGCCTTGCTGCCGTCATACTGGTTCGCAGATCCGATGAGGATAACACGTGCCTTCGGGCAGTGCTTACGAACTGCTTCCAGGATATTTACCGAGATATCGATATTAAGATGCATCGTAAGGAGGACCTTCTCCCATGAGATGCTCGGAGCTGCCTGTCCCGCAAGATTAAAGATGTAATCCGGGGCAGTTTCCTTAATAAGTTCCTCGCTTGCCTCAGGGTCGAGCATATCGATCCTTCTGACACTCGGATCCGAAGTTACCGCATCAACGCAGATGACCTCGTACGAATTGTTCTCGAGTTCACGTCTCAGATATCTGCCGGCAAAACCGTTCGCACCAATAAGAAGTACTTTCATCAAGCAAGTCCGTTCTCTTTTTTTACGATCTCAAGATCGTTTCTGACCATACGCTTTACGAGCTCAGCGAAATCGATCTCTCTCTTCCAGCCGAGTGTCTTCTCAGCCTTTGAAGGATCTCCGATGAGAAGATCTACTTCTGCAGGACGGAAGAACTTAGGGTTTACCTTAACGACTGTCTTACCTGTCTTCTTATCAACACCGATCTCATCTACGCCTTCGCCCTTCCACTCGAGCTCCATGCCGAGTTCCTTGAAAGCAACGTCGCAGAATTCACGGACTGTTCTTGTCTCGTTTGTGGCAACTACGTAATCATCAGGTGTGTCGTGCTGGAGCATGAGCCACATAGCCCTGACGTAATCCTTGGAGTGACCCCAGTCACGCTTGGAACTTAAGTTACCGAGCTCGAGGTGATCCTCAAGACCGAGGCTGATCTTAGCTGCCGTATTTGTGATCTTTCTTGTTACGAACTCAAGACCCCTTCTCTCCGACTCGTGATTAAAGAGGATACCGGAGCATGCGAAAAGTCCGTAGCTCTCTCTGTAGTTCTTTGTGATCCAGTGACCATAGAGCTTAGCAACGCCGTATGGTGATCTCGGATAGAAAGGAGTTGTCTCCTTCTGAGGAACTTCCTGAACGAGACCGAACATCTCGGAAGTTGAAGCCTGATAGAACTTAGCTTCCGGCTTAACTGTCCTAATTGCCTCGAGCATGTTTGTTACGCCGATGGCGTCGATATTTGCAGTAGCGAGAGGCTGCTCCCATGATGTAGCGACAAAGGACTGAGCTGCGAGGTTATATACTTCGTCAGCCTGTGAGATCTTCATTGCGGAGATAAGAGAGATCGGATCCGTCATATCCGCATAGATGAAATTTACCTTTCCCACAAGGTGATTGGAATTGCCGTAATCAGCAACGCTCTTACGTCTTACGATACCGTAGACCTCATAACCCTTCTCCAGGAGAAGCTCTGCCAAATAAGAACCGTCCTGACCTGTAATTCCTGTTATCAATGCTTTTTTCATTATAGTGCACCTCTCGGTTATTATCTTGATTAACGACTTATTATAGCACAACGGACAGATAAGATACATAACACCGCGATGAAAGACACGGCCTGCAGGCGTCGGTTTATTGTGCTTTAAGCACAATCAGTATGGCAGGATCCTTGCCTCGATGCACTTCTCGACGAACTCAGGGCTGCGGGTAAATCCGTAGACGACTTCCTGACGGGAGTGACCCTGTGCAAGGAAATTCATCCAGTAGTCCTTACCACCCTGGTCATATTCACGATCCATGAACGTCAGGTAGAGTCTGTTAATGTATTCGGAATCAGAGAGATGATAGCCGTTCATCTCGTCGCTCAGGAAGAAGAACGCGCCGACATATTCGCCCGTGACGTTGAAGTTCGCGAGCTCGCCTGCCCAGTAATTACGACCTTCCTGATCGTAATCTCGTCCGAAAGCGGTCGTGTACATACGCTCGACGAATCCATTCGTAAGGCTCGTAGGCTCGATCTTGACCTGAGGCTTGATCGTACCGCCCGAGCAGATGCCGTAAGATGCACAGGTGTCGGCCCACTCCTGAGAATAGATGAAGCCATTGGCAACATCGCGCCTGTTCATGGCACCGGAGCTCATCTGGGACAGCCAGTAGTTCATGCCGCCGTCGTCAGGCTCGCGTCCGAAGAACGTACGGTAAAGAATCGTTACAAAGTCCCTGTCAGAGACATTCTTGCCAGTAAACTCAGGACTGAATATGAATTCGAAAGCAACCTCAGCGCCGGTCCTTCTGAAGTAGTAGAGCTCTTCGCTCCAATACTTTGCGCCGGACTCCTCGG
Source organism: uncultured Clostridia bacterium (assembly GCA_947165785.1). Taxonomy (GTDB): domain Bacteria; phylum Bacillota; class Clostridia; order Saccharofermentanales; family Saccharofermentanaceae; genus Saccharofermentans. Next base: position 42,670 of record CAMVBS010000004.1, on the reverse strand, counting down.
AATCACGACCGAGGACGTAGAGATAGATCCTGTCAACAAAGCCCCTGATATCCTTCATCGGATCGACCGGTGCCGGCGTAGGCGCCGCAGTCGGCTTGGAAGTAGGAGCTGCCGTCGGCTTAGCGGTAGGCTTAGGTGTCGGCTTGGCTGTCGGTGCTGCTGTAGGCTTCGGAGTCGGTGTAGCAGGAGGCGTCTTGATCTTAAATGTCACATCCTTCGTACCAGTGTAGTTTCCAAGTCCCGTTACGGTAACGGTTGCCGTGCCGGCGTTGGTATTGTTCTTGTATGTAAGCTCATAGTCAGTTCCGTTCTTAAGCGTTGTATTTCCGTGCTTTACGGTAAGTGAAGGAGTAATGGCCTTGCCCGTGTATGTCTGATCCGCGATGGAGCTGATGCTAAGCGTACTGACGTTCCTTCTTACTATCTTGAAAGTCACGGTCTTGGAACCTTCATAGTTGCCTTTTCCGGTGATCGTGATGGTTCCGTTTTCGTTTACCGCTTTATTACTCGAGAAAGCTACCTCATAGTCGGTATTCTCGGCAAGTGTCACCGTTCCGTCCTTAACGACTACGGACGGACAGATATAGTCACCGGTGTATGCCTGGTCACCTATGGAATTTACGGACACTTCGGTAAAGTCTCTCGGATCGATCTTGAATTCCTTTGTGATAACTCCCTTGTAGTTACCTTTGCCCTCAACAGTCAATGAAGCAGTTCCCGCATTGACATTGGAAGCGTATGTAACGGTATAATCCTGATCGGTAAGGTCAGTATTTCCATCTGAAAGCTGGATCGGGAATGTGATCCCGGAGCCGTTATACGTTGCATTCTCACTTACACCCGTAAGATCAAAATCAGCGATGTCCTTCGCATTGATCTTAAAGCCGTAAGTCGTCTCGCCTGAGTAGTTGTTGATACCCGCGATCCTTATAACGGCATCGCCTGCATTTCTGTTATCAGAATAGAAAACATTGTAGTCTTCACCCTCGACAAGGATCTTCTCGCCGTCCCTGATCGTTACTTCAGGCTCGAACTTACTTCCCGAGAACGTAACGTCCTCGATAGGATCCATCGTAAGATCCGTAACCGGCTTTCCTACGATCTTGAACGTCACGGTCTTGGATCCTGTGTAATTTCCCTTGAACGTGATCGTAACTTCCGCACTGTCACCCATGTTCAGATTGGACTTGTAGCTCAGGTCATAGGACTCGTCGGAGATTATGTTCTCGCCGTCCCTTACGACTACGGAAGGCTCGATGGCTTCGCCTGTATAGACCTTATCTTCTATCTCATCGACCGTCACATCCTCAACACTCTTTGAAACGATCTTGAAAGTTACCTTCGTGCTGCCTTCATAGTTATTGATACCTTCGATCGTGAGTTCTACTTCTCCCGCATCGATGTTATTCTCAGCAGACAATGTAAAATCAGTGCCTTCAGTGAGAGTTGACTTTCCGTTATTGATCGTGACCTCAGGAAGTATTGCTTCGCCCGTATATGTTACGTCTGCTACAGGCTTTACCGTAAGGCCGCTGATATCAGTCTTCAATATCTCGAACGTCGAATCTATCGTACCCGTGTAATCGCCCTTACCCGTAACGGTAACGGTTGCCGTTCCGACATCCGTATTATTCTCGAAAAGGACATCGTAATCGAGGTCGGCATCCAAAACATCACTACCGTCTGAGACCGTAATATCCATAACGACCGGAAGTCCGGTGTAATTCTTGTCCGTAAGTCCGCTTATGCTGTAACCGCTTATATCCTTGGCAACGATCATGAAATCCACATCTTTGGAACCCGTAAAGTTGCCCTTGCCGTGAACCGTGACCGTGTGAACACCTGTGGAGTAACCCTCATCATACGTGCAATAAATATCATCGCTGTCGAGAGTAAGTTCACCGAATGTAAGAACCGGGACAGGAGTTATGGCTGCTCCCGTAAATTCCTGATCATCGATATCTTCTGCAACGGCATTTTTGATATCTGCAGGAAGGATATTGAATTCGACATCCTTAGTTCCCGAATAGTTGCCGATGCCATTTACGGTTACCACGTATGTTCCTGCATCGACCGCTTCGTCATATGTAAGAGTATAGTCCTCATCAAGAACGAGCTCAGTCTCACCGTCCCAGATAACAACGACAGGTGTGAGCGCATTGCCCGTAAATACCTGTGAGCTTATCTCGTCAACTGTAAGAACGCTTATATCCTTAGGAAGGATCTCGAACGTGCCTTCCTGATCTCCGCCGAAGTTTCCTGCACCGCTGATCGTATAGGAAGCCGTGCCTGCATTGATATTGTCGGAATATGTGATCACATAATCGGTACCTGCGATAAGCTCGGTATCGCCGTACTTAACGACTGGTTCTATGGTTATCTCGCTTCCCGTATAAGTAGCCTCCGAGATGATCCCCGTGACCGTAAGATCGTCCATGTCACGCGGAGTTATCACGAACTGTGCGGTTATGGTACCTGCATATTCGCCGATACCCTTGATCGTTACGACGCCCGTACCTGCACTACAGTTGTCAGAGTATGAGAGTTCGTAATCTGTACCTTCAGTAAGGATCTCATCGCCGTCCTTAACGATGACTGAAGGCGTGAAAGCGCTTCCCGTAAAGGTTACCTCCGGAATATCTTCAACCGTCAGATCGTAGACGGTCTTGTTTGCTATCTCGAAAGAAACCTCAACTTCACCCGTGTAGTCGTTGATGCCATTAAGGATTACCTTGGCAGTTCCCTGATCGGTATTATCCTCATAAGAGACCGTGTAATCCTGATCTTTGACAAGGACATATTCACCGTTTTTGATCGTAACATCAGGACAGATCTCATCACCCGTGTATGCTTCAGCCTTCAAAGGCTCAACGGCCAGATTCCTGAGGTCCTTAGGTTCGATCGTAAATTCGACGGTAAGGCTTCCCGTGTAGTCGCCCTTACCGGTGAAGATTATCTCAGCGGTACCCGGGTTAGTATTCTTGCTGTATGAGATCTCGTAATCAGTTCCCGGGATAAGGGATATCTCACCGTAAGAGACAGTGACCTGAGGAGTTATCGGAGATCCGGTGTAGATATATGTTGCGACATTGCCTGCTTCAAGATCGGACATGTCCTTCGGATCGATCGCGAACGTCTTTTCGATGCTGCCTTTGTAGTTTCCGATACCCTCTGCAGTAACGGTGCCGCTGCCGGAGGTGATATTTTCTTCGTAGGAAAGTGTGTAGTCGGTGTTTTCGAGAAGAATATACTCGCCGTCTGTTATCGTGAGCTTCGGCTGTATGCTGCTTCCCGTAAATACCGCGGACGGGATGTCTTCTGTCTGAAGATCAGAAAGATCCCTGGATGTGATGGTAAATTCATACTCTTTCTCTTCAGTGAAATTACCGATACCCGTGACAGTGAAAGTACCCGTACCTGCATTGATATTCTCGCCATAAGATACGGTAAAATCCACGCCCTCAACAAGCTCAGTCTCACCATAGCGGATCGTCACAGAAGGCGTGATCTGAAGGCCCGTGTAGGTCTGATCTGCTGCCTCGTCCACGATCATGGACTTGATGGATCTTCTGAGGATATTAAACGTCCCGGTGATCTCGCCGGAGTAATTTCCCTTACCCGTTATCTTGTAATCGCATGTTCCGGCCTCGATGTTGTTCTCGTAAGAGATATCGTAATCCTCGCCGTTACGCAGATTACCGTGATCGCCCTTTACTACAGGCTCCTGAACGATCTCAAGTCCCGTGTATGTCTTGTCGTTCACGCCCTTGACCTCGAATCCTGAGATATCCTTAGGTTCGATGGAGAACGTAAGCGTTTTCTCACCCGTGAAATAACCAATGCCCGTAACGATGATCTTACCTGAACCGCAATCCGTATTATCCTCGTAAGTCACCTCATAGTCGGTATCAGGCACCAGCGGCTGTCCGCCGTAAAATACGGTTACCGAAGGCTCGATATCCTCTCCCTCATCGTAAGTAAAACTGCGCTCATAATCAAAGCCGAAGTCCTCGATGCTCCTTGGAGTGATATTGAATGTCGTCTCGATATGGCCCTCGTAATTTCCGACACCGTCAGCAGATACCTTAGCGATTCCCGGAAGGATATTATTCTCGAAAACGATATCAAAATTCGCAGCGTCAACAAGCTCTTCGCCATCATAGATCATTACAGGAGGCTGCATGGATGATCCCGTATACATCATATCGTTGATGCTGCTTATCGAAAAATCACTGATCGACTTAGGAAGGATCGTGAACCGGACCACTTTGGTACCGGTATAGTTACCCTTACCTGTCAGCTCTATGTCATAAGATCCGGCATCCATATATCTGGATGAAGCCGATGACCTGCTGTAATCGATATTATTTGTAAGGGTCATCTCGTTATATGTGACGATGATCTCAGGTCTGTGGAATGTTCCGTCGTAGACAACGGAAGACGGATCTTCGATATCGATCTCGGAGATATCCTTAGGGATGATATCGAAAGTCTTTTCTACGACACCTTTGTATTTGCCGATACCTGTTATGATAACTGCCGCATCATCTTCAACGTCAATATTATCTTCATAGCTTAATGTATAGTCTGTATCCCTGGTAAGGGTCTTGTCACCGATCTTAACAACAGGATCAGGACAGATCTCTCCTCCCGTATACGGCTGATCTTCGATATCACTTATGGTTGCGGAAGATAATGACCTTCTCTCGACTTGCAAAGTAAAGGACGTGCTTCCCTGCGTATTCTCCTTGAAATTCAGTTTGGCAGTTGCAGTGATGGTAACGGTTCCTTCATCGATCGGAACGATCTTACCGTTCTCGATCTTTACCTTGGTCGCGTCAGAAGAACTCCAGGTGACATCATAATCCGAAGCAGGCAGGATAACACCGTCAGTCGCCACAGCTCCGCTTACCTTCGCACTTGCTTTTACATCAGGAAGATCCATTTCTCCATCATCGAGATAACACTTGGATACGACGTTATTACTGTTTATCTGTGCCGTCACTTCCAAGGCATTATCAAGACTCAGATTTACATTGTGTCTTTGGGTCTCGTTAACAGGTGCACATGGCGTGCCTAAATATGTTTCTGACCAGGAATAACCGAATTCCAATGCCCAATATTCATAACCATTGTAGTAGAAGCACGCAGCGCCTACAAAGTCATATCTCTCCTTAAGCATACAACGTCTGTGGGACTGACCTGAATATCCCAGATTCGTTTCCTTAAAAGCTTCCAGAACAGCTTCAGGCGTAAGACTGGAATTACTCCTTATAAGACATTCACCCCAAGATCTGGAATTACCGTATCTGCATGTAAGAGGATCTGAACCGTCGGGCCTGTAGTGATCTTTCATACCAAAGACATGCTCTGCAGCTCTCTGCATGGCTATCTGCTCAAGATCATAACTGAACTGTAATGTCTCACAGTTTCTGGAATAGGATTTTGTCTGATCGCCTTTATTCCAATACCACAGATCATCTCCGCCGTTTTGACGCCAATCATTTACCATACGCGTCAATTCTCTGGCTTTGGTCTGGTTATATGTGCCGATTATGGAGAAAGTCTTTGTCTCTCCGGCCGCGCTAATGTCAGCCGAATAAAAACCCAGCAAAAGGAATACTGTAAGCAGTAAAATCAGATATCTAAGACTAAACTGTCTTTGTCTCATCTGAACTTCCCCCAAAGCGCACAAATCAACTACATTATTATATCACCGTCGAGATATCGATTTAAACTGATAAAGTTTATTTGTTACAGAATCTTAACTGTTTTCGAGCATAAGAAAACCGCCTCTTACGAGGCGGCCTCCCTTGTAGTTCATATCAATAAGGAAGTATCCTTGCCTTAATGCACTTTTCTACGAATTCATCGCTTCGTGTGAAGCCGAGGACCAGCTCATATCTTGAGTGTCCCTGCTTAAGATATGAGATCCAGAAATTCTTTCCTGTCGGATCTTCATCAGCATTACGGTTCATGAACGTGCTGTAAAGTCTGTTGATGAATTCCTCGTCAGAAAGATTAAGATCGTTCATCTCTTTACTTAAGAAGAACTCGATACCTACCTGCTCTCCGGTAAGATCAAAATCAGCAAGGCGCTTTGCCCAGTAGTCACGGCCGTCCTTATCGAAAGTTCTCTTAAGCGCAGTCGTGTACATCCTCTCAACGAAGGCATTCGTGTCATCTGTCGGATCGATAGTGACCTGAGGCTTTCTTGTTCCTCCGGATCTGATTCCGTAAGTTGCACACTTATCAGCCCATTCCTGAGAATCGATGAATCCCCATGCAACATCCTGGCGGCTCATCTCATTATTGTCGAGCTTACCGAGCCAGAAGGCTTTACCTGCATCATCGGCAGGTCTTCCGAAGAATGCCGAATAAAGTGTATCAAGGAACTCGCTGTTGGACTTATTGAAGGAAATGTACTCCTGACTGAATACAAATTCCTTAGCTACTTCAGCACCCGTGATGTCAAAGTTATAAAGTCTGTTAGCCCAGTACTTTGCGCCGCCTTCTTCAGGATCACGATCAAGGACAGACTTATATAGGTTATCTACAAATGCCCTGATCTGATCGCTCTTTGTGTCATTGGCAGGTATCGTCACTGTCGGCTTAGGCTTCTGCGTAGGAGCAGAAGTTACAGGCTTATTAGTCGGAGCAGGTGTTGAAGGCTTGGGTGTAGGAGTCGTTGTAGGGGTATCAGGCTTAAACTTAGCATCCTTTATGCGAACATAAACACTACCCACAGCCGTTTTGCCGTTATAGTTAACATTAACTAACACTTCAGCTCCGATAGCACTCGGCTTATTGCAGAGTATCTTTCCATTCTTGATAGTGACAGCGGAGTCATCTGAACTCCAGCCGGTGATCGAATAGTCAGATGAAGGGATCGTCAAGATGTTGTCATGAAACTTACCATACGACAATACAAGTTCTACCCTTGGAAGGTCTATCTCATCACCTGCGTAGCTGTTTAGATCATCATTACCGTTAACTCTTACACCAAGGATCGCATTATCCATATCGATACTTACCGTCTTGGTAGTAGTAGAGTTGTTAGGACTTGTATAGCCTGTATTAGTTGACGATCTGCTGAATTCGATAGTCCAGTAATCGACACCATTTGCCTTTACATGAGCTATACCGCAGCTCTTATAGTCAGACATAAGAAGGAGCGCTCTGTTTTGCTGAAAGTGATTCGGTTCGTCTACTTCTTCCCAATATGCGAATGCACTGTTGATATCAGGACAACCTATACTTATGCATTCACCGTTCGCATAGATATTATCTATCTTTAATTCATAAGCCGGTGATCCGTCAGGTCTTGCTCCGCAGACAAAATTCTCTGCAAGATCCTCTGCTCTTTGTATAGCGATCTTCTCAAGAGAATAATCGTAACGCAGGGCCGGAAGATTGCCAAGATAATTTTTCTCGTTACTTGTAGTGTTCTTCCACAACCATGGATTGTTCTGACGAAGGTAATTAACCTTATCGAGCATCTTTCTTGCATTAGTCTGGTCATGCTGATATGTGAACTTAAAACTCTGTGTTGTGGCACTTACAGGAACGCTAAAAAGCGAAAAGACTATGAGTGTCGTCATCAAGATCGATACCAGCTTCAACTTGTCTTTAATACTGTGTTTCAAAACTTAAAACCTCCGGGTCATTTATCAACAAGGCAAGATCCTTGCTTCGATGCAAAGTTTACGGAATTCCTCACTTCTTGTAAATCCGAGGACCGTCTCTCGTCTTGTATGCGTCTTAGTAAATTCAAGCCAGAAAGCCTTTCCTTCACCCTCAGGTTCTCTGTTCATGAATGTCTTGTACAGACGGTTGATGAATTCCTCATCACTTAACTTCTTGCCTCTGAACTCTTCACTCATGAAGAACTCAAGACCAAGCTGCTCGCCTGTAATATCGAAGTTCGAGAGTCTGTTTGCCCAGTAATCGCGACCATCCTTGTCGTAGTCACGCTTGAGGCAGGTTGTATACATTCTCTCAACAAAAGCATTAGTCTTGTCAGAAGGAGCGATCTTAACACTAGGCTTGACCGTTCCGCCTGATCTGATACCGTATCTTGCACATGTATCAGCCCACTCCTGAGACATTATGAATCCGTCAGCAACTGTCTTTCTGGAATCGCCTGCCTTCAAACGTCCGAGCCAATAGTTAAAGCCTTCCGGCTCAGGTTCTCTGTTGAAGAAAGTCCTGTAGAGGATCTCTACATATGCTCCATCAGAAGTATTTCTGCCCTTGAATTCTTCTGAATCAAGGAATCTGTATGCAACATCCGCACCTGAGAAATTGAACTCATAAAGCTGATTGGACCAATACTCGGCACCACTCTTATCCACGCCTCTTGCAAGCACGCAACTGTACATTCTCTCAACGAAGGCCATGATGTTATCTTCCTTATTAGGATTATAAGTCGGCTTAGCTGTCGGAGCTGTTGTTGCCGTTGGCTTGTTTGTCGGAGCAACAGTTGCTGTCGGCTTAGTCGTCGGCTTTGTTGTCGGATTAGCAGTAGGCTTAGTCGTCGCCGTTGGCTTAGCTGTCGGAGCAGTAGTAGTTGTCGGCTTTGTTGTTGGATTACCCGTCGGGTTTGCTGTTGGATTAGCAGTAGGGTTAGTTGTCGGGTTAGTCGTCGGATTACCAGTCGGATTTGTTGTTGGAACAGTAGTAGGATTCGTAGTCGGGTTAGGTGTAGGAGTTACCGTAACAACTACATTGATCGATACACTTTCCGTATTATATCCGTCAGATACTTCACATCTGTAAGATGTGTCTTTCTCAGGAGTTACGGATATCTTAGCAACAGTGTAATCTGTCATCTCCGATTCAGGAGAATTCGATGCACTGTACCACTTATAACTGATAGCATTATTCGATGTAGTCTCAGCCGTTACTCCGATCTGAACAGAGTTGCCTTTCACAACAGTAAGGCTGCTCTCATCGGCATTAGCAGTAAGACTATATACAGTAACATCGAATGTAACCGTCTGTGTATTGTTATACAATTCATCTCTGATGACGCATGTATACTTAGCCGAAGAACCTAAGGCACCTGTAAATGTTGCAGATGTCTCATTCGGAAGTATCGCACCATCCTTATACCACTGGTAGGAAGGTGTATTTCCAGTATTGCTCTTGATAATCGGAACAAGATTAAATGTCTTATTCTTGCCGACTTTGTAGGAATAGGAATCCTTAGCAACTTCAAGAACAGGAACAGTGATATCGAAAACCACCTCACAACTGTTGCCATAAGCATCAGTCACCGTGCATCTGAACTTAGATGTAGAATTTACCTTCGGACTATAAGATGAAGCACTTGCACCATCAATATTTGTCCAAGTTCCGTTTTCAAATCTTGCCCACTGATAACTGATCTCCTGTTCGCTTGAAAGGATAACAGGAGTCATAACAACTGTACTTCCATTTGCTACCGTCTGATTCTTAGCTGAATCAGATGTATTATCTGTAAGCACGGCATTGCCAACGATAACAGTAAAAGTAAATGTCTCCTCATAATACGAATCGCTTACAGTACAGCTGTACTCTGTAGTCTTATTCGGTTTAACTTTTATAGAAGAACCTGTACCGATGATCTCATCGCTGCCTTTGGCCTTCCAGGAATAATTGACTGTTCCTGTTGCTCCGTTAACAGTGACACTAAGGTCACAGCTGTCACCATTATAGATATTCACATTAGAATCACTCTGAACGACAGTAAACGAATGTACTTTTATACTAAATGTCTTCGTTACAGAATTGCCGTAAGTATCAGTAACAGTACATGTGTACTTAACATCAGAACTCTCATGGCTGTTAAAGGTTGAAGAATCCGAACCGACAGCAGATGAACTGTTTCCTTCGATCCTTGTCCAGGAATAAGTAAGTTTACCTGTACCGCTTGCTATAGTATCAAGAGTAAATTCCTTGTTCTTTCCAATATTAACAGTCTCATTGTTTCCACCGTTAAGTGCAAGGGTTGGAACTGTAATAGTGAATGTAACTGTCTTTGAATTACCATATCCATCAGATACCTTACATGTATATGTTGCGGAAGACTGGAGATTTCCCGTATTCAGAGAAGGATCCGATACGGAAAGTGTCTGTGAACCCTTCTTCCATACGTAAGTAAGATCACCTGTTCCTTCGATATTAACGGAAAGATCGACGGAAGTATTCTTAGAGATAGTATAAGAAGTGGTTGTTGTATTGTCCGTGAGAGTAGGAACAGTAACATTATAGATTATCCTTATGGATGCTCCATTCTTGTTCGTTACAACGCAGCGGTACTGAGTGGACTCAGAAGGAGAAACGCTGTAAGTCTTCTTTTTTCCATTGTTAGTGTTGTCATTAACAAATGATCCGTTTCTCAAATACTGCCACTGATAAGTAACAGTAGTATTGGATTCAACCTTAGCCGTCAAAGTAACGCTTGCACCCTTCTTAACGATCTTATTTCTGTCATCCTCACTTGTTGCATCCTTAAGGTTTGGCTGATCAACGGAAACCGTGAAATCCATGGTCTTCTCGTTAAATCCGTCGCCTACCTTACAGGTATAGACAGTAGACTGCGTAGGAGAAACTGTAACACTCGTACCTGTACCGAGAACAGTATTTTCCTTGCCCTTTTCATACCAGCTGTATGTGATCTGATTGCCTGAATCAGTTGTAGCAGAAATACTCAACGCCTGATCATCACCTGCTACGATCGTAAATGAAGTCACAGATGCGGAAACAGTAAGGGTAGGAACGGAGATCGTAAACTCAACCTTTTTCGAGTTGTAGCCATCGCTTACGAGACAATAGTAACCAATGCTTGCTGTCGGATTAACAGTAAGCTTATCGGATGCTTCGCCTGCTACAGGCTGATCATTGGAAGAAGTATACCAATGATATGTTATGTCATTACCATAATCCGTAGATGCATTGACCTGCATAGAAACAGGATCACCGGACTTAACCTTGAATGTCTTGGTAGCAGCATCTGCAGTAAGAGAAGGAACCTTAACGCTGAATGTATACTCTGCAGTATTATAGCCATCTGTTATCTTACAGACGTAAGAAGCAGAAGCAGAGACTGTCGGAGAATATGTATCTTTGGTTGCTCCGCTGATCGGAGTTGTACTTCCCGATACATACCAGCTGTAACTTACAGGTTCAGATGAACTTGCAGATACCTGAAGCTTGGCTGTTGCATTAGAAGCTACGATAACTTCTGAACTTGAAACAGCACTTGATACAAGCTTAGGAACCGTGATCGTAAAACTAATGGTCTTGGAATTATGTCCGTCAGAAACTACACAGGAATATGTGCAGTTGTCTGAAGGATAAGCAGTAAGCTCATTGCTCTTCTCATTCGAGAGAACTTCACTGCCCTTCATCCATGTGTAACTTAAGGACTGATCGCTGCCTTCAGATGTAGCAGTTACGCCCATAGTTACCTTAGAGCCGCTCTTGACCTTAATGTCGGTATCCGTAGAAGCTTCTGCACTAAATGACGGGATAGATACTGTAAATTCTACTGTCTTTTCTGTATATCCGTCAGATATCTTACAGGAATAGGAAGTAGCTCCGGAAGTGGATGTCTTACAAGTCGATGAAGTCTCACCGCTTATAGCCGAATTACCCTTGTACCACTGATATGTGATAGCCTTGTTGGAATCGGAAGTTGCAAATACCTGCATGGTAAACTCTTCGCCTGAGGCAGCAACGATGTTCTTACCGCCGGATACGGAAAGTTCAGGAACAATGATCTTGAAAGATACATCAGCCGTATTTACACCGTCACTGACACGGCAGGTATAATTTGTCGTTGTACTTGGTGCAGGACTATATGTCGAGCCTGTCTCACCGTTAACGAGTGCATCATTTGCATACCACTTGTAAGTTACAGGAAGCGAAGATGTTGCGGCCACGCTGAGAGTATTGGAAACATTCGGCTTGGAATAAAGCGTAGTATTTACGATTCCTGCCTGAGCCGTCAGTGTGGATACTGTTACAGTAAACTCGACAGAAGAAGTATTGTAGCCATCAGAGACTGTACACTTGTATGTTCCGGTAGATGCCTTGAACGAATATGTATCCTTATCTGCATTCTCGATAAGCTGTCCGTTCTTTGTCCATGTGTATGTGATCGGCATATCAGAACCGTTTGCAGTCACAGTTACACCGAGTTCAACAGTTTCATCTGCTTTTACACTGAACTTCTGTGCAGTTGAAGCAGTTACATTAAGAGTCGGTATAACAGTATCGAAGGTGATCGTTTCTTCGTTATATCCGTCAGATACGACACACTTATACTGAGTATTGGCATATGCCGTAAAACCGACAGATGAACTCTTCTCACCCGTCTGTTCAACGCCGTCCTTTATCCATCTATAAGTAATTCCAACGTCTGACTTCGGAGAAGATGCACTGACGCTCATTACTACAAAGGTTCCGGATGTTACGACATTATCATCTCCGGAATAAGAATCGATCGTCAGTTTTGGAACAATGACATTAAATTCAACATCAACAGAAGAACTTCCTTTACTTACCTTGCACACATATGCTGTATCTTCGGTAACTGTCGGAGTGTAAGATGCAGAAGTTGCTCCGCTTATAGGAGTTGAACTTCCTTTCTTGTACCACGCATAGGAAAGACCTGTAAGCGAAGGATCCGTAACGACCTTAAGATTGGCATTCGAACCGGACTTCACATAAACAGTGCTGTTTTCCGCATTAGCGGTGATCTCTTCTACATTGACGGTAAAATCAACTCTTGCTCTGAGAGAATCGTTTGCACTTGATACTACCTGACAGAAATATTTGGTAGAAGCTGTAATGTTGTTAATAGTGATAGAACTCTGATTCTTGTAGTCACTCAAGAGCGAACCATATGTCGAATTAGGAGGTAAAATATACCAGTTGATCATGTAGTCCGTATTACAATCTACATCAACTCCCATGGTAACACTTCCACCTGCCTTGATGGAGAAAGTGGAATTACCGGAAGCAGTTGCGCTAATTGTAGGAACGGTGATATCAAAATCTATCGACTTGGTAAGATAGCCGTTGCTTACCTCACAATAATACTTTCCTGATTTTGTAGGATAGATGACACATTCATTGGTCGTAGAATCCATAATCTGTCCATCAGGATCGATCCATTTATATGTGAAAGTTCCTGTACCACCGGCACTGACTTTCAGGGTATAACTGCTTCCGCTGTTAACATTCTTCGGATTGATGCAATTACGCTCTAAGGAAAGCTTGACTCGTGTTACATGATAAGTGATCCTCACTGTATTCACACCATCAGTTACATCGCAGTAATAAGTAGTAGCTGTCTGAGAGTTAACAGTAAATGTGTATGTTTCTTCCGATCCTAAAAATGAATATCCTCTGTACCACTTACGAGTCAATAGCAAGCCGCTGTCTGAAGTAGCATTAGCCGTCAGAGTAATGCTGGTATCATTTTCAACATACAACTCCGTCTCATTCTCACCCAGGCTTATCGAAGGAACAGAAATGGTAAACGTAATGGTCTGAGAATTAAAACCATCGCTTACTACACACCTGTAAGTGCATGAACCGTCAATAACAGGAGAATATGAAGAAGCTGTTCCGACTGAAGTATTGCTGTCGTTAAGATACCAATTGTATGTAACCGGCTTTGTAGAGTGAGCAGAAACAGACATATTGACTTTTTTACCTGAAGCAGCAGTTACGAACAAGTCGGATGTCGAATCGATAACAAGACTTGGAACAGAAACCGTAAATTCAAGATCGATAGAAGTATAACCGTCATATACGGTACAAACATAATCAGCTTCGCCGTTGACAGTCTCAGAAAGAGTAGATGTAGTCTCGCTCAATACTGTTCCGTTCTTCTTCCAAGTGTAAGTGATCGGTTTGTCGGAATCAGGAGAAGAAGCTGAAACGATCATCTGGATCTCGTCACCGTTCTTCTGTATAAAGGAAGTATCAGAAACAGCTGAAGCAGTAAGAACAGGAACCTTTACGGTAAAGTTTACGGAAACGGTATTATAGCCGTCATTAACCTCACAGGTGATCGCTTTGGACGATGTGAAATTAGCCGTAAGCTTATATGTATCTGACTCACCTTCGGAAAGGACCGTACTTCCGTCCTTCCATGTGTAAGTGATCGTCTTGTCACTTCCGGAAGCAGTTGCATTGACCTTAAGATCAACTGTCGAGTTCTTAGCTACAACATATGTGCTCTTATCGGCAGAAGCAGTAAGTGTCGGAACAACGACCTGGAAATTTACGGTAACGCTCTTGTTTCCTTCAGAAACTACACAGTAGAAACTGCTTGTATTCTTAACATTTGTCACAACATATGAAGATGTGGTCTGGCCTGCGATCTTATTGCCGTTTGCCTTATACCAAGTGTAGGTACATGTGTCTGAATCTGTGATGACCTTCAATGTTGCAGAACCGCCGTTAGCTGCGTAGACAGTATCTTTCTCAGCGTATGCGGTAAGATCAGCGATCGTTACGGTAAACTCGATAGTTGCCGTGTTATATCCGTCATTAACTTCACAACTGTATGTGCAGGAATCACTGACCGTTGCAGAAAGCGTGCTCTCGGAACCTGAAACCTTGGTGCCGTCCTTAAACCATGTGTAAGAAAGATCCTTGTCCGTATCAGTTGAAGCAGCCACTACTTCCATATCAATGGATGCACCACTCTTAACAGTGAAGGATGTCCTTGGTGAACTGAGGCTCAAAGTAGGCACATAGATATTAAACTTAACTTCCTCGGTACTTATTCCGTCAGAAACAACACACTTATACTCTGTTGTCGAATAAGCATTAAAAGAGAAATTAGGTGTCTTCTCATTGTTGATCAATCTGGAACCCTCATACCACTGGTATGTTACTGTTCCGGTATTGGATGTACCGCTTACTCCCATGCTGACTCTTGTTCCGGAAGCAACATAGAAGATCTGCTCAGTTTCAGCCTTTGCACTGAAGGCGTGAACTCTGATAGTAAAGGTTATGCTCTTAGAAGCATTGTCAAAACTGTCTGTTACAGTACATACATAGTCAGCATCTCCCTGGACTAATACAGGAATAGTAGCATCAGTATTCGTTATAGGCTGACCATCCTTTGTCCATGAATAACTCAGGTTTCCACCCGTGTTAGTGGATGCATTTACTTTCAAAAGAAGATTCTGTCCGTTAACAGCCTGGAAATAGGTCTGGTTAGATGAAACCTGAAGATTAGAACTTGAGATCGTGTAATCGATATTTATCGAATTACCGTAAGTATCACTTACTACACAACGATAAGAAGTGGAATATGTGAAGTTAAATTTGTAGGAGCTGGTATTTCCGTTAGATACATTCTGGTAATTATTTCCGATCTTTTGCTGCCACTGATATGACAGATTACCGTGACCTGTGGCAAGTGCCTGAAGTGTCACGCTCTCACCTGACTTGGCAACGAAATTCTTCTGTGAATCAGGAGTGTTGTCCGTTATCGTGTATAATTCGTCAACTACATTGACCGTGAAGTTAACGACGATATTTCCATATCCTCCTCCGACTGCTCGAGCTGTAAGATCGCAACTGTAATTAGCAGACTCTTCAGCTACAAATGTATAAGAAGCAGAACCGGAAGAAACTTCTTCATCACCCTTAAACCATATGGAATCAAAAAAAGTCGGGTAATCAGTGTCATTATAAAGCACCGTCAGTGTAACGGTTGAACCCTTCCTGACCGTAATATTCTTATCGGAATCAGGAGTCAGATCAACAAGATTTGGTCTTGGCGTAGGAGTCGGATCACCTGTCGGCTTCTCTGTTACGTAGACCAAGACTGAAGCGGTAGTAGTCTTACCGGAGAATTCGCAATCGACATAGATGTAAGTTCCTATGGCATTCTTGTTCAATGCCTTAAGTTTTCCGCCCTCAAACTGAACTGTTGAATCATCACATCTCCAGTTCCTTAAAGTAAGTTGCGAGTCGGGAATATACAGTTCCGCATCATGATTCACCGTGCCGTAGGAAAGCTTGGCTTGTACTTCAGGAAGATCGATCTCATCTCCCAATTGAAGTCTTAGTGCACTATCTCCGTTGATAGTGGCACCCATGATCGCTTTATCCATATCAATGGATACTCTTGTGTTTGTGATGGAATTATTAGGTTCTGTAGGAGTCGTATTCTTACAATCCATGGACAGCTCGATTACCCAGTAATCGATACCGTTAAACTTTACGTGTCCGACAGCTACGGATTTAAATTTCGAATCAATAAGATGTTCTCTGCCTCCTGTACCGTCGTCGATCTCAGACATATAGTTGAAAGCTGATACAACATCCGGGCCTTTACCTAAGATTTCACTGTTCGAAGACATACCGTCGATCTTGATCTCACCAAAAGGTGTTCCGTCAGGTCTGACTCCCGCAACGAAATCTCTTCCGAGATCTTCAGCACGCATTATCGCGATCTTCTCGAGAGAGTAATCGTAAGCAAGAGCCGGAGCAGGATTAAGGTTTATCTGCTCGCCTTCCTTATTTGTATATGACGGATTAGCTCTAAGCTGATTGATCAACGGTAACATTGAACGAGCCGAATCCTGATCATGCTGGATCGTAACCTCGATCTCATCCGATGGCGTATACGCACTTACCGGTACATAGATACACGAAAAAGTTAAAATGGTAACCAAAACCAGAGCAACAAATCTTGCTCTATCAAAAATCCTCTGTTTCAAGATGACATAACCCCCTGACCCATCTTCCTCTTTTTATATTAAATAACGGGTCGGAACGTAATGCAATCAGAAATATCTGAATTTTTGATAAATCTTTTGCATTTTTATGTAAAAAAAGTGATGTTTTTCTCTTTAAAGTGAACGAGCGTTATACTTCGATATTCAAAGCATCGCTCTCGTGAAGAGGATAGCCTTCACAGGGTCACCGTTTACTTCAATGGAGTGCTCGGCAAGTGCCTCACAGAAATCCTTCTTTCCGTTCAATACCTGAACGAAAACATCCGTATCTGCATCAATATAGAAACTTGCGTTGTTGTATTCGTATGGAGCGGTCTCAACATTACCGTCTTCGATCTTGACGTATAGAGGACTGCACTCGAGCCTTCCCTTAAGGGTGATCTGAGTAGCGATGAACTCCGACGTGAACTTTGCCTTGGAAGCCTTCGTCCTTACGGCATTGAAGATGCTCTCAAAGGTAGGTATTACCTCGATCTTTTCCTTCTTGACCTTCTTTACTGCTGTCTTTGGAACCGGTGTAGCCTTGGCATTATTCATACGGATGTCCTCCTTATCAGTTAAGACTTCCCTCGACATTCTCTGCTCGCCATTCGAGGTATTCGTCATAAGTCATTCTCTTATCGATTATACCACTATCCGTAATCTCAATGATACGGTTGGCAACAGTGTTTACGAGCTCACGGTCGTGAGAAGTAAAGAGGATCGGACCCGGAAATTTCTTGATGCCCTCGTTAAGAGCCGTAATGGACTCGAGGTCAAGGTGGTTAGTCGGGTCATCAAGGATGATGATATTGGAATTCGTAAGCATCATCCTGGAGAGCATGAGACGGACCTTCTCGCCACCGGAGAGGACTTTGGCGCTCTTTGCCGCCTCTTCGCCGGAGAAGAGCATCCTTCCGAGAAAGCCTCTTATGTATGTCTCTGTCTGATCCTTGGAGAACTGTCTTAACCAGTCGGCAAGACTTAACTCGCATCCGTCAAAGAACTTGGAATTATCCTTAGGAAGGTAGGATCTGGAAGTCGTGATACCCCACTTTACCTCACCTTCGTAATCTTCTTCCTCGCCCGCAAGGATATTGAGGATCTGCGTGATCGCAACCTCATCCTTACCTACGAAGGCGATCCTGTCATCTCTTTCCATCGAAAAAGTTATATGGTTCAAAGTGTTTCTGTTGTTATTCTTTGCAGAAAGGTCCGTTACGAAAAGTACGTCATTACCGATCTCACGATCCTGGGTAAATGAGATGAACGGATACCTTCTGGATGATTGCTTAACTTCAGGGAGCTCCATGTTTTCGAGAAGCTTCTTACGGCTTGTAGCCTGCTTAGACTTGGAAGCGTTGGCAGAGAACCTTGCGATAAAGTCCTGGAGTTCCTTCCTTCTTGCCTCGATCTTCTTTGTCTGATCGCGGAGCTGACGAAGTGACAGCTGTGTATATTCATACCAGAAATCGTAGTTGCCCTGGAAGAGTGTTACCTGCTTAAAGTCGATGTCTACGATGTGTGTGCAGACCTTGTTGAGGAAGTGACGGTCATGGGATACGACGAGTACGCAGTTCTCGAAGTCCATAAGGTAGTTCTCGAGCCAGCGGCAGCTGTTAAGATCAAGGTGGTTCGTAGGCTCGTCGAGGAGGAGCACGTCAGGATTACCGAAGAGCGCCTGTGCAAGAAGGACCTTGACCTTCTGACCACCCGTGAGGTCTTTCATCGGACGCTCATAGAATTCTTCACCGAGACCCAGACCCTGAAGAAGGATCTCCGCATTACTCTCTGCTGACCATCCGTCGAGTTCTGCAAATTCGCCCTCGAGTTCACCCAGAAGGATTCCGTCTTCGTCGTTGAAATCAGGCTTGGCGTAGAGTCTTTCCTTCTCTTTCATGATCTCATAGAGACGCTTGTGGCCCATGATGACCGTTTCTCTTACCAGGAAATCATCATACTTGAAGTGATCCTGCTCGAGGACTGCCATTCTCTCTGTCTTAGGAAGGTTTACAAAACCCTTCTGAGGCTCGACCTCACCCGACAGGACCTTAAGGAACGTGGATTTACCTGCACCGTTGGCGCCGATGATACCGTAGCAGTTACCCTTCGTAAATTGAATATTTACACCTTCGAAAAGCGTTCTGCTTCCGAACATCAGTGAAACATTTGAGACGTCAAGCATTATGATTCCCCTTTTATCTTTTTATTTCCGTGAAACATTATAAAACGGGCATTAAAGCCCGTCTACTGTACAAATAACACCAAAAGTCACAGCCTTAGAACTGTTTCATTGTGACCTTCTCGACCCAGAGTATCCATGCCGTAGGGATGAGCTTGGAAGCTACGTGCAGGGCCTTCTGCGAGACCTTGTAAACATATAGTCCCCTGCCCTTTTTGCATGCTTTATATGAAGCAGCCGCGAGCTTATCGGGATCAGCAGCACACAAAGCCCTGATACCCGTAAATTCACCTGCCTTGTTGTCGGTTGCCTTCTTAAGAAACTCAGTCTTAACAGGTCCCGGGCAGACTGTCGTTACGCCGATGTTATACTTACGAACTTCAAACTGCAGAGCTCTCGAGAAGCTTTCCACATATGCCTTCGAAGCCGCATATACAGAGAATCCCGGCTGTGGAAGGAACGCTGCAGATGACGAGATATTAAGGATCCTCGGTCCTGTCTTAAAGGTCCTTCCCTGAACGATCATATACGGAAGGCATATCTTGGTAACGGTCGTGAGAGCATTGCAGTTAAGCTCCACCATGTTATCGAGATCTTTGAGAGTATTTCCTTCGACAGTTCCTCTCTTACCCATTCCCGCACAGTTGATAAGAAGCTCTACCGTAGGCTTTTCAGCCTCGAGCTTATCCGAAATGGTCTTGATGGAATCCTTATCGAGGAGGTCAGCTACTACAGGGATCACCTTATCTTTTCCGAACTTTCCGGCAAGAGCTTCAAGCCTGTCGGCACGTCTTGCGACTATCCAGATCCTGTCATAATCCTCCTTGGTGACGACATTCAAAAATGATTCGCCTATTCCCGATGAAGCGCCGGTAATTATCGCGATCCTCATTGAAACCTCCGTATATCAGTTATTTTTTCTCCAAAGATTATAACCTATGGCCGCAAGAGCGACCATAGGTTATAAAAAACATAAGCCTAGGAATCATCAGCTATTTTTTGGGAGGTGCTCCTGCACCAAGTCCGTCCTTCTCGCTCATGGCACGAAGTTCCTTCATTGCCTGAGCTTGATTGAACGCAGTATTTCCTGAACTCGGCTTAGACGCCGTTGTTGTCTTTCTCGGTGTTGCCGCCTTATCTGCAGCTGTCATCGTCTGAATGGAGCTTGGGCGCTTGACCGGCGCCTTCGCAGTCGTTGTCGTTCTTACTCTCGAAGCGCTTGCGGAAGCAGCATTGGAATATACAGGTCTTACCGCTGCGGTATTCGATTTCTGAAGATATCCGTTAACGACTTTCGTATCAGATACAGTCTCAACTGCAGAAACCTGAGGTTCAGGTCTGAACTTTTTCTTTATTGCCTTGATAGGGAAGAATTCGATGAGAAGGTCGGAATTATCTACTCCGTTGCTCTTCATCACTGCAAGTCTTGCCCCTATTCCGATAACCAGAAGGATCAGTATGAACTTAAGCCATCCGCCGCCGGTATTTCTCTTAGGTCCGTTTACCAGTCCCTTGATGGAATGTCTTACATATGCTTCTTCGGTTGATGCAGTCTCATCAGCTCCGTCCATGGCTTCGCCTGCGACCGTTTCATCCGTTCCGCCGCCGTTTCCGCCTTCTCCGCCATCCGTAACCGAACCGGCAACTGCTGCTACTGCAGTCTCTTCAGAAGCATCACTGCTCTCGTCAGTCGTCTTGTCAGACTCTGAAGCCTTGGTAGTTACGGCTGTCTCATCAGAGATCTCCGTTGATGAAGTGATTATCTCAGTCTTCTTCGGAGTAGGAGTCGGTGTAGGATTCTTACCCGTGGAAGTATTGGTCTTTGTAGTAGTCGTGGAACTTGAACCTGACGAAGGAGCCTTAGTCGGCGCCGTTGTAGCCGTCGTATTGTTGTTTGCAGGTGCCTTGGTCGGTGCGGAAGTCGCAGCCGTCGTCGGCTGAGCAGCTGCTTCCGTTTCCTTAGGAGCAGGCTCCTGCGCTGCAGGCTTATTGTTGTCGGCAGCAGCCGGCTCAGGTTTGTTATCCTGTGCAGCGGGTGCCGCAGGTGCTGCAGGTTTATTGTTATCGGCAGGTCCCGGTTTACCTGCACCCGGCTTTTCTGCTCCGGGCTTTGCAGGTTCAGGCTTATTGTCATTTGGCTTATTGGCTCCCGGTTTGTCTGCACCAGGCTTTGCAGGCTCAGCAGGTTTGGCAGGTTCCGCAGGCTTTGCCGCAGTTCCGGTAGTCCCACCCGATGAAGCAGTCAGATAAGTCGTTTCTTCAGGCCAGTAATCTTTGTAAACGACCCCTTCAGGTGCAGTTATACCAAACCCTGCACTGTAGCTGCCGTTTCCGTCAGCCGTGACCGTCAACGTTACTGACGATCCGTTATTTGAAGCAGACGAAGCACTGCCCCAGGGACCCGATATCGATCCGACGGACTGACTGAAATTCACCGTTACCGTGAAAGTTGAATTAGGTTCGAATCCGCTGCCTTTTGCATAGACAGTTGCTCCATCGCCCCAGACGGAGTCCAAACCCGCAGAACTTGTTGTATCGGCATATACATTTCTGCCGATGCTCAATATGCTTAATATGAGTAGCATAGACAACAGAAGTGCCAATGCCCCTCTGGCTCTATGGATCCTATTCAATTTGATTCCCCCCAAAATTACACGTGAGACTAACAAACTCATATACATTATATCACGGATTTATGCATCTTCTTTAGAAGTTCGCTCTCGAAAACGCTTTGACTTATGCAACTTGCACAAAAACCGTTTCGCGTGGTTT
This sequence comes from uncultured Clostridia bacterium, assembly GCA_947165785.1. Lineage (GTDB taxonomy): Bacteria > Bacillota > Clostridia > Saccharofermentanales > Saccharofermentanaceae > Saccharofermentans. The sequence goes on along the minus strand of CAMVBS010000004.1, from coordinate 20,980 downwards.
TTTCGAGAGGGAAAAGGAGCTTTGCGCTGATATCAGTCTTTCAAAAGGCGTTGAGTAGCCTTTTCGATATTATGGGCAAGAAAAAATGCCCGAGTCCCGAAACACAGGACTCAAGCATCTTTTAGGATTTTTTCGTCATTTAGTCAGAAGTCTTCTGATCGTTTGCGGCATCGGCCATATCTGACTTGTCGACACCATTGTCATTCTTGTGGTTAACTCCCCTGTTACGAGGCGTATCAGATGTAGGAGCGTTGGAATACATAGGTCTTACAGAGGCCGTATTGGACTTCTGGAGATATCCGTTAACTGCATGGGCTTCCTTAACGGTCTCGTCTTCCTTCTTGTGAGGGAAGAACTCCTTGAGAAGATCCTCGTTATAGGTTCCGCCTGCCTTGAGGACGATTATCCTCGCGATCGCAGCTACGGCTGCAAGTATGAGAACGAACTTAACGACACCGAGTACGATGGAACCTACGCTCGGGCCTTCCTTCTTGTGCTCGTATCTTGTTATGGCACTAAGATCGGTAGCAGCCTTAGTAGGGATCGAACCTTCATCTGAAGGATCAGTCTCATCAGTGTTCTCCCTGACTTTCTCTCCGTCGCCGAATGGCGCTCTCGTAGGTGTCGGGGAAGGTTTATTCGTAATTGTCGGAGTAGGTGTTACCGACGGCGAAGGTGTAGGCGATCCTGACGGAGTCGGTGTCGCTGTCGGAGTAGGAGTCGGTGTAGGAGTAGCCTCCTCTTCATTCTCCTCTTCATCATCTTCTTCGTCTTCAGTTTCCGATACGGAAGGTTCTGTTGTCGGAGCAGGTGTCGGTGTTGCCGTTGCTGATACTACAGGAGCCGTCGGAGCAGTAGTTGCCGTCGGCTTAGGTGTCGGAGTGGAAGTCGGCGCCGCAGTAGGAACCGGAGTAGGCGTTGGAGATGGTGCATTGTTGGTATACAAAGAACTTACGGACTCGATGCCGAGATCTCCGATATTCATTCCGGAGATGGAAACATAATATTCACCGTTAGGATTGTTACTGTATCCGCTTATCGTGAATGTGAAGGTATCCGAACCGTCACCCGATGCGGACATCGCCATGGACTGAACATCACTGTAGTACAGATCGTTACGGTCAAATGTGATGGTAACTGTCACCACATCATAATCACTGTAGCCTGAGATCTTGATACTCATTCCGGCACTGTCGCCTTCTGACCAGGTTATGGTAGCAGTAGCTGAACGGTTGTCGGCTCTGACGTCATTACTTATAAAGATCACACTTAAGAAGATGATCACAAGGCTCAAAGCCAGCGCGATCATCGCGTTGTTATTCTTAACCCTACTCAAGTTTTCTCCTCCCAAAACACATAACTGCAAAGGATTATAGCATCTCAGGGCGTTTCATAGGTATCAGATAGAAAACGTTTTTATTACTTTCTTTTGTGCATTTTATTGGTTATTGATCGCGCGGACCTTCATCCTTGGCATCAGCCATATTTGATCTCTCGACGGAATTGCCCTTGTGATTTACGCCTCTGTTACGCGGCGTATCGGATGACGGAGCATTCGAATACATCGGTCGAACGGATGCGGTATTGGACTTCTGGAGATACCCGTTAACGGCATTCGGCGGAGTCGTATCTTCAGGCTTTTTCTTACGCGGGATGAATTCCTTCAACAGGTCTTCGTTATATGTTCCATTTACTTTAAGGACTATGAGTCTTACAACGATAAGTACCACTGCAAGGATAAGAACGAACTTCGTTATGCCCCAGATCACTGATCCGATGCTTACCTTGTCATTGCTGTCACGCTTTATTATGGAACCGAGCTTCGTCGGCGGCTTGGTAGGTATCTCGCCCTCCTGAACTTCTTCCTCAGGATCATCGTTGCTCCTGTCGCGCTCACCGTCATCCAGCGGTTTGGTCGTCGGCGTCGGAGATGGTTTCTTCGTAGGAGTAGGAGTTACTTCCTCAGTCGGTGTAGGCGTAGGCGTTGGAGTAGGTGTCGCCGTCGTCTCCCCGGTCGTCTCGGAAGGCTCTGTCTCCTCCGTTACTTCCGTTGTCTCTGTCGTATCGGTTATCACTTCCGGAACAGGAGTCGGAACAGGTGTCGATGTCGGTGCAGAGGTCGCTGCAGGAGTAGGAGTAGGGGTCGGAGTCGGCGTAGCTGTAGGTGCCGGAGTAGGTGTCGGCGTAGGAATCGGCGTCGGAGTAGAAGTAGGGGTCGGAAGCGGTGTAGGCGTAGGTGTTGCCTCAGGGCTGCTGGATGTAAGCGAGATGGAAAATCCCTCTTCATGGTTACCTCCGGCCTTTATCTCGACGATGGCATCACCTTTCATCGTGCTCGGATTCTTGGCGGACGTGATCTTAACGGTCAGGTTCTGACCGTCGGAAGAATAAACGGAATCGCAATTCTTCCCACTGTAATCATGATACATTACGGAACCCTTCGGACCCTGCGAAGGATTTAAGGCTACTGCGTCCAAAGACACGGTTACCGTAACGCTCGTGCACTCGGCACAACCGCTCAAAGAGAACTTGAACGTATACATACCGTCTTTGAAACCTGAACCCTGGTCGATTACTGATCTTCCGTCAGCATGGACCCCGCTGAACATACATAAGACAATCGTCAACACTATGACCATTGCCGAAAATACTCTTCTGCCCCTCATAGTCACACCTCTGTTTTTTGCCTTCACTTCGTATTATACATTTTTTCGAAAAAGTTAAATATTAATTTTAAAATATAGTAAAATGCTCTTATCCAAGGATAGTTACAAGGAGGTCCTTACATGATCACATGTTCAAAATGCGGAGAGACGATGGGAGATGACGTTAAGTTCTGTCCTTCATGCGGAACGGGAACATCTACCGCCTATAAGTCACCGGAGCCTGCGCCTGTCCTTTCACAGATCCCTGCAACCGCAGAGGCTTCAGGCAGCGCTTATAACGAGAACAGGACAAGTCCTGACGATTCCAAAGTCTCATTCGGAAGAGCCATCAAGAACTTTATAGTCAACATCGTTAATTTTTCCGACAAGACAGGCAAGAGAGAGTACTGGTTCGGTTTTCTCTTCTTTGTGATCATCTGCGTGGGAACGGCTGTGGCTGATTACATTCCTGGAGTCAATTACGTTGTCGGCGCACTGTCGCTTATCGCTTTACTCCCTCTTATCAGCATGACGGCAAGAAGACTTAATGACCTTGGTCTTCCACGTAAGAGGATCTTTCTTTATCTGGTACCTGTTTACGGTCAGATCCGATTCTTCATCGAGCTGACAAAATAAGGAACGGAATAACTTTTTCGAGATAAGGGATATTTTATGAAAAACACTAGGATCTACGCACTGCTTTTGTCGGCTGTGCTCCTATTATCGGCATGCTCAGCAAACGAAGTACAGGTTAAGGAAAAGTCGGTAAGGAGCAAACCTTCCAAGACGACTGAAGTTACAGAGACTCCTGAGGCGACCGAGACAGACGATACGATCCCTTCGGTCGTTACCGATGAACCTGTCGAGATCAAGGCCGAACCCGAGCCGATCGACAGGACGCTTTCGATCGAGGATCAGATCAGATCTCTCGACGGTGTCGTTGAAGTAACAAAGATCGATAATTACAGCGGCGTAGATGGCACGAACTTCATGGTCATATTCGAGCAGCCGCTTGATTGGAATGACCCTTCCTGCGGGACTTTCGATCAGAGAGTGGAGTTCTTCTATACAGGTTCCGATATAAGCGAATTTTACACGGGCGGCTATTTCCTGCCTGATGATCTCTACTTGACTTACGGTCCGATGTTGGGCGTTTTTGCCGAACAGATGGAATGCAATTTCATAAATGCGGAGTACCGCTTCTTCGGTGAATCAATACCTGACGGACTGGATGTTTCAAAAGCCGATTACTGGGAATATCTCACTACCTATAACGCAGCCTGCGATTTCCATCATATCTACGAGCAGTTCGACAGGATCCTCGAACCTGACGGCTGGGTAATGACAGGCGGCAGCAAGGGCGGCATGACAACGATGCTCCAGGGTGCCTATTTCCCTGACGATGCCGACATCTATGTTCCGATCGTTGCACCATATTGTGACGGTCCTCAGGCAGAAGGCTTCATGAAGAACATCTATACTACCATCGGTGATGACAGATACGGTCCCGACAAGGCATCGGAATACAGAGGACTCGTTCTCGAATTCCAGGTCGAGGCGATCAAACACCGCGAAGATCTTCAGCAGAGATATTATGACTATGGCATAACTCAAGGTGCCGTGTTTAATGACTTCACGACGCCTGAGGTCCTCTATGATATGGCAGTCCTTGAATTTGCGACTCAGACCTGGCAGTACGAACAGGATTTCTCATCCATAAGAAGTCTTCTGAACTCCAAAGATCAGGACAGTTATCTTGATAACATGCTCGACATGCTTATCGAAGCCAACGAGCCTGACACCTGGGCAGTCAATTCCGAATTCGCCCCGTATTACATTCAGGCTTTTAAGGAGATCGGCGAACACGACTATGACTTCTCCTATCTTCGCGAGGCCCTCGAAGAAGACGGCAGCGGAGCTGAGCTTGTCGTTACGAAGAACATGGAAGACATGATCCTTTATAAGATGACCCTTTATCCCGAAGTCTACGATTCACTCGAATATGATCCTTCATCACGCAACATGCTCATGGACTGGATGAAGAATACCGACTGCAATGTGATAATGCTCTACGGAGGATCTGATGTCTGGTATCAGCCAAGGCTGCCGGATGTTCCTGACAGGGATAACTTCATCACATATGTCGATCAGTTTGCAGCTCACACGATCATCTACAAGGTCATGCCCAATGAGGATGCAGATAAAGTATATAAGATGGTAGACTCCATAACTTCTGAAGCAGCCATAGACTGATCGATAAGAACTCTTTTTTCCTCTCGAAAAAGCCACTTGATTTAACCACTGACATAGGTTATCATCATACCGTAAAAGTTAACGGTTAATAACCCTTAAACGCCTGGTATTAAATAGTTTGTAGATAATTTAAATAAGCATCATTTCTCAAATTTGAGTGATGATGCTTTTGTATTTTTGAGCTTGCTTTTTATTCTTTGACTTTATTTGACTTTTGATACTACTTAAAGTAGTCTTATGCCCGTCCGTTGCTAAAACATTCTTAATGGAGGAAAAGAAATGAAAAAGCTACAAAAGATTTTTGCGAGTTTTGCTGCACTCATCATTGCAGCAGGCGTCAGCTTCCCTGCAGCGGTTCTTGCTGACTCAGAAACTGTAGTTACTGTCGGTCCGAATGAAAAGTACAAGACCATCACGGCAGCACTTAATTCAAACACCGTGAAAAAGGCCGGCGGCGATGTTGTCATCAACGTTAAGCCGAACACGTATTCGGAGAACGTCACGATCACCCAAGACCATGTTACGATCAAGGGCATCAGCGATTCCAAGGGATCTGCGATACTTGACGGTTCAAGCGTAAGCGGATGGACCATGATCAGTGTCGAAGCTTCTAACGTAACCGTTGAGAACATGAAGATCACAGGTCTTTATACCAAATCCGCAAGTCATGCGGCATACGGTATCGAAGTCGTTGACGGTGTTCATGACATCGTTATCTCCAATTGTGAGATCTACAGTATGGGTTGTAAGTACAAAGGCGGGGAAGTAAACGCACAGGGTATCCTTGTTAACACATACCATGACGATCAGGAGATTCCGAAAGGTATCAAAAACGTTACCATCGACGGTTGCAGCCTTCACAATCTTGTCCTCGGCAACAGCGAAGCACTTGCCATCAACGGATGTGTCGAGAACTTCACTATAAGCAACAACCACATCTATGGCTGTGACAACATCGGAATCGATGTCATCGGTTATGAGAACGTTGACGAGGATAAGCCGAGCAAGAAGCTTATCGATGTAGACAGAGCCCATAACGGAACAATATACGGAAATACGGTAGAGAATATCTCATCCAAGGAAAACAAGACATACGACAGCGCATGCGCAGGCGGCATCTATGTTGACGGTGGATACGATATCAGCATCTACGATAATTACGTATATAACTGTGACATCGGTATCGAGCTTGCCAGCGAGCATCTTTTCGACATAAAGGGCGTAAAGTACGGTTCAACTGATGACATCAGAGTATATAACAATACTTTGATCAACAACGATAATCTTGCAGGCATCAGCATCGGCGGAAGTGTTGATGACGACGATATCAACGGCTATGCAAATAAGCTCGATATCCACAACAACACTGTTGTTAATCAAGAGAAACCTTGCTTCAACATCCAGCTCGCAGACTCAGACACAAATAAGATCTACGACAATATCTTCTACCATGCAAGCGGCAAGATCTATGCCAACGAAGCCGGTGCATCAAATAACGTTTTCAAGAATAATCTCATCAACAAGAATACCAAGCCTTCAGGCCACAGCACAAAGGATGTTGTCGATACGGAATTGAAGTGCAAGGTAAACGGTAACGAAGGCGAGAAGCATACATTGACGATCACTGCCTCCTCTAAGACAGACTTGAGCAAGTTCGGCTGCAATGCTGTTTCCGATGCAGCAGAAGTTACTGAAGTTCCTGAGGTCACCGAGGCACCGACACCTGTCGTAACCGAAGCTCCTGCGCCAACAGAAGCTCCGGCCGTAACAGAAGTGCCTGTCGTTACTGAAGCTCCCGTTATCACACCTGAACCTTCTGACGTTGACCCTGTTGAAACCGAAGACGAGCCAACCAACGAAGATCCGAACGATGCAGACACAGAAGAAGTCATAAGCAACGACGACAACAATGTAATCGAAGAAGGCGACGAACCTTCTTACGATATCCACACAAATTCTTCTTTCTACGAGATCGACGAGACAGATGATATCTGCAAGATCTCATATAAGAAGAGCTCCAAGAAGAAGGAGAACTGGAAGACCGTTATCATCGATTTCGGCGGTGTCGATCTCGATAAGTATTCCACAGTTACCCTGACAGTTATCCCTTCAAGAGAAGGTATGAACCTTGGTATTACGAACCAGGACGAGAACAACCCGATCTTCTATCGTAATCACTGGGACAACGAAGGTAAGTTCTCTTCAACTGAAGAGCAGACCGTTACCATCACTCTCACAGAGGAGAATAAGAACGGTATTTATCTTTACTTCGACGCAACGAAGAAAGATAAGAATGACAAGAAGCAGACATTCACTATTACGGATATCAGCTTCGAGTAATTGTTTTGTTTAATCATCTGATCACCTGACGCATCAGAATAGCTTAAAGAGATTTACGAGTATCTCTTTAAAGTTCATTCCCTTGCGCCTGAGGTAAACAACACGTAGCACAATAAAAGCAACGGCGATTGCCGCGATACCTATGAGTATTGCGGCAATTATCTTTATTGCCTTACTAAGAGTTGACATAGGCATGTTGTTCTTCTTCTCGACTGAAGGCTCTTTGATGAGCTCCTCTTCCGACGTCTCAGCTGCCGTTTCCGATACAGCAGTATCCGTCAAGGAAGTCTGCTCGGTTTCTTCAGTCTCTGAAGTCTCAGTTGTCTCTTCAGGTTCCTTATCGTCATCCACCGTAACGAGGATGCCGCTGTAATCACTTAACGAGATACCCGAAGATCCGAGAGGGATCTCATGATCAAGACCGACGAACTTGCCGTCATCATCTTTCCAGATGACTTCATTAACGAATGAGTACTTCTCCTCATCCCATGTCGTAAAGTCATCAAGAACAAGTCCGCCTGTATCACCGGAGTTCGCATTGAAGCACCAGAACGTATAGTGGAGTTTCTTCTCGCCGATGAGCTGTCTTAAATACGTCATCCATGTAAGGTTATCGCCCGACATGAAGCCTCCCCACTCACCGATAAGGATAGGAGCGATATTTTGATCCTTGATGTAATACCAGTAATCGTACCAGTAATCATCCATGAGGGACTGATAGGAGAATCCCGAACCGAACCACGGCTGCTGATATACTGCAGGGCCGTAATCGTGAGGAGAATAGACGATCTGCTTATTTCTCTCCTTGCTTCCGAGGTCGACCGGATAGTACTTAACGCCCATGAGGTTTCCGCCCCACCATGCATTGTAGTAATCATCCTCGTTCATCGACGTAAAGTTGTTGCTTCCCGGATCTTTCGGGAAGATCTGATTTCCCTCGATCACGATTAGAGCATTAGGGTTGTTATCAAGTATCGTATTACCTGCAAGCGAAGCAACATAACGCCAGTTGTTAGGATCCTTGGAGTCATTCCAGATCGCTCTGTTCTGTTCATTTCCCGCGCCGTGAGGCTCGTTCTTAAGATCATATGCAACGATGGTGTCGTTATCCTTATATCTCGCGGATACCCAGTCGAGTGCCTCGAGGTACTGATCAGCGGAGATCTTGTCCGTGTACCACAGCGGCGCATTATGACCCGATGCATCTGTCTCCGCACTGTGGATATCGAGCATGACCTTGATACCGTATGCCTCGCATCTTTGGAGCGCATAATCAAAGATCTCGAGGCTGTTCATTCCGACGAGTTCGGAGTTGTTGGCCTGATTGAAATTAGCCTGAGGGTAGTTGCCGCCCTTCCAGTCAAGAAGGAGCTGAGCGGAGATCGGGATCCTCAGCAGGTTAAATCCGTGGTCTGCGATAGCCTTAAGGGACTGATCCATATTACATGACCAGCACCCGTCGAAAATGTTGGTCCCGGTGTTATAACCGAACCAGTTGACTCCCGTAAGCCACACTTCTGTGCCGTTCTTGTCGACGATCTTACTGCCGTCTGTCGTAAGCCAGTCGTCACCCTTCTTGCCTTCCTTGTTATCGGAAGATCCTGTCTCTACCGGAGCAGTAGTTGTCTGTGTACCATTGGAAGGAGCGGTCGTCGGCTTATTTGAAGGAGCGTTGGAGACAGTGCCGCTTACACCGTCACCCGTGATCGATACGAGCTTTATATCCTTGATATTGGAGCCGTTGACCTGGATACCGACACTGCCGTTAAAGGCCCAGTCATTCTGGCCGCCTCTTGTAACTTCAGCTGTAACCTTGCTGCCGTCCACTTTATAAGTATCAAATCCCCAGCCCGATGCGTCAGAGACCGTGCCTCCGAAGTCGGCTACGACCGTTATCTTGTTATAACCGTCGCATCCGCTCAGCGTAAGCGTTATCTGTCCGCCCGATTCCCAGGGATTTGTAGAATCAACAGTCGCTTCCGGATCTGCAAGGCAGTTTCCGAAAGCGACCATAATAACCGTCATTACCGTGATAAGCACCACGGATACATTTCTCTTTATGTTGTTTGTCATAGTAGACCCCCAAAAGTCATTTTACCCTTGGAGAAGTATACTACTTATTTGAACCTCGAGTCTATAACTCTCTTCATCTTTCCTTCTGACTTAGGAAGCGTGTTAGGTTCAACGAGCTGAACTCTGATATGAAGACCCGTAATGGATGTGATATCAGCCTCGATGGCCTTGTTGAGCTTAGCAAGATCACCTACCGTATCAGAGAAGAGGTTCGGCTTAAGTTCGAGCTTAACATAGATCGTATCCTGGTTCTTGACCCTGTCTACGAAGATCTGATAGTTAAGGGATACGGCATCAGTATGCTTACCGATAGCCTCCTCGATCTGGCTCGGGAAGAGATTTACTCCACGGATAACGAGCATATCGTCTGCTCTTCCCGTGATCTTCTCGATCCTCGGAGTTGTTCTTCCGCATGCGCACTTACCGTGATATATACGTGTAAGGTCATGAGTGTTATATCGCATGAGCGGTACTGCTTCCTTAGTGATGGAAGAGAATACGAGCTCACCGATCTCGCCGTCAGGCAATGGCTTACCTGTCTTCGGATCAACGACCTCAGGCCAGAAGTGATCTGCCTGGATGTGGATAAGATCGCCCTTCTCACATGAACAGCCTACTCCCGGACCGCACACCTCGGAAAGTCCGTAGATATCAAATGCCCTGATGCCTGCTCTCTCCTCGATCTCACGCTTCATGTCGAGCGTCCATGCCTCAGCTCCGAAGATACCCGTCCTTAAGTTAAGCTGGCTCTTATCGATGCCCTTCTCCTCCATCTTATCGAGGAGGTTGAGCATGTACGTAGGAGTACAGAAGATTACGTCAGGCTTCCATTCTGTAAGGATCATGATCTGACGGTCTGTTTGACCCGTAGATACAGGAATAGCGGTAGCACCGAACGGCTTACATGCATAGTGAGGTCCAAGACCGCCCGTGAAAAGTCCGTAGCCGTAAGAGATATGAGCAAGGTCGCCCTTTTGCATGCCTGCCATGGCGAAGGCTCTGCAGAGCATATCAGACCACAGATCGATATCGTTTTGTGTATAGCCTACGACCTTCATCCTTCCCGTAGTTCCGGAAGATGCGTGAAAACGTACGACGTCCTCTCTCGGAACAGCCAGTGTTCCGAACGGGTAATTATCCCTGAAGTCGAACTTATCCGTAAACGGAAGCTTCCAAAGATCCTCCGTACCCTTGATGTCGCCCGGCTCGATACCGGCATCATCAAGCTTTTTCTTGTAGTAAGGGACCTTCTCATAAAGTCTCTTTACGCAGGATCTGATCCTCTCGCTTACCAGTGCTTCGCGCTCGTCATCGCTCATACACTCGTTCTTCTCGTCCCAAATGAACGTCTTGAACTCCTTTTTTGCCATTTTCTTTCTCCTTTCGCATCTTGCTCTCGGATAAACAAAAATCCCGCCAACGGACATTGTCTCCGTTGACGGGACGTATAGTATACGCGTTACCACCCATCTTCAGCCTTGTGAAGGGCTGCTCTCAGCAAGAATCCAACAATTCTTCGTTCATGTTAACGGTGAACCTCCGGGAACGCCTACAACCAACAGCTTCAGCACTCCTGCTCATGAGCGAACTTCATATTCCCGGCTTTTGCAAGAAAGGTTCTCAGTCAAGACCTCTCATCCCTGTTGCCGCTTTGGGAAGACTACTCCTCTCAATCGACGCATTTAAGATATGGACTCATTATAATTTCGTGCTTTGTAATTTGCAATACACTTTTTCGAGAAGAAATTACGCTATCCTGACTTCTTTTCTCGAAAAAGTCATCCCGCGATCAATGAAGGATGTGTGTGTTGATAAAGCCCAAAAGCCATCCTGTCATGTTGATGAAAAGAAGGACGATATTGAGGATGAGACCTATAACACCGAAGATCTTTCCGAGCTTATCCTTGATGTTCCTGGAACCGAGTGCTCTTGCCTTGGATGTAAATGACAGGGCAAGGATCGCAAATACAACACCTGCTATCGCTGCAAGGCCCTTGATATAAGGGATCCAGTCAAGTACAACGACACAGCCCATCGTTACGATACCGAATATCATGGCTTTCATTGCAAGTGATTCTGCACTTGCCGCACCATTAGGCTGAAGCTGCTGCTGATACTGCTGTACCGGCTGCTGTGGCTGCTGTGCTACAGGCTGCTGGTAAGCCGGCTGCTGCACCTGCTGTGGTGCCTGCTGTACAGGACTTCCGCAATTCTCACAGAAAGACTGTCCGTCTCCGATATTAGCTCCGCAATTGTTACAGATCATATTCATACCCTCCGATTTTTATACGTCTAGATTTATACTTCTGCCAGTAGGCTCATACGGCTTATATACAACACCTGCAGCATCGAGCATCTTACGTGCTGCGATGGCATCTTCGGTATCATGATACTTGTCGCTGAAATAGATGACTTCCTTGATGCCCTTCTGGATGAGAGCCTTGGTGCACTCACGGCACGGGAACAAAGTAACATATACCCTGGTATTACGAAGATCAGCCGTACCGCAGTTCAAGATGGCATTCATCTCGGCATGGCAGACGAAAGCATACTTCGTATCGAGCATTCCGCCTTCCCTCTCCCACGGGAATTCATCATCGGAACATCCGCGGGGCATTCCGTTATAACCTACGGTCATAATGCGGTTCTCTTCATTGACGATGCACGCGCCAACCTGTGTGCTGGGATCCTTGCTGCGCTGAGCCGACAGGCTCGCAACGCCCATGAAATATTCATCCCAGGAGATATAGTCGCTTCTTTTCATAACAAGTGCCACTCCGTATTCGATAAAGATGTTTTGATTTTATCGTAAGAAAAGTTATCTTACAACAGAGTATTATTCATTAACGATTATATCGTTGGCGTCAAAAACATAGTCCTTCGGCATAAAGAAACTCATGTTGGCTTCTGCGATATTTCCCTGCTTGGTCTTTGTATAATTGTAGAACTGGCTAGGTTTTTCATCTTTGATCTTGAGGTTACCGTCTTCGACATTCTTCTCGAAAAAGTCTACCGGCATGCCGTCTTTGTCCATAACGATCTTAAGTCTTATTACCGCTTTATCGCCACTCTCGCTTTCGGTTGTCTTGACATACTTGATCTTGAAATCCTCCTCACCCCAGGTGCATTCCTTTACGATCTTTTCTTTGCCGCATGCCGTCAAGGCCAATGTCATGGAAAGCATGATCATGGCCGCAATAGTCTTTTTAATAATCCTTGTCATAGTTGGTGTTTCCTTTAATGAGTTTTTATCAGCAGATCATACGATAACTCATTTGTCAGTTAAACTCAACATACATCGTACCCAAAAGTTCATCAGTATCAGATCTGTAGACACTGAATGTCTCGGATGTAACTGTTACATTTGCAGGATCATCGAAAGTCCAGTATACATACAGATCAGAATCGCCGCTGACAGGAGTATCAAACTTACCTTCCGTAACTGTTCCGTCAGAAAGAGTCGACTTATAGTAGATCGGGACCGTCTCATCCATGTATAGACCGCCGACCTTGAAGTGATATACTCTCTCATCTTCTTTGTCTAACTTCTTCATATTGGTCTCGAAATCATCTTGCATGTTGTTTACACGCGTATGGTATATAAAGATCTTATTGAGATCTTCATATTCAGTTACTTCTGTTATCTTCTTTCTTCCTGCGAGATTTACATATGCAAAAGAACCGGAACAATATGCAGATTCTGCAGAGTCACCATCGGAGAATACAGATTTATTCAGATAATCTGTATTAAAGAATCCATCCGAAACAATATATGAATTATCAAGATCAATAGGCGATCCGGAATAACAATCCTTGATCTTGGCATCATTTCCGATGCATGAGAGATCATCCACACCGGGGTCGAGGATCTTTCCCTCAGGAGTCACAATACTGTATGAATAATCATCACTCATCCAAACAGGAGTATAACCATTCCAAGAATCCGGATCATAGTGAGAATCCCAAAAACCCGGGTCTTGACAAATCAAAGGATCAAAAGCAAATGTCCCATCCTCTTTAAGAAGGGTAAAATATGTCTGGTTGTCTGCACCCAAATAATAAACCGGTGCATATCCGCCACTAAAATGACCGCAATACTTGAAATACACTTCATCAGATACGGCAGGAATCTCAATAAATACTGAACGATCATAGGAATAAAAACCTTCACCCTGTGGTCCACTACACCAAAAGTATCCGCCACCAACTCGCTGTGCGAAACCATATCCATCTGTCATGTCTGTTGCTTCGGATAAATAAGCATCCAGAGATTCCTGATTTTTAAGATCATCGAGTGTGACGCACTCAACTTTTCCAGTCATATAGGCTGTACCATTATACAGAGACGTCTCTAACCTACGACCGTCAGGATACAAGTAAGTATACTCATTCATATTGATATAATAAGAGGACCCATAAAGAGAAAGCTCAAATATACCTTCACCCATATCCCTTGCTAATCCACATTCAGAAGGGGCACCATTACACGTATATTCATAGATATCATCAGCAATTACACTACCCGTTGCATCTATAACTTCAATATTGATCCCGCTATGAGAAAAATCAGCACGATAGTGAGCCACAAGGAATTCACCATTATAAGTTCCGAGATAGTACCATTTCTCAGCAGCATCACTATTGTCTTTGACAAGAACTTCGTTTCCCTCACTGTCTATAATGATAAAACCTGCGTTAGATATGTCACCATAACTTCCTTTGGGAAAGATAACACTGTGTCCATTTTCAAAATCCGTACAACATACTCTGTAGTTGAATTCCTGATCGATACGTTTGGATATATCATGTACTCCGATCGAATAGATTAATTCTCCATCCTTATTCATGACACCGAGCTTTTCTTTATCATTAGCCTTATATTCAACCCAGCAAAGTCCTTCAGAAAATCCTCTGTGAGTACATACAAGGTTTCTCTCTATATCGAATTTGCCTGTAACGGCTCTCTCCGGTTCGGTAATGACAGGTTCTGTCGTTGTCGCAGCAGTAGTTACTTCAGTTGTAGCTGCCGTTGTTTCCAAAGTGGTCTCGACAGTAGTAGTCTCTACTGTTTCTGTTACGATTTCCTCTTCATCGTCATCATCATGACTTCTTCTGGTACGCTTTTTATTTCCGCTGTTACATCCCGCGAAGACCAATAACGATGAAGCAACCAGACAACCGATAAGAACGATCGCCACAGATTTTCTTCTTAACCCATAGATTCCTTTTAAATGCTTCATAACTTAATTCCCCCTAATATTTAAGTTAATCACTTTTTATTCTCAAGCTTAGCGATCGCTTCCTCAATGGTATTCACATCAGGACCTTTGAATACCATGATAAGTTTGGATATCTTATCTGCGGTCCTGTAATTCATTGGGACCATCTCACAGTCCTCTCTTATGAGTTTGTCAACTCTTGATAATTCGCTTGATACCTTAGAAAGCTCTTCGGCACTTTGCCGGCTTCTCTTTATCTTACCGTTATGTTCTTTTATCACATAGACAGCAGCTCTCTGGCTTCTCTTAGCCGCACCTATACCTACAAGGATTGTGATCAGTCCTCCTATGATACCTCCCCATAAAAAGAGCATGGTTTCAAAACCCCAGCCTTTCAGAGCAGATATGATCATAAGGATATAACCCGCCATGATAATGAGCACACCGATAAGGATGAATTTCCAGTAGAATTTAATGAACGGGGCACTCTCGGAAAGCATCGGACGCTCCCTCGAATCAGCACGGGAAGCAAGCGATGTCTTCTTCTCTCTGAGCTGCTTTTGATTAACAAGATTCTTCCTGTATCTTTCCAGTCTTCTTATGGCCTCACCCTTGGAGATCGTAACAGGCACCGAAGCTTCCTGTACAGGTTCTTTGACCTCTTCAACAGGTGCCTTGGAAGGCTCCTGACCTGCTGTTTCCTCTAATATCCTTGCCTTCGCTCCGCACTTTGGACAGAACAGATCCCCCTCTTCCAGTTTCAGACCGCATTTGCTGCAAAAAGCCATGGTATGTCCCCCTCACATAACACATATTCACAAAGAATCGCAATGTAAAAAGCATTTGACCCTCATGCAGATATTTTAAACCTTGAATGGGGTAATCTGCTATCTTTTTCGAGAAAAAATATCAGTATTTTTACTAAGGGATTCAGCCGAGTATGCTCCTGCTTACAACATAAGCCTCGCTCATGCAGCACTGAAGGTTATAACCGCCGCTTATGCCGTCGATGTCGAGCGCCTCGCCGATGATATAAAGACCCGGAACGATCTTGGATTGCATGGTCTTACGGTCGACTTCCTTAAGAACTACTCCGCCGCGGGTAACATAGGCACGCTCAAGTGAAGGAGCTTCGTCGATGCCGAGTTCCAGATGCTTGATCTCTTTACAGAGAGCCTTCCTGTTCTGCTTGGTAAAGTTCTGGGCATAAAGATCCGTGACCTTGGCACGCGCGGTAAGTTCCCTGGATACTGATGAAGGGACGAACTTGGATGCAAGTGTGGATACTTTCGTATCAGGATGCTCATTGATGAGTTTCTGGAATTCCTTATCGATCTGCTCGTCGCTCATGAAAGGCGTGAAATCAAGTTCGATCCAACCGTTCATGTCGGCAATATCCGTCGGGATCTCACGCGAGAGCTCCATGATGGCAGGACCTGTCAGACCAAAGTCAGCAAAGAGCACGTCACCTTCAGATGATGCGGATCTGCTTCCCGAGCAGTAGAGTGATGCATTGGCATTTACAGATACTCCGCTCAATGCCGATGTGAATTCTCTTGCCTTTGCATCGACCTTCACGGGTGCCAGAGCTGCGCGGATGGGAACGACTGTATGCCCGAGACCGGTCGCGAAGATGTAGGAATCTCCCGTCGATCCCGTCTCAGGGAACGAGCCGCCTCCGCATGATAAAACGAGTACGTCAAAGTGCATGTCACCTTTTGTGGTATACACCTCGAAGTCCTCCCCCTTGGCGATGTCGAGAACCTTGGAATCGCATATGATCCTTACGTTGTCCGAGATGTAGGATACCAGTGTGTCGCGCACCTTGACCGCGCTGTCACACACCGGAAACATCCTGTTATTGTCTTCCTCTTTGAGCTTAAGTCCGAGATCCTTCTCGAAAAATTTCACCGTGTCATCCGGACTGAATTCCTTTATCGCCGGGTAAAGAAAATTACCTGCTTCATGAAGTCCCTTCTTGAATTCCGAAGGTTCCTTCCTGTTAGTTATGTTGCAACGTCCGTGGCCCGTAAGCGTAAGCTTCTTGCCGAGCACGGATGTCTTCTCGATTATGGTGATGTCTATGTCGGAACTTCCGCGTAGTCTGTTCAGCTGACAAGCCGTAAAAAGACCTGCAGCACCTCCTCCGATTATTCCGACCCTGACTTTTCCTTCCTTCACTTACTAACCCCTGATGATCAGATTTTGCCGTTTCCGCATGATCTTGCGATACGATCGCAGAGATCTTCGTAGCTGATACCTGCAACCTTTGCGGCATCAGGAACGAGACTCGTGTTTGTCATACCCGGGAGATTATTGGCTTCGATAAACCAGAAATCATCGACCTTCTCGTCATAGATCATGTCGATCCTTCCGTATGCCTTCATGCGAAGCGCCTTGAAGATCTCGACTGCGAGACCCTGTGCACGCTTTGTCTGTTCATCAGTAAACTTTGCAGGACAGATATGATCCGTAAGTCCTGCCTGGTATTTGTTCTTGTAATCGTAGAAACCTTCATGAGGAATGATCTCGATTATAGGAAGTGCTTCATCATTTACTACACCGACAGTGATCTCACGACCTGTGATGAATGCTTCGATCAATACTTCCTGCTTGTAGCTTGCAGCATATGAGATAGCCTTGTTAAACTCGTCATCCGTCTTAACGATGGAAACGCCGCAGCTGCTTCCGCAACCGATCGGCTTAACGACACAAGGGATACCGATCGTATTCTTGATCTCATCGATATCGATCTGCTCGGCAGGCTTAACGATCCATTTTGCCGTCTTAATTCCGCGTGATGCGATGATAGCCTTGGAGATATCCTTATCCATTGCAAGTGCGCATCCGAGGTAACCTGAACCTGTGTAAGCAATGTTATGGGCATCGAGAACTGCCTGAAGCTGGCCATTCTCGCCGTGTGATCCGTGAAGTCCGAGGAATACGGAATCGGCGAACTTACAGATCTCGATGACACGAGGTCCGAGCCACTCTCTTCTTCCTCCGAAGCTTTGGATAAGTGCTTCGAGATCAGGCTCTGTCTCAGGGATCTCATAGCTGAAAAGAGAGTCAGTTCCTTCCCTGAAGATCGAATCCAATGATACGCCTTCCTCGACACCTTCATAGAGGTCGACCACCGCTACTTTGTGACCCTTTGTGAGAAGAGCATTTGCGATAAGGCTTGCTGATGTTTTCGAGACATCTCTTTCCGGGCTGAGACCACCCGCCAAAACTACGATCTTCATGGCGATAAAGCTCCTTAAAAACACTTTGATTTTTAAGGATTGTAGCATTCTTTTTCGAGCCAAAAAGCCGAGATACCAAGGTTTTACAGAACTGTATACTTAACGTAACATTATTGTATTTTTTGCCTTTGTGACGTTTTGATAAGATATGTATATATTAAAAACAGAGGAGTTTATATGTTAGGGATCCTGTTCATTATCTTGTGTGCTTTTTTCGGTTACGAACTGGTGTCATTTCTGGTACCGGATGTAAGACGATTATTCGTTGCCATTGCACCGAACAAAAAGTCACTTAGTAACATCCCTGAACTTCTCTTTAAGGTCCCTGCAGGTTTCATCGTCGGCATCTCCATCGCATCTTTTGCTGACTATTACCTGTCGCTCGGATTTTCCAAAGTTCTCACACGTCAGGGCCCCATAACCGCAGGAACGGCTGTCACTGCAACTTTGATGTGCTACGTGATCTTCGTCCTGATCGGCCGCAACAAAAAAAGAAAGATCGAGAAGAACAGCAAGATCCCTGACTATGACAATTCCATCGTAACAACTGTCTTCTACGGATTGTCGATCGTATTTTTTACCGCGATCTCCGCATTTCTTTTCTTCTATACATTCAGGATCAATAACGGTATTCTCGAAAACGGCTTCACGACCTTCTCGGATCTGGCACCGCATACTGCCATAACTTCCTCATTCGGCGTATCCTCAAACTTCCCGACACAGTATATGCACTACTCGGGAGACGGCATCCAGTACCACTTTTTCTTCTACTTTTTCTGCGGAGTCCTCGAATTTCTGGGGCTTCCGATCGACTACGCACTTAACCTTCCGTCGATCATCGCGATGGTAAGCTGCTTCATGCTCCTGGGACTTCTCACTGTTCTTTTAAGCAGCAGGAGACTCGGGTTTTTGCTGGCACCTGTCCTGGTACTTTTCAGAAGTTCTTTTAACGTCTTCTCACTTATCGGTGACTGCATCAAACACCAATACACAACGACCATGATCTTCGACCTTCTGAAGAATTCATACAGATGGTTTAATGACACGCCATATGACAACTGGGGAATCTGGGCGATCAACGTTTATGCCAATCAGCGACACCTCATGTTCGGTGTTGCAATGATACTTATCCTCGTGATACTTTTCATTCCGCACGTCAGGAGATTTTACATAAGCATCATGAACGGCAACTACAAGGAAGCGTTCATCTCAAAGAACGCATGGATCCCGAGAAAGAACGATCCGTTGTTCCCTGTAAGTAATCTCATCCTCGCGCTCGTGATCGTATTCGTAATGCCTTACATCCACGGCTCTGCCCTGATCGCAGGTCTTCTTATCCTGTTCGGCATGGCGATAATGAGCGAGAACCGTTTAAGCTACCTTGCAGTCGCAGTCCTTTCAGTCGGTTCATCCTATGTTCAGACAAGGATATTCTCCGGATCATACAAGAATCTCGTAGCCTTCTCCCTTCAGAAGGGATTCGTAAGCGAATCAGAGACATTCAAAGGACAGATGAGCTACCTTATCTACATCACGGGATTCACGCTCGCGATCGCAGCGATATTTGCGGTTGCATGGTTTGCCAAGGACATCATAAAGAAGAAACCGGTATACCGTTCACTTCTCGTTGTATGTTTCCTTCTTCCGCTCATATTTGCATTTAATTTCAGAGTAACAAAAGAGATGCTCGCGAATCACAAGTTCATACAGATCTCGCTTATCTTCATGAGCATCTTTGTTTCAACTGTTCTTTGTAATCTCTTTGTACTTCCAATCAAGGCACTTCGTAACCGTGTCGTTCTTCCTGAGCTCCTTCCTCTGGATAATGATGAGCTCGCGCAGAAGATGAACGAGGAGAAAAAAGAACCGTCAAAACCGCTCGGACTTCCTCTCCCCGCATATATCCCTGTTCAGGCATTATCCGTTCTCGTCGCACTTTGCCTGCTCCTCGGACTTACGGCAACGGGACTTGTGGAATGGCGCACTTACATTAATCTCAATAAGGATCACATCGACATCAATACCGACTCGGAACTCGTTGACTGGATAGAGCACAACACTTCTCCGTCAGACGTATTCCTTACACCAATGTGGTCGGTCAACAGATTCTATCTTGCAGGACGTCCGTCATACTACGGCTGGCCTTACTACGCATGGTCAGCAGGTCATGATACGGATAAGCGAGACAAGATCTACAAGTGGCTCATCTCAGGATGCGGCGGTGATATAGATACTTTCAAGGCTTACTGCAGGGAACGTGAGATCAAGTATCTTGTCTTCGATCCGGAGTTCTATGACCTCCATGACAATAATGACAGAGCTATCTATGCCGCAGAGTTTTTTGCGACCAACTTAAAGCAGGTCGCATATTTCCCTGACGACAATAATACGATAGTCTACCAGATCTACTGATCTTTCTTTTTCATCCAGAAAGGACCTTCCTCGGAAGCCTTGAAATTGAATATCGGCTTGATGACTTCAATGATATCAACGGACTCTGAAACGACATCGATTATGTCCTCCAAAGACTTGTAAGCCATTGGGGATTCGTCGATAGTTGCTTCGTTGACCGAAGTCGTGTAGATACCTTCCATCGCTTTTTCGAAGTCTTTCAGAAGGATAGTCGCCTTGGCCTTGCTCCTGGACATGACACGACCCGCACCGTGAGGTGCAGAATAGTTCCAGTCAGGATTGCCGCGGCCTGTTGCAAGGATAGAACCGTCACGCATGTTGATCGGTATCAACACCTTCTCACCTTTGTGTGCAGCGATCGCACCTTTTCTTAAGATCATCTCATCGGTATCGATATAGTTATGGACTGTATGGAAAGCGCTGACCTTAGTAAGACCCGTTTTCTGAAGGATGATATCTGCCATGAGCTCACGGTTCATGGTCGCATACTCCTGGCAGATCTTGACGTCGTGGAGATAGTCCTCCAGGAAAGAACCGTAGAGCCAGCACAATGCCTCGGGGATCTTAAGATCCGTTCTCTCGTATTTTCTGTTAAGTTCCTTGAGTGCTCCTTCGATCTCCTTTCTCCTGCCCTCTTCCTTATAGGTCCTGATGATCTCTTCGCGCTTTACATAGTATTCCTCCTTACCCTTGTGAAGTTCAACTGCAAGGTGCTGGTAAAGCTCCGCAACCTGCTTACCGAGGTTACGGCTGCCGGAATGGATGACCAGATAAAGCGTACCGTCGGAAGCTT